>NZ_JBEQWH010000020.1:0-9116 GCF_047501175.1 Candidatus Methanoprimaticola sp. MG2
CTTGTCATCGGACATCCCGGAGCGGATGTCAAGAGACCGACCCTGCCTGCCGGGTACAATGACAGGCAATCCGTCCAGTCCTTCTTGTTCTGAGGATCGGACAGGAGTTGCTTATGAGTGGCAATAGCACAGGTAAGATGAGCTTGTATCAGCAGGCATATCATTTCCTGGCTTCCAACAAAGGGGGTGCTGCAGGTCGTCGCAAGGCCATGAAGACCCTTCGTAAGACAGGTTCTCCGGCCTTCATTCGGGCCTGCGAAATGGTTGTCAGGAATAATCCGCATTTCTTCAGGGACAAGAGTGATTCTCAATATGTTGTCCTTAAGAAGAAATCCTTTGACAGGAAGGGGCGTGTGAATTCTCCTGTCAAGTCTTCGAACCGTAATGACGATAAGAAGGCTAGAAATCAATCGAAATCTCAGAGATCCTCTGTCAGACCTCCGTGGTGGAATCCAGAATTGGAAAGACTTGAGGAACTGGAGAGAACACATTC
This sequence comes from Candidatus Methanoprimaticola sp. MG2, assembly GCF_047501175.1. Lineage (NCBI taxonomy): Archaea > Methanobacteriati > Thermoplasmatota > Thermoplasmata > Methanomassiliicoccales > Methanomethylophilaceae > Candidatus Methanoprimaticola > Candidatus Methanoprimaticola sp. MG2. Next base: position 494 of record NZ_JBEQWH010000020.1, read on the forward strand.
TCTGAATTCGAAGGATCCTTCAATCAATCTTGAGGCTCTGCGTTCCGGAAAGAAGTCCTTTTACGATTTTTCCGAGGAACAACGCGATGCCATGATAAGCTATGTCGAGAGAGCTTCTGGAATCTCGGCAGTTGAGAAGGATGCAATTTGTAATTATTTGATGGACTGATTCTTATGAAAAATAACGCATTGTTCGCCTCTCTCGCAGTCTTCGCGGTCATCGCCGCAGGGATCTGTGGGGTGGCCATCATCTCCGAGGAATCGGATGCTGCAGTTTCTGTCTCGCAGGAGACAATTCCTGATTTGGAAGTTTCTGTTAATTCATCTAGTACGTACTACGTCATTGGATTTCATCCAGGTGATGTTTTTACAAAAGTTGCAGTTGGAAACGTATTGAATGATCGTAAATCGACTATCGAAGATCAGTTGAATCCATACAACATCACAGTTACATATGGAGCTTCTAAAACATCTGGGGAATTTACCTATTCACCTTTTATGATTTCAGGTAATGCAAATGATTTCTTGGATATTCTTCCATTTACAAATGAAATAAGGTCTTCTACTTCGAATGCATCTATGACTGAGACGTTCCTTACTTGGTTGGATCTTGTACCTCTTTCTGAAATAGATATGGATTTCACATCTCCTGCTGCTGTCGATGCGATCTCTGGATCCTCCATATCGTATCAGGCCACTACGAATACGGATGGTGTGACCTTTTCTAAGGATGGAGGGAACGCTTCATGGCTTACCGTAACATCTGCAGGAAAGCTTACTGGGACCGCACCTTCGGTCACTGTTGAGACTGAATATACATTCGGTATCAAGGCTACTAGTCCTGGAGGACAGACTCTCACACAGACGGTCACGTTCACCGTGTTCCCCGTTGCTAAGCTTACGACCACTTCATCCAATGTCTCCGGAACCGTTGGAGAGACGATTTCGACTGTCACAGTTTCTTCTAATCTCAATGGTACGTTCTCCGTCAAGTCCGGGGAGCTTCCTGATGGGGTGAGCTATTCCAAGTCCGGTGACAAGGCGATCACGATCACCGGGACCCCGACATCCGTCGGATCCTCGACCGTCGTGTTCTCATGCATCTCTCTCGAGGGCCCCTCTCAGACGGCCACGATCAATCTGTCCTTCAACATCTCGGAGGCCGATCTGCAGATCACCTCCGAGCCTCCTACAGGGATCTTCAAGGTCGGACAGTCCTACTCCTACACCCTTGTTGCCAATCAGGATGTGACATGGTCGCTCGTCGGAGCTCCCGATTGGCTCGCCATCAGTTCCGGGAAGGTAGTCGGGTCCGTTCCCGCCACGTACGATGCGAACGCTACCGAGACGTTCTCCGTCAAGGCCACCACGACCGGAGGACAGAACGTCACCCAGAGCGTTTCCATCAGCATCGAGCCTACTCTCGAGTTCACCAGCAAGCCCACTGCCTCCTGTGTCGTCACTCCCGTCTACGAGTACGACGAGAACGGCAATCCTGTTCAGCAGATCGCTTCTTTCCTCGGTCTCAGGATGACGACCCTCGATGCCACCACCGGTACCGAGGAGGATATCGACTACACCGCGCCTGATGCGGTGGAGGCGATCACCGGTGCCAAGTTCACCTATAATGCGGCGACCAACATCACCGGCACCACCTATTCCAAGGTCTCCGGTGCGGATTGGCTTACGGTCACGTCTGCAGGTGTTGTCTCCGGTACCGCCCCCTCGGTCGATACGGTGACCGACAGCCAGATCGTCATCAAGGCCACGTCGCCCAAGGGACAGACCATCAATCAGACCGTCACGATCACAGTGTTCTCTGTCGCGAAGCTGACCGCTTCCGCGCTCACCACCACTGTCCATCAGGGCTCCGAGATGGCCGCGATCACGGTGACCTCCAATGTCGCCGTCACCTGGTCCACTTCCGGTACCCTTCCTGCAGGGGTCACGTTCTCCAACGGGGTCCTTTCCGGAACTCCCACCGAGCGCGGGACCTTTGACATAACCGTTCTCGGAGCCGCGATCGACGGACCTGCTCAGACTGCCACTGTGAAAGTGAAGGTGATCGTCGGTGAGCCTGTTCTGCAGATCACCTCTACCGCACCTGCCGATCTCTTCAAGGTAGGGCAGTCTTACTCGTATACTCCTGCGGCCAATGTCGCAGGTGTTACCTGGACCATAAGCGGGGACGGCATCACGGATTGGCTCGCCGTGGCTGAAGGGAAGGTCACCGGACAGGTCCCTACCAAGTATACCGATGCCATGACCGTCACGTATATCCTGAAGGCTGTGTCCCCTGAGAAGCAGGAGGCCACGCAGACCGTCACCATCACTGTCGAGCCGGTCATCGAGTGGACCTCCATCCCGACTGCGGCATGTGTTGTCCAGCCCGTGTACGATTACGCGGACGATGGGACGTACACCCCCGGTGTCATGAGGTTCTCCCTGTTCATGGACGTCTCCGCCGAGGGGGAGTCCAATGAGAACGCGGCGATCACCGAGACCGGTACCCGCACCTTCAGGTTCACCTGGACCGGGGAGAATGCCGAGAGGGTCGTCTGGGACTTCGGGGACGGCGAGACCGCCGAGGGATTCTCGGTCCTTCACACCTACAAGGAGAACGGGACCTACACCTACAAGTGCACAGGAATCAACTCCCTCGGATCTTCCGAGGTGAGCGGCAAGATCACCGTCGATGTCGATGATGCGTTCGACTGGTCCATCATCGTCTATATTCTGATCGCCGTTCTCGTGCTCATCGCCATCGTGATGCTCGTCAAGAGGTCCTCCAAGAACTCCGTGAAGGGTTCCAAGAGGGTCGGAGGTCGCTGAACGTCCAAACGAGGGGGCCACCGGCCCCCTCCCATTATCGATACCATGGGCTGGCTTTCCATTTTCAAGGCAGGTTCTCAGGGCGGCAAGATCACCATGAGCCTTTCCGCTCGCCTGGCCAACGTGTCCTCGTCGATATCCAAGTGGCTCTCGACGACCAAGCTCAGCAGTTGGCTGAAGGTCGGTGCCGCAGGCGGCATCGGGTACACGATATACCATGCCTGGGGGTCTGCCATTTCCTCCATCTCGGATGCCACCGGTCTCTCCGAGAACAACGTCGAGACCTTCGCGTTCCTTATCATCGGCGGGATGGTCGTCTATGTCGCGGTCAAGATTCTCCTTCCCGAGAAGACCGATGTCCAGGTCGTCAACAATATCCCGGAGTCCAAGCCTACGAAGAGATCCTCCTCCGGATTCTCCAGGTCCACCAAGAACAAGGGAGGGAGGCGCTGATGGATTCGAGACTCAGGATCTTCGCTGTGCTGTCCGTCGTCATTCTTTCCGTCTGCGCGATGGGTTCCGCCATCGCATTCGAGTCGGAGGAATCTGAAGCGACAGTCTCAGTTTCCAAGGGAACGTTTCCGGATTTGGGTGTATCTTTGAATTCTGCCAGTACGTTTTATACTGTTAAATTTCATCCAAATGATACATTTACAAACATTGCAGTTGGAAATGTTTTGAATGATAATAGATCTGGTCTTGAGAGTTTTTTGAGTTCTTATGACATCACAGTTACATACGGATCTTCTAGGACATCGGGAGAGTTCACATATTCTCCTTTTAAGATCTCAGGTAATGCTACCAATTTTTATGATTTCATTTCTAGTTTTCCTGGTAAGCATGAATCTGCAAAAATGAATTCTTCACAGACTCAGGTTTTCGCTACATATTTGTATTTTGAAGCTTTGGATCCTGAGCCTGTTACATCTATTACGATCTCTGGATCTAGCACCGTTACAAAGGGTTCTACCCTTACTCTTACGGCGACTACATCCCCGACATCCGCGGATGACCGTCATGTCACCTGGTCTATCCAATCTGGAAGTTCCTGTGTCTCGATTACCAGCACATCGGATACCACGACTGGCGGAAGATGTGTCATAAAGGGGGTCGCTGTAGGGACCGCTGTCATCAAGGCTATTGCTGCAGATGGTTCCGGTGTTACGAAGACCAAGACGATCACCGTCAGCAACCCGTCCTACAACTATAATCTGTATTATGACGCGAACGGCGGGAGCGGGGAACCGTCCACACAGACTAAGACCTCCTCGAGTACGTCATCGATCCTTAGTTTCACTGTCTCCTCCACTGAGCCCACCAGGTCCGGATACAACTTCCTTGGATGGTCCAAGTCCTCCACTGCTACGACGGCATCCTATCACGGTGGCGATTCGATCTCCGTCACATACGATGATGTCACGCTGTATGCCGTGTGGGAGAAGATCACGTACACCTGTAAGCTTCAGTACAATGCCAACGGAGGCAGTGGGGCTCCGACGACACAGACCTATACCGGGTCGTCCACATCCTCCCATTCCTTCACCGTCTCCTCCACCGCCCCGGTCCGTGACGGATATACGTTCCTAGGATGGTCCACCAGCTCCTCGGCCACGGTTGCATCCTATGTCGGTGGCAATTCCATATCTGTTTCTTACAACGGCACGACCACGTTGTACGCTGTGTGGGAGGAGAATGAACCTGTCCTCGTATGGACGACTTCGCCGTCCCAGGACTGCATCAAACTTCCGACCATCGTCTATGCCGATGACGGTACTTACACCATCCAGGGGGTGTCCGCATGAATTCCCGTCTTTTCGCCATCATCTCTATCATCATCCTGTCGTCGGCATCTATCGTTGTCATGTCCGACGATGCTTCTGCGGAATGGGTCGATCCCGAGTACAGGGATCCTCCTGCGGCGGATCATGTCATCAATATAACGAACGATCTGAGTTTCAAGGCCAGTGATCCGGAATTCATCATGGAATGGACCACTGATGATGCTCCCGGCGTTGACAATCCGGATGCTATGTTGGACCTTGTGCAGATCATGGATGTCTCATCGATATCCTCTCCTGATGAGATCGGTTTCGAGATCACCGATAAGGTCCTTCCTTCATGGATCAAGATCTCGACGGTCGATAAAGCGGATATGCCATTTAGTGACTCTATGGTCCTTACCATAATGCCTGCTCTTCAGCAGGTCGCAGAGGACACCCATGGCAAATATTGGATCTATTTCACCTGTGATCGTAACAATCATTCGGAGACAAAGACGTTCCTCCTTCAATTTGAAGTGAACGTGTCTTGGGATGGCGGTGTCATAGTCCCCGACGAGTATGTGACGTTCATCCTCAACCTCGATTATGGTTTCGAAGGCGGATTCCATAACAAGGTACTTCGGCAGGTCCTCCCCGTCGGGACCGAGGAGTACCGTTTCCCCGTGAAGGACCTCGGCATATCCCGTGAGGGATACATGTTTGGGGGATGGTCGCAGACATCCGGCTCGTCCGCATCCGATGTCGGTGACGAGTATCCGATGAACATCAACAATGCCAGTGTCACCTCCAAGGTCGTCGACGGCAGGACCGTCTATACTGCTACCCTGTATGCCGTATGGGTCCCCGTGGTTCCCGACGAGCTCGAGCTTCCCGATCTCCTTCAGGATACGTTGGATCTCCTGAGCGATCCCTATGTGATGATCCTGTTCTTCGTGATCGTCTTCGGTGCCGCGTTCATAGTCAGGTCCCGTAAGGTGGGTGGTATCTGATGCTGCCCCTTGTCGTCGGTGCCCTGAGCGCGATAGGCTCCGTCGTCTATCTGTATCTGGACTGGAACACGTCCCAGGACATCGCGGATTCCGTCTCCCAGATGGAGTACTACGTGAACCTGTTGAACGGGCAGATGTCCCTGACGGAGTTCATCGAGGGCGCTTGGCCCTCCATGGTCGTGATTGGTCTGATCCTCCTTGCCGGTTATATCATCGCCACTCCGCAGAGGAAGGGAGGCAGGACATGAACTGGAACTTCTGGCTCGGGACCCTGAGCGCGGTGTTGAACATCCTGTTCATCCTCGACTTCATAGCCTATGCTTTCACCGGCAACTCGCTCGCCGCGCTGACGTTCGGGGACGGGAGCTCCTCGCTCTCCGATATCATACTGACCTACATCCCGGACATGACTGCTGCGGAGTTCATCGCGGCCAACGGCATCCTGCTCGGTATCTCCATTTTCCTGGTGCTCGTGTCCATATGGATAGCATACGCGTCTTCAGGTGTCATCAAGGAGGTCTCCTCCTGTGACTGCAAGAGGGTGAGACCGTGAGACTGTTCAGGATGATCTCGGGGATCACACTCCTCACGGCCTCGGCATGGATGGGTCCTGCGATCGCATCTTTCCTCGATGTCTCCGAGACCTTCGGGTATGTGGGCATCTCATCCATCCTGGCGTTCGTCGGAGGGATGATGTTCTATTCCGGACTGCCCTTCGCGGGGAAGTCCAGTGTAAAGATCAAGGGGGTCTGAGGATGGAGCTCTCCGTCGCGACTGGACTGGCGGCCATGATCGGTGCCATCGCTGGATTCTATCTGGCATACCGCTACTACCGCAGGAAGATGTCGTACGAGGTCGAGCATGTACTCCGAGGACGATCCCCGGCCCTTCGAGGACACCGCTCCAGTGGGACGCACGTGGGCCGACATGGTGTACTCGGCGAGATGGCCGATCCTGATCTTTGTGTCCATCATCGTCCTGGTGATCGTCGGTGCATTGTTCAGGGACGATATCGGATCATTTGTCGCGAAATACTCCGACCAGATCAAGATCTTCGCGGCGGCGTTCGTCCTGTTCTTTCTCATAGGCCGTTACGTCACCAAGGTCTTCTTCCGCGTCCCCACCGTGGACTATCTCGTCCTGGACTTCGAGAGCTTCCGCGGGGAGATCTACCGCATACCCGTGCCCCTGCTCACCGAGCTCGCGATATCCGGAGGGAACAACCTCACGTTCTCGTGGAGGACCGGGGATGGTTTCCGCCTCGCCCGCAAGGTGGACCTCGAGAACGGCGTCATCGAGACGGCCTGGCCTCACGAGGTCCCCATCGAGCAGGCAGCTTTCACCTTGGCGGACCTGCAGATGCGTGAATCCGATTACGAGAGGCTCAGCATCGAGAATCTCTACCTCCGTCGCAGGCCCACGGTCATCGCCACGGAGCTCGCAGCAAGGTCCAACCGCTATCTCGCTGACGAGATCTCCGATGTCCTCAAGCTCGACGGCCTCGACCTCGACTCGTACCTGAACGGTTTAGATCCCCTGAGGGAGCGCAGGGAGCCGGAATCCGGAGGTGAGGACGATGGGGAGCAGGTTGCTGAATGAGCTCGAGACCATGAGGCACGGCATCATCGGCATCTGTGCCTCCGGCAAGCAAGGCAAGTCCGCTTTAGCTCATACGATAGTGAACATGGTCCCCAACTTCGTCTCGAGACCGCACTACCTGTTCGAGACCGCTGATGTGGACCTCACGATGTTCCCCGGTTATACGCTCGTCCATGACGTGGACGATATCCCTCCCGGTTCGGTGGTCCTGATAGAGGACCTCGGCAGGATCTTCCATTCCCGCGGATCGGGACAGAACGCGGAGCTTCCCAGATGGCTGGGCATCATCTCCCACAAGGACATCGTCGTCGTGTTCACGATCCAGAACTTCTCGGATGCGGACATCTCCCTTTTCAGGAGTCAGAACTTCATCGAGCTCCACAAGCTGATGTTCGACGAGGACCTGGGATTCGAGAGGGAGGAGTTCCGGGAGAACCAGAACATGGCCAATATCATGATCCGCAGGTTCGCCCTCGAGCATCCCGAGATCCCCATCGCCTCGATGGTGTTCTCCCCTCGCTATTCGGAGGTCACCGCATGGCCTCTCGTCCCGTGGTGGAACGACGAGTGCGCCCATTTCCTCCGTAACGCCCATGTCTCCATCCCCGACAGGAGGAGGTCCCGGACATGACCATCGTATTGACAGACCAGGAGATCGACCGTGCAGAGGCGTTCCGCCTCGCCAAGAGATACCGTCTCCCTCCGGAGGTGGTCCTCTCAGATGATCCCGAGATCCACAGATTTCTCACATTCCTGGAGCTCAACGGCATATCCGACACCCCGATCATGAGACGCATCTCGTCGTCGAGGATCCGCAGCGGCATGACCTCCGCGATGTCATCATCCGGTGCCACGTACGCGGACCGCCTCTCTCACATCCTCGATGTCGACGTTCCCGTGTCCTTCGTGGATCTCCGGCAGTCTCTCCCCGTCGACCCCGGGACTCCGGGGGACCACCTACCACCCTCCATCCCTCGTAACCCCCCGTCCGCGTCCGTAGACGCGGGGCCCGGCGGAGCAGAGGCCGAACGGCCTGCGGAGACCGGGCCAGGGGGTCCAACCGACACGCAGCGATGGGGGCAGCCGGGCGCCCCCGGAGCAAGTGTCGGCTTACCCGGGCGTCAGCCCGGGGCAAACCCTTTCCAAACCCTTTCCGGAGATCCATGACAAGGCAGTGATCGTGATGACGACAAGAAGACTGGAAGATTTCGATACCGACAGGGACGGCAGGATGATAGGGGCCCTCGGCAGGGCACAGGAGATGATAGACGCATTGCCGATCCTCGAGCGCCATGCCGTGGCCAATGCACTGATGACCCATCCGATCACGCGCTTCGTCCTGCGCTCCAAGGTGGAGTCTTCAAAGTATCCTGCCATAAGTGCTAGTTACCAATCCCTTTCCAAGATCATACTCGGAAGGAG
>NZ_JBEQWH010000021.1:0-4686 GCF_047501175.1 Candidatus Methanoprimaticola sp. MG2
GCAAGCTCAAACTCCTCGCGGCTGTCGCCGTCCTCGCAATGGTGTTCTGCGCGTTCAGCGCGATCGCACCTGTTTCTGAGGGCGCTGACGGAACAGCAGACTCTGGGTCCAAAGAAGTGGCTCAGATTGGCGAGACAAAATACGCCACTCTGCAAGAAGCAGTGAATAATGCGTCGAAAGATGCAGTTATCAAACTCATCGACAATACGAATGAGACAGTAACCATTGCTACAGATGATGATCTTACCATTGATCTCAATGGTAAAATTCTCAGCGGAGGTGTCACGGAAGGTACGCCTGCGATTTTGAACCTAGGAACCCTCATCATCGATGATTCCAGTAATGGTAAGACTGGAGTAATTCAGAGGACAGACATTGGTTCTGAATCTACATTCTATGTTATTTGGAACAAGGGCACGATGACCATCAACTATGCCAATGTTACTAACAATGCAGGAAGCCCCGACGAATGGAAGGGATCCTCCCTCATAGCGAACCTTGGTACCTCTGACAAAAATGCAACTCTTACTATCAAAGACGGTACTTTCACCCAGAACAACTTCATCGTGCTGAAGAACGACGACTACGGTGTGATGAACATCGAAGGCGGAACGATCAACTGTGTTGGAGGAAACTCAGGAGCATCCGCAGTTCAAAACTGGAACGAATGCAATATTACTGGTGGAACTGTAAATGGAATAATCACCACATTTGTCTGGAGTACCAGCGGAAAAGAATACTGTTCGTCAGTGACCACAGTATCTGGTGATGCGAAGATCAATGGAGTGTTCTACTCCAACTATGACACAGACTATGTGAAACCCACCACCATATTCCCCACTGTTGCTATCAACGGTGGAGACATCAACGCTGATTTCGAAATTGAATATGGAACTCTCACCAGCACCGGAGAGATCAATCTTGCTACCGGGAACACTGTCACCCTCGCGAAAGACACTGTAGTTTCCGGAACGATCGGATTTGGAGACAACAAAGCGACGTTCAAGGATGTGAAGGCTGGAAACAACGGAATTACAATCTCCGAGGGATCAGTCGTGATCACAGGAGATGCCGAAACAGAGGACGATGGATCGATCACTGTGAACGGTGATGCGAAGATCTCTGGAACTCTTGGAAACAATGTTATCGTCAACGTCAAATCTGGAGCCAAGCTCACCCTCGGGGATCTGACTGCTGGAGATGGTGCGAAGATTGTGATGGAGAACGCGAAGTCCGAAGTCTGTATCGACGGAACTGTGACCGGCGGAACTGCCGATGAACCCCTCATCACCACCTCTACTGAATCCTCGAAACAGGGGACCGTGTCTGTGGGACCCGACGCTGGGAACATCGATTCTTCTATCGTCGATTCCGAAATCACCGTCATCCCCTCTGGAGGAGATGCCACTGAGGACATGACCGTCAGCGGAAGCACACTCATAGGAGTTGGAACCCCTGTTACACTGGATAGCACCCAGATCGTCACCGTGTCCGGGACCTGGACGATCGTGAAGGATGCGAATATCACCATCGAAGGAAAGCTCGTCGTTCCCGAGGGATGCACCATCATCGTGTCCGCTGGAGCCGTCCTGAACTTCAATGCAGCCTCTGCCGAAATCGATGGAACCATCGTAATAATGGGCGCAGAAGAGCTGACCACCGGACCCGTCGGTGCCGCAATAGTCAATGTCGACAACTACAGCAAGATCGAGGTATCCGGAACAATCACCGTCGACGGAGTCCTCAACATCAAAAACAACGCCGATGTAGAGATTATGACCGGATCTTCCGCCGTCGTCACCGAGAACGGAAGCATCGTCAACAGCAACGGAAAGCTCACGGTCGGAATTGACGCACTCCTCACGATCAACGGAATCGTCAATGGAGAGATTTACAACTACGGAACCGTCACCTATGACAGCGACGTAAAGGCCACCGTCGACTCCACTATCAACATGTGTGCGAATGGTGCGAAGGTCGAGATCGTCAACTGGGTCGCGGAGAACGGGAAGAAGATCACCATAACAGATGCGGGCATCACCCTTGAGAAAGGAAAGAAATCCTATGTTGCGACTGTCGGTAACACGGTTACCATCACCGCGACCACCACTGCGACGAACGGAGCCGTCGTATCTGGAATCACCGTAACCGAAGGTGCTGTTCTCGAAAAGAACAAGAGATTTGACGACTCCGAGGCTGAGAGCGCATCCAACCCCCAGTTCCTCGTGAAGAACGTCATGGACGTTTCCGGAAACATCGTCATCAGCGATGATGAGACCGACCACAACTCCACTCTTGCAATCGATATCGCCGGACTCGGTGGAGCGACCGTCTCCTCCGACCTCGTCATCAACGAGGACATCACCGTCAGGAACGCTGGAAAGCTCGACGTCACAGGAAAGATAGTCGGAACCGATGGAACCTTCGAAAACGGGACCGCGACGGTCACCGTCAAGGACGAGGGATCCATAGTGTCCAAGAACCTTCTGACCGGTGTCGTCAACTCCGCCATGTACAAGACCAAGGTTACCGTGGGAACCAGTACCAGCACCATCTACAACTACGTCACCATTGACACCGCCTTGAATGTCGCAGGATCCGATGCCACAATCAAGGCCATCACCGTCCTCGGAGATCAGACCCTGACCGCATCCAACAAGATTCCCGCAGATGTGACGGTCACCGTCACAGGGAAGCTCACGATAGGTGGAGAGGAATATGAGGGAGTCAAGCTCGATGTCGACGCTACCGGAAAGCTCACAGGAACCGGAATCGTCGATGTGGAAGGCACCCTGTATGCCACTGACAAGACCAAAGTGACAACTGCAACCATCGAGAGCGATGTCTACTCCGAGGAAGTCATCGACGGAAAGGTCGTCAAGGACGGATGGGCCAAGTGGACTAATCTCGCGACCGCACTTGCTGAGGCTCAGCCTGGGGATGTCATCACCATCTCCACCGAGGGAACTGTCACGCTCGAGAGCAACACTACGATTCCCTCCGGAGTCACTGTCGTCGTCACTGATGCGACCGCAGGGTTCATCCTCAAAGATGGAGTCACCCTCACAATCGACGGAACGCTCCAGACCGAGATCGACATCACTGCCGAGACCAGGTTCGCAAAGACCGCCGTCGACATCCTGCCTGCTGAATCCGATACATACACGGATTCCAGTGCCATCGTCGTCAACGGAACACTCGAGTCCCTTGTCGGAATCAAATACGCTGAGCCCGCTACTGGAAATGAAAGCCCTGCTTCCCTTTCTACTGATGGAGCACCCATTTCCGGTGCCTACTATCTCAATGCTGATGGGTACAAGTGCGTCAGCCCCCTGACCGTCGCCATCGCGAACATCGCCGATGTTGCGTCGAAGATCGAGATCAAGGGCGAGGTCACCGTAGGAGACATAACATTCGATGCCACCGACGACTGCACTGAGATCGAGGTTATTAATGGAGCAAAATTCACTGCAGCCTCCGTCACCCTTGTCGGATCCACACTCGACATCATCGGAACCTTCAACGGATCCGTTGTAGTCGGAGACACCACCGTGGCACTTGGGAACATCAAGACTCTCACGGTCGCCGACAACGAGGGAGCAATGGCCTTCGTCAACGCAGGTGAGAAGGCAGACTCGAACATTAGCGGAAACGCCTCCATCACTATAGTCGCAGGAACGTTCACCGCAAAGACCTCCATCGGAGGTACAAGTGTCGACTTCATTGTCGCATCTGGTGCGACCGTCGTCTCTGAAGGAGCGATTGTCAACGGAGACTTCTACATCCAGGGAACCGTCACCGTAGCTTCCGGCAAGAGCCTTGCTGCGGAAACGGGTAAGGTCATGATCGAGAACGGCGGAATCCTCTCCGTGGATGCGGGATCCAGCACCACCGCTCCCGGAAGCGCGACGTTCAAGACCTTGTACGTCGGAATGACCTCCGAGGATACCACAGGATCTGTCGCGACCATCAATGGTCCCATCACCATGATGAGTGATGCAATTGCATATGTTGCAGCGGGATCGTCCATCAGTGATGAGGCCCAGACCGTCCTCGACAAGATGTACAGCACCCAGTACAATGTCGACGGAGCACTCTGGATGACCGTCTATGCACAGTCCAACGCAGTCGATGTTGACGCTGTCGAGAAGGCACCCGTCGAGAACGCATGGTTCGCTGGATGGGAGAACTCCGAGGGAGCCAAGGCCACAGATGCTGCACATGTCGGAGCAGAGGACTGGAAGATCGTCAACGCTATCATTGAGAAGAACGTCTACAAGGTCTTCGTCTACGCCAATGAGGGAATCGCCAACGTATATGTCGATGGCAACCTGATGCAGAAGGGAATGATCGATGATGGAGACCAGATCATTCAAGGATACTTCCTGATGGTCTCTGCCGGTGAACACGAGATCACCTACGATCTCACCAACGGATGGACTGGAACCGCTGCCTTCAAGGTCAACGGCGACGCCATCTCCGGCAACACATTCACTGCTGAGGGAACTCCAGAAACTGATACTGTTGCTGATACATTCAAGACGATCACCTACGAAGTTCAGATCAGTGGCCTCGAGAAGTCCGGATACGTCCCCGACTCTCCCGACGCACCCGCAGAGTCTGGCATGGGAATCACCGACTACCTGCTGATCATCCTCGTCGTCCTCATCGTCGTCATGGCCATCA
>NZ_JBEQWH010000022.1:0-4169 GCF_047501175.1 Candidatus Methanoprimaticola sp. MG2
CCTTTTCAGGGCCCTCATCGACACTGTCTGGCTGTCCTTTCTTCGAGGATTCCTCAGATTCAATCCGAAGTGATTCCACACATCAGAGATGTAAAAGGATATATCCATCGATTGACATCGTTATTTTCAGTGATGGGGGATAACGGTCCCCGGAGGGACCGGACACCTTGAGGGTGTCATTCTTCGTTACAAACGACTTACAACCAATCGATCTCGATTGACAGTCCGCCGATTGTCACGACAAGCCGGAACCCGCCATTCGGGTACCGGTAAAAGGAAAACATGCTTTCCCTCCTGCCGGAGCCACAAAGGGCACTTAGGTTCCGAGGTTCCACCGGACGCCAATCCACGGGAAACCTCGGACTGACCGCACCGGCAGGGGCATATCGGCTCCTTCTTCTTATACTTGCGTTCACGCATCCGATTAGGATTGGACACCCTCATCGGAGACACGGGAACCATCAAGCTTGACTTTGACGTCTGACTTTTCAGTTTGAAGCATTTTCTGGCAGTCCTGCGATTCGATTATTCTCCAGTTAGGCCTAGTTATCACCGATGTCTGGCGATCCATCCTGACCTCTCGGGCGTCTTTACCTCCCACAGCTTGACGGCACATCGGAAGCTCGAGACAATGAGACCATTCCGCACGACATGGGGCTCCCGCACATCGCGGTCAGTCGGAATCCTGCAGTATGTCCTTCCCGGGCCTGTTGCCGTGCCTCAGACCGTGTATCCCGAGGTACATGAGGAAGCTCACCAGCGAGACGAGGACGCACACCAGATACATCTCCCTGAAGCCGATGGCGGTTATGAGCAGACCCAGGACGGACGGGCCTATCCCCGTCCCCAGGTCGTTGAGCGCGGAGAACGTGGACGTCGTCACCCCGTACCTGCGGGGAGGCGTCCTCGATATCACGATGGACTGGCAGATGGAGAAGACGATCGACACTCCGATGCCTATTATGAACCCCGCACCGAGGAAGAGCACGGAGTTGGACGTGGTGGCGAATATCGTCATCCCGACCATGAACCCTAGGTATGCGGGGATGACCACCCTGTTAGGCCCCTTCCGGTCGTATATCTTCCCGGCGAAGATCCTGGACAGCAGCGTCCCTGCGGCAACTGCCAGATAGAAGTACGTGGCGGCCTCCACCATGTCTATCTCGTGGGCATAGGACGAGATGAACGAGAGGACCCCCGAGTACGAGAAGTAGAACACCATGACGGTCATCGCCAGGGGGACCGCCGAGAACTGGAAGAGATTGGAGAGCCTGAAGCTCCTGGCCTCCGCGGACTGCTCCTCAGTGAGGGTCTCCTCCGGCACGCGTATGACCAATGCCAGGAGCAGTGCGACCGTGTACATCACGGTGCCCATCGCGAACACGAGGTCGTAGTCCTGGTTGTTCCCCAGGGTCATGCCCACGAGCGGCCCGATGGCGCAGGAGAACGTGATGCTCAGGAAGAAGTATCCAAGCCCCTCGCCCCTCCTCTCCCTCGGCAGGAGCTTGGCGACGATGTCGGACGTGCATGTGCTGGATATCCCGTAGGCCATCCCGTGGACGAACCTCACGGCATACAGCATCGCCATCGAGGATACCAGGAAGTAGGACAGGGACATCACGACGGCCAGCGTCAGACCGGCGATCAGCATCCGCTTCCTTCCGACCAGCTCTATGTACTTCCCCGCGACTATGCGGGAGATCAGCCCTCCGATGACGTATATCCCTGCCGCCATGCCCCCTGTGGCGGGATCCGCCCCGAACGATATCGCCGCGAACCCCGTGATGTTGATGAGGAGCGTGAAATAGTTCAGGGAGCAACAGAACGAGATGATCGTATCGAGTGTGAAGTCCCTGGTGAAGATCCTCCCGTTCTCCATGGTCAGTACTTCATTTGTCCTGTATATAGATTATTCCCTGTGACCATGTCACATGTAGGATAGCCGTCTCCGGGAATGACGGGCGCCCGTTAGGTCTGCTATTTAAAGTACCGACACGATTCATCATACATGGCTGACACAACCAAGAAACAGCTGACCCCCGAGATGCTCGAGTGCATGAAGTCCATGCGCGTGTTCTCGCTCGCGACCGCAGACAAGAAGGGCGTCCCCAACGTCGTCCCCGTCGGGATGCTGTTCCCCGGAGAGGACGGGAACATCTGGATCATCGACAACTTCTTCTGCAAGACCCTGAAGAACCTGGAGGAGAACCCCATCGCGTCCTTCTACCTCTGGTCCCCCGAGTACAAGGCGGGATGCTGGCAGGTCAAGGGGAAGGTGAAGGTGTACGACTCCGGCGCGGACTACGAGAAGGCGGTCGCGATCGCCCACTCCAGGATGGAGACCGCACCCGCGAAGCACCTCGTGAAGATGTGCATCCAGTGCGTCTACAACGTCGCACCCGGACCCGATGCCGGGAAGAAAGTGCTCTGATCGAAGAATGAACGGGGCAGGGGAGGATGCCTCCCCGTCCCCGAACCGTTTTACCCGCCGTTCCGCCCAGTGCGGGCGGACGGCGGTCATTCGTCGTCGTCCATATCCTTGGGTTTGAGGAGCTGCGGGGCCATGCCCATCACCGCCCCGATCGGGATCAGGATGAGGCACAGCAGGTTCTGCGACTCGTAGTAGAAGAACGCGAACAGCGCTATGCCCACGATGAACCCGAGGATCAGGCCCTGGAACTGTCTCGCCTCCATCTCACTCGACCTTCCTTCCCACGACGTCCTCGGCGGCGGCGACCATCTTGTCGACGATCTCCCTCGCGCCTCCGACATAGTTCGAGGCGTCCATTGTGGCGATGATCTCGTCCCTGGTCAGGATTCCTTTGAGGTCCTCCCTCTCGAGCAGCACGTCCCTGAGGTGCCTCTTCTCATCCTCGGCGACCATCGCGGACGAGCGGATGATCTCGTGGGCATCCTGCCTGCCGATGCCCTTCTCGGTGAGCTTCATCATCAGGGGCTCGGCCATGACGAGCCCTCTGGAGGACTCGATGTTCTCGAGCATCCTGTCCCTGTGGACCTCGAGGCCGGAGTAGATCCAGTCGGCCTTCTTGAGGATCTCGTCGATCAGGATGAACACATGGGGCAGGGTGAACCTCTCGGTGGACGAGTTGCACAGGTCCCTCTCGTGCCACAGGATCTGGCTCTCGAACGCGGGGGTCACGAACCCGCGGACGACGCGTGCGAGGCCGCACACGTTCTCCGAGTTCATGGGGTTCCTCTTCTGGGCCATGGTGGAGCTCCCCACCTGCTTCGTCACGTCGAAGAACTCCGACGCCTCCGCGACCTCGGACCTCTGGAGGTTCCTGACCTCCGTGCAGTACCTCTCTAGGGACGCGGCGATGTTGGCCATGAGGCATATGGCCTCGGTGTACCTGTCGCGTCCGACGACCTGCGTCGCGGCGGGCTCATAGGTCAGACCGAGGTCCGCCATGACGCGGCGCTGGATCTCGAAGAAGTTCTTACCGAGCGCGGCCCCGGTACCAACGGCCCCGGCCATCTTCCCGGCGCAGACCCTCGGCATAGCCTCGACGATCCTCTCCCTGTGGCGGATCATCTCGGCGATGTACCCGGCGACCTTGAACCCATACGTGATGGGGATGGCGAACTGGGCGTGGGTCCTCCCGATCTCCAGGGTGTCCCTCTCCCTCTTCGCCAGTGCGGCGAACGTCATGATGAGGTTGTCGACGTCCTCGAGGACGATCTCCATGGCCGCCTTGAGCTGGAGGGCGGTGGCGGTATCGACGATGTCGTTGGATGTCGCGCCCAGGTGGACGTACTTCCCTGCGTCCCCCTCGCACTTCTCGGTCATGGCCTTGACCATGGCCATGAGGTCATGGCGGGTCTCCGACTCGATCTCCTTGATCCTGGAGATGCTGACGACGTTCAGGTCCGCGACACGGGTGATCTCCTTCGCCGCAGACTCGGAGATGGTCCCGAGAGAGGCGTGCGCCCTGGCGAGGGCGGCCTCCACAAGCATCTCGTTGAGGATGCGGCTGTCCTCGCTGAAAACGGCCTTCATGTCCTCGCGGCCGTAGCGGTAGTCCAAGGGACATACGTTGCTCATTTGAATCGTTGCGGCGATTGATTGGACATTATTAAAAGTGCGCCTTCCCATTAGTGTGTTTCCTAATTCCTCGATTCTGTAATTCAATCTGGTTGTTTCTTCAAAA
>NZ_JBEQWH010000023.1:0-1831 GCF_047501175.1 Candidatus Methanoprimaticola sp. MG2
CGGGAATACGCGGGACTGCTAAGACAGTCCGCAATGATGGAGAATCATGATCTCCGCCGAAAGGCGTGCACTCATGAATTCTGACGTTCGATGCTACGAATGTTCCGTTAGACGGATCATTCGAAGAGTGTGCCGTTTAGCGGGACAGCGGTGAAACATGGTAAACTGCCAGTTTCTTTCATCCATCCAAAGACGAAAAGTCAAAAGATTTGACTCCGGTTGATCCTGCCGGCGGCCACCGCTATAGGAATTCGATTAAGACATGCGAGTCGAGAGGCATAATGGCCTCGGCGAACTGCTCAGTAACACGTGGAGAACGTGCCCTAAAGCCACTAATACAATCGGGAAACTGATAATAATGAGTGATAGGTCAGGAGATCTGGAATGACTTCTGGCTGAAAGTTCCGGCGCTTTAGGATCGCTCTGCGGCCTATCAGGTTGTAGTGGGTGTAACGTACCCCCTAGCCGACGACGGGTATGGGCCTTGAGAGAGGGAGCCCAGAGTTGGATTCTGAGACACGAATCCAGGCCCTACGGGGCGCAGCAGTCGCGAAAACTTCACACTGGGGGCAACCCCGATGAGGGAATTCCTAGTGCTAGGACATTTGTTCTAGCTTTTCTCAAGCGTAGATAACTTGAGGAATAAGGGCTGGGTAAGACGGGTGCCAGCCGCCGCGGTAATACCTGCAGCCCAAGTGGTGGTCGATTTTATTGAGTCTAAAACGTTCGTAGCCGGTCTGGTAAATCCTTGGGTAAATCGGGAAGCTCAACTTTCCGAATTCCGAGGACACTGTCAGACTTGGGACCGGGAGAGGCTAGAGGTACTTCTGGGGTAGGGGTAAAATCCTGTAATCCTAGAAGGACCACCGGTGGCGAAGGCGTCTAGCTAGAACGGATCCGACGGTGAGGGACGAAGCCCTGGGTCGCAAACGGGATTAGATACCCCGGTAGTCCAGGGTGTAAACGCTGCAGACTTGGTGTTGGAGGCCCTTCGGGGGCATTCAGTGCCGGAGAGAAGTTGTTAAGTCTGCTACTTGGGGAGTACGTCCGCAAGGATGAAACTTAAAGGAATTGGCGGGGGAGCACCGCAACGGGAGGAGCGTGCGGTTTAATTGGATTCAACACCGGAAAACTCACCAAGGGCGACTATTACATGAAAGCCAGGCTAATGACCTTGCTAGATTTTTAGAGAGGTGGTGCATGGCCGTCGTCAGTTCGTACCGTAAGGCGTTCTCTTAAGTGAGATAACGAACGAGACCCTCACTGATAATTGCTACTTCATTCTCCGGAATGGAGGCACATTATTGGGACCGCTGACGCTAAGTCAGAGGAAGGAGAGGTCAACGGTAGGTCAGTATGCCCCGAATCTCTTGGGCTACACGCGCGCTACAAAGGGCGGGACAATGGGCTCCGACGCCGAGAGGCGAAGGTAATCTCGAAACCCGTCCATAGTTCGGACTGAGGGTTGTAACTCACCCTCACGAAGCTGGATTCCGTAGTAATCGCGAATCAACAACTCGCGGTGAATATGCCCCTGCTCCTTGCACACACCGCCCGTCAAACCATCCGAGTTGGGTTTCAGTGAGGTGGCCTTTAATTGGGGTCTTCAAACTGAGATTTAGCAAGGAAGGTTAAGTCGTAACAAGGTATCTGTAGGGGAACCTGCAGATGGATCACCTCCTAAGCAGATCCCCGGGTCTTCGGACCCGGAGGATCTCACATCGTTCTGAGCCTTACTCAGGACAACATTGCAAGGAAATTCCATTGAGGAGTTTCCCGGCAATTCCGAGGCAGCTTACCATGCACTAAACGTAGCATCGAACGTCATCAT
>NZ_JBEQWH010000024.1:0-1796 GCF_047501175.1 Candidatus Methanoprimaticola sp. MG2
ATCCTGCCATAAGTGCTAGTTACCAATCCCTTTCCAAGATCATACTCGGAAGGAGGTCCGGGAATCAGGACCGCGAGAGGAACGCCGATATGACGGACGGTTCTCCCAATGTGATATGGTCGCTTCCAGGTCATGATCCCGACAGGACGAGGTCCTCCCTCTGCGGCGTCTTCAGGGTCGGTACCGGGAAGCCCCTCTCCGTGAAGATGTGCACGAACGACCCCTCTCATTTCCTCAAGGCCGTCTCCAACCATTGTTGCAGTCTCCGTTGTCCGAACTGCATGAACTATGAGGCGATGAACATCGGCCTCACATTGGAGGAGAGGGTGTGCACCCCCTCCGACATCCACGGCAGGAAGACCGGTGTGTACGACAAGCCCAAGCATTGGGCGATCAGTCCTCCGCAGGAGTGGATGAAGGGGATAATGCAGAGGTCCGACTCGTACGCAGGGCTCCTCGACGACCTCGTCGCCCTCCTCCCCGCTTACGGATTCTATGCGGGAGCGATAGTGTTCCATCCGTGGAGACTGTCCGAGGACGGCACCACATGGGTCCTCTCCCCCCATTTCCACGCGGTAGGCTTCGGGAGGTTCTCGAACATGAGGCTCCGCGAGGACCTCGCGAGAGCGGATTCCCAACATCACATGTGGAACGATGACGGCAGGTCCGAGTCTTGGGTCTTCAATCAGATCCATCCCGACGAGGACCTCCGTTCCGTGCGTCACACGTTCGGCTACATCATGACCCATGTCGGATTGGGGACATTCGATCACGATGTGGACTGGGACGATGCCGTCAACGACCTGGTCATACCGGCGGAGGCCGGGCGGGGCAGGGTCAAGGTCGCCAGGACCATCACCCCCATGATGGTCTACGGCGACGGTTGGAGGAGGTCCAACTTCTGGACCGAGCATCTCGATGAGTTCGATTGGCTCAAATGGACCAAGGCCAGGACGGAGGGGAGCTTCCAGAGCTATCGCGTGTTCGGCGCGGTGACCAGGCAGCGCGTCCTCGGGAGGTACAAGGAGAGGGTGCCGAGGCTGTGTCCGGACTGCGGACAACCTATCGGCAGGTTCGAAGGCATCGACTCTCCGACGTACGAGCCAGTCATGTACGACCGCAGGTCCACCATCCGGGTCATGAGGGACGATTACGACCTGGTGCGGTCCGAGCTCTCCAGGATCGAGGAGAGGCTCCGTCTCGAGGGACGCACCGCGTTGGACTTCGCCATGAGTGTCCCGCAGTGCAGCACACCGGAGACCAAGGGCATGCAGGATCTCGAGAGGCTGCACACCCCGGAGGAGCGTGCGGCCATCATCGATCGTGTGATCGCGTACGTCCCGAGTATCTATGGCATGGGATACGACACGTACATTCTCACCCGGCCCCAATACAGGGAGTTCCAAAGGACCGGGAGGCTTCCGGCGGGAGCGGTCGCGGACGATCCTCATGTCGCCGCCCTCAACAGATCCCGTGTCTCCGGTGAGGATGCCCAATCCGAATCGGATGCGTGAACGCAAGTATAAGAAGAAGGAGCCGATATGCCCCCTGCCGGACTCGGAGAACCTTGGTTTCGCCACAGGTTCGTAGCCGGCGAAACCTCGGAACCTCTTATCATGGGTCCGTGCAGGAGGTGGTTTGATGATCTCCTATACGAGATTCCGGAACGGAGGGTTCCGGCTTGTCGTGACAATCGGCGGACTGTCAATCGAGATCGATTGGTTGTAAGCCGTTTGTGACGAAGAATGACACCCTCAAGGTGTCCGGTCCCTTCGGGGACCGTTATCCCCCATCAC
>NZ_JBEQWH010000025.1:0-1543 GCF_047501175.1 Candidatus Methanoprimaticola sp. MG2
CCCTTTGTTAAGTTGAAAAAAAGCGGCTCAGACCAAGGATGGGTTAGGGTGTATAAAGCATCCGCTGATCCATCCAGCCGTGGTCTGGGCCGCTTGCCCTTACCACTCTGTTCTCAGAATCACACGGGCCCTGTGAGGGTCGCCGTCGAACCGACCACTTTGTTATTCGCTTCGCGGCCACACTGAGTGCCGCACGGTAGCATAAGGTCCTCTCCGTCCCTGTGTTCCGCACACTTTCAGATGAGATCCATAAGACCAAGGGGTTCTTCGTGCCCAAGGGGGACGTACGCTCGCTTCGGTCGTTCCGCACGGGTCCGCGCGGAACTCACCAGGTGCGCTCCGGGTGGGTCAGAAGCGCGAACAGGATCCTGCAGAGCTTGTTCGCGCTCGCCACCAAGGCCAGGCGGCTGCATTCGGGCCTGAGCCCCTGCTCCTTCCGCTCGGCTATGCTGCCTCCGTTCTTCCTGTTGAAGAACTCCTTCAAGTCTGAATCCTCCGCCTGTGTGGAGACCAGGCGGAACACCGCCTGGATCAGAAGCCAGCGGGCGTTGGGATCGCCGGTCTTCGTTATCCTGCAGTGGGACTCCGTCTCTCCGGAGTCCCTCTGTCTCGGGACTATGCCGATGTAGGATGCCAGTTCCTTCGCGTTATCGAAGCGGTCGATGTCCACGATGATGGAGTCCAGGTACGCGGACGTGACGACTCCGAAACCGGGGATGGACCTCAGCTTCTCGTAGATGGGCTTGCCGGAGAACCTGCTCTCGATGGTCTTCTCCAGATCACGTTGCCTTATCCTACTGTCCTCCATGGCCCTGCCGAGCGCAGCGAGAGCAGGGTCATGGTGCCTCATCATCCACTCGTGGGCCATCTTCGTGTCTATATCGTATGGACATCCCGTCCCGAACAACAGGAACTCCGCTCTGACCCTGCGGGTCAGGCGACCCGCTTCCATCATCTCCTGCTTGGCGATCCTGCACAGTCTGCGGTCCATCATCTCCTCATGGGTGCAGATGTAGCAGCATCTGAACTGGTCCACGTTGAGGAGCTTCACGCGCATGTACGTCGCCAGTATCATGGCGTCGTTGTCATCGTTCTTCTTGTCGCTCTTGGTTATCCTCTTCAGATCCGCCGCATGGGCGACATGGAGGTTCTCGAAACCGAGCGAATGGAGTATCCAGTACGAGTCATGGGTCTTCGTGGAGTTCTCCATGAGGAAGTTGCAGTCGCGGCCTCCTATGTAGGCCGCCACCTCAAGATACCCGTTCTTCGTGGATGGGACTCTGCGGAACTGGCTGTTGAACTCCGTCCAAGGCTCGCCGTCTTCGAGGAGTGCGTAGAAAGTGCTCGTCTTCTTGTGGATGTCTATGCCGACAGATATGGTCATCTCCGTTCCTCCGTCCGCCAAAAGACGAGGAAGACGGCGGAACTTCCGATTCGCATGTGTTTTGTACGATGTCAGCAGTGTCCACTTCCGGCTCCTCCGTCTTTGTTGTTTGGCGATAACAAATCGAGGAGCCGCTATTTTTCAACGAAGGCTACTTTC
>NZ_JBEQWH010000026.1:0-1519 GCF_047501175.1 Candidatus Methanoprimaticola sp. MG2
CTTGCCATTCCTTTCTCACCTCCCTTTCCGTTTTCGGAGGAAATCGGAAAGGTCCGTGTTAAAGGCTTTTGAGGGATGCTCATGCGTGGGCCTCCTCCTCGGACATATCGTCGGTCGAAGATTCGGGAGAAGTAAGTGGGATGTCCCTCGACATCTCGGAGACGACCTCCTTGATGCAATCGTCCCAGGACATGAGATCATTTGGCTTGATGCCATGGTCCTTGCAGAAGTTGCGGTACTGCGAGAGGACATAGTCCGTGGAGGAGAATCCCATGCCTATGCTCGACATGAACTGGAGCATGCAAAGCTTCTCGAGGATGATCGTCTCGGAGTCCGTCTCGTCGATGGTGATACCGTCGTCCTGCAGGTTCCCGAAGCAGTTATCGAGGAGATCGTTGGAGAACCTGACGAACATCCCGCGGGGATCCTCGGAGCACACCTCCTTTATGGAGTCCCTCAGGGCATCGTCGATGCAGCGGCGATAGCCCTGGACCCTCTCCCTGAAGTCCTGGGTACGAGCCTCGAAGCACTTCCTGTCAGAACAGCAGTTGGTCCCGTCATCGGAGACCATACGGACGCATCCAACGCAGCACCCCTCCGTGATGCCGTACCTGCCATCGCCGAAATGGACGAGCGGATCGTCCCTAACGGATGCGACCCTCGATTCGGATCCGTGCTCGCGCAGTCTATCGAGGCAGTCCCTGTCCAGACAGGCATGGCCGTCCATGATGTTCTTCGGACACGATGTGCAATGCTCGTTGTAGAAGGTCTCCCCGAGGGAGAACCTTGCATAGAGGACGATGCTGTCGTCCGTCCTGCTGTGCTTCGAGAGGAACTTCTTGAAGAGCTCGTCGATGCCGGACACGGGGACAGGGTCCCCTTCGGGATCGACCTTGTGGTCCACGAAGTAGTCCACGAAGGCGGAGAACATGTCCTCGGGGACCTTGGACCTGTATGTGAGGAGCTTGAGGATGTGTGACGGAGTCATTTCCTGCGAAATGACGCCGTTCCTCAGGGACTCGGGAGCATCGAGGAGCCTCAGACGGTTGGATACCCATTCCTGCGACTTCCCGAGACGGGAGCCGACCTCGTCCTGCGTCATGCCGGCATCGAGGAGCCTCCTGATGCCGTCAGCCTCCTCAATGGGATTGAGGTCCTTGCGATGGAGGTTCTCGGTGAACATGATCTCGAGGACCTGTGACTGTGAGAGTGCCGGGTATACATGACAAGGCAGTGAGTCGAGTCCGACTACCGAAGCTGCACGATACCTCCTCTCCCCGGCAACGAGAAGGTATGTCAAGGGATCGTCCTCGCGTCTACAAACGACGAGAGGCTCGATGATCCCGTTGACTCTGATGGACTCCGCAAGCTCTCCGATGCTGTCTTCGAGGTCTCTGCGGATGTTGTGCCCGGTGACTATGCTGTTGGATGGGAGCATGTGGAGTTCGGGCGATATGGAGGATACAGGATCCTCCGGGCATGTCTCTAGGATCTGTGCAGTCTTGGGTTTCCTTGTCAT
>NZ_JBEQWH010000027.1:0-1362 GCF_047501175.1 Candidatus Methanoprimaticola sp. MG2
AAGAATGACACCCTCAAGGTGTCCGGTCCCTTCGGGGACCGTTATCCCCCATCACCGAAGATGACGATGTCAGTCGATGGATATATCCTTTTACATCTCTGATGCGTGGAATCATATTTTGTTGAGAATTTCTTGAAGGTTCCTGTAAG
Source organism: Candidatus Methanoprimaticola sp. MG2 (assembly GCF_047501175.1). Lineage (NCBI taxonomy): Archaea > Methanobacteriati > Thermoplasmatota > Thermoplasmata > Methanomassiliicoccales > Methanomethylophilaceae > Candidatus Methanoprimaticola > Candidatus Methanoprimaticola sp. MG2. The sequence continues at coordinate 150 of NZ_JBEQWH010000027.1, forward strand.
GTTTCGGTTCAATCAATATTTTTTTCTGTGTGCAATAATAAAGGGAATAGTAAGGAACTTTGTCCAGAGGGAAGAACAACAGTTCTGCAGGGTCTTTTGGAATCCCGCCTACACCGATCAGGATGAATACCTTTTTACCGGTTTTCTGTTGCACTTCTTTGTAGCGTTGCAGGTGGTAATAATCGGTCCAGTTCAAAGTACCGTTCTGACCTCTGCGGCTCCTGAACTTGCATTCTACCCAGAATTCTTCTTTTGTTTCTTTGTCCCGGAATAGATAATCTGGATTGATGCAGTCCTCGGCATATCTTCCTTCCACATAACCGCTTGTCGTTCTGTGCATCAGGATGAAGTTCTTTTCCGGAAAGAGGGACTTCGCAAATTCTTCGAATTCCCGACCCATGCGATATGTGTCTTTCACATTGTCTTTGGATTCCTGAGCTTTGTTCAGTTTGAATTCCTCGAACATCGCCTTCATGAACAGTTCGTAGTCCCTTTCATCCTCATCGTAAGGAGGTTCACATCCCTCGTCGAACGATTCATCGGGAATCATCATGAAGGGCAAATCATCTGTTCCTTCGGATTCGACGTATGATTGTGATTCCATCTCGGATTCGACACACTCGACTGTGACATCGACATCTTGAGTTTCGATACAAGTCGCTTCAGTCACGGTGTTGATCTCATCCGGATCCGTATCGTTTTCATCGAGGTAATCATTGCAGGCATCGCGTATGTGTTTCACTATTTTCTTTAGGAATCCCAAACACCATCACCGGTAATCAGTTGTTGTCTGCATTTGATTGCTTCAGTAAAAACATCGATCCTTCACTTCATCCCGAAGCTGAAGACTTCCCGAAGGTGTAAAGTCACATTCTTCTTCGGATCCGAATGCCGCTTTACGCTCTGCTATGATCTTTGTGCGGTAGTCTACAAATTGACGCATTGCAGATAAGATCCATTCTGAACGTGTTCTAAACTCTCCAGTCATCTCGATATCCTTGTCGATTATATCAATAATCGATTCAGGACATCTGAAGTTCAATTGAACGACTGAAGGTTCCTTCATGTGAAGTGATTGATTTATCCAGTTATAATTCAGTGTAAAGTGTATGCAAAGTAATCACTTGTTTTTTATATTTGTAAAGTGTACACTTTGCTATGACAAGGAAACCCAAGACTGCACAGATCCTAGAGACATGCCCGGAGGATCCTG
>NZ_JBEQWH010000028.1:0-1259 GCF_047501175.1 Candidatus Methanoprimaticola sp. MG2
TAGTGTGTTTCCTAATTCTGGTGTCATATAGACATCCTCGTGGATTTGAAACGGTTGAACACCTGGACGAGGAAACCGATCATATCGGCGACACGCTCCCGGGCTCTCGCCCGGAGCTTGTCCCCGAACCTTCTTTTGAGGTCCCCGAACGTCGCCTCTATGCGCCAACGTTCCCCGTAGCCGACCTCCTTCTTCCACTTCTCGCGACCCACCTCGAGTATCCTGCGGATGTGCTTACCGCGGACGGAGCAACCTCTGAACCTCCCGGTGGAGCTGTTCCTCCTCTTCGGGTCCAGTCCGCCGTGGATGTTCGTGATGAAGTCGATCCCCCTCTCCTTCATCGCGTTCCAATGGCCCTTGTTGTCGTATGCGGCATCGGCCAGTACGCGGGCCACCTCGTGGCCCGCATCCAGGACGATGCCGATCAGTCTCTCGAAGATGGGGGAATCGTTGCAGTACGGCTCCGTCACGACATATGCCAGTATATGCCCGGTCTCCGAATCGATGGCGGCATGGAGCTTGTACCATCCGCGCACGCTCCTCTGGTCCCAGCGATGGACCCTCCACCCGGACGGCTCGTCCGGGGAGAGTCCTGTGGAATCCACGATGACCGTGATGGGCGTGGGACGGGGCGGGGCCCCCGTCCCGAACGCCATCACGCGACCGTCGGTGACATCGGTGGTGCCCGAATGGACGGACAGCCTGCCGACACGCTTGTGCAGCTGGCTGTACGATATCCCCTTGAAACCCATCCTGATGAGACGGTCCTTCAGGATCCTTGCGGCAGAACGGTAGCCGCAATCAAATGCGATCATATAGTCCACCGCCCACCGGACCGCGGCATCAGGGACCTTGAACGGAGCGCCGACCTTGCCAGCGTTGGCGGCACAGAGTGCCGCCGAGATGGCCTCCGATTCGAGGAAACGGTCGAGTTCTCCTATGAAACGGCCTTCCACCCTGTTGTCCCTATGCCAATCCCTATTAGACCCTACTCCATCCCTGCCCATGACGGCCACCTTACGACCGTCCGTCTCCTGCCCCTCGACAGGCCATTGCCGTGGCCGGGCAGGGACGTTTCCGTTCTTCACATCGTCACTCGGAGACGGACTTCCATAATTTCTTTCAGTGATTGAATTATAATCAATCAGCTTTGCTGATTGATATATATTCAATATCATAAAGGTTTGCAAAGATACCACAGACTTTTTGAAGAAACAACCAGATTGAATTACAGAATCGAGGAATTAGGAAACACACTA
>NZ_JBEQWH010000029.1:0-1209 GCF_047501175.1 Candidatus Methanoprimaticola sp. MG2
AAGAATGACACCCTCAAGGTGTCCGGTCCCTTCGGGGACCGTTATCCCCCATCACTGAAGATAACGATGTCAATCGATGGATATATCCTTTTACATTGTTAATGTCATCTAATTCTATTGTTTTTGATGCAATCTTGACAAATAGGATGATTCATAGAGGATTTCATCGGACTCCTGCAGATATGGCAGTATCCGTGTTTTTCCTCATAATCAGGGTTTTTATAACGATTCCAGTTCTTGAAATCCTTTTCACAATATGGTTTCGTGGTGTTGTATTTTATCGTTTCCCCACATCTTATGCAATATCCATTTATATGAGCAGATATGGGTTTTTTCAAAATTAATTTGTTTAGAACCTCGGTTTCTGGGGTGGGTTCTTTTACAGTTTCGCTGATTCTTATCAATCTTTTTACTTCATCCAGAATATCATCATAGACTTCTGAGTCCTGATCACGATAGATTACGACGCCCATTTCATGATTGTTAATCATTGAATATTCATAGAGATTCAATGATGTGATGATTGCCATCTTCTCATTCATGTAGCATTTGGAGTGGAGATCCTTCCAATAATGGACACCCATTCTTTTTATCGAGTGACACCACTCCGCTTCATCGGCTCTCATTTCTTTTTTGCCGTAGATGATGTGTATCTCCTTTCCCTGATCGGACATGTCTTTTAGAATTGCTTTGTACCGATCGTTGATACGTAGGTACGGGCTCATGAGATAGATGAAGTCATTGGATTTCTTCAGAACCTTGCTCAATTCGCTTTTTATTCCGTCTGAATCCAGGAATTTAACCATAATCAACCCTTCACTTCATCATCCCTAGCCGGAAGACTTCTCGAAGATGTTGGGACATAATCCTCTTCCTGATATGCGATTTTCCTTTCGGCCAGAACCTTGGTTCTATGTTCTTCATAAAAACGAAGTGCAGACAGGATATAATCCGCTCTACTGGTAAAATCACCACTGGTCTCAATGTCTTTCTCAATTTTTTCAAGTAAGCCATCTGGAACGCGTATGCTAACAATTGTTGAGCGATCTTTCCGTTCCATATGCTTATTAGCAATTTGTCGTTATAAGTATAAATGTAATCTAAATAGATTCTATTTAGATTACTTTAAATAATTAGTATTCTATTTAGAATACATGACAAGGAAACCCAAGACTGCACAGATCCTAGAGACATGCCCGGAGGATCCTG
>NZ_JBEQWH010000002.1:0-274293 GCF_047501175.1 Candidatus Methanoprimaticola sp. MG2
CCCCCCCCCCGTGACTTCCATTTTATTCGTTTTCATGTGTATTCCTCCGGATCTTCTCCGGTGACCGGACACTCCGGACGCCTCGGCCTCTCTCCAGACCATGGTTTCCCGTGTCCGATCGCGTCGATGCATTCTCGATATAAACCCGAGACCGTAGAGAATTCGGAGGGAGTGTGAGGTTTCGACGTTGTTTCGCACACCATGCAGAACATCGAAGGACACGACGGGTCGGGATCGACACATAGAATGAGGTCGCGCCCGGGGACCGGCATCCCGGCCCCCGGGGCGTAAATAGGAGGACGCGGAGAGGCGGCGCCTCTCCGCATGGGGAGATAAGCTTCAGTCCGATCAGGCGCTCATGAGCGTCTGGATCGGGTGGTCGCATCCTGCGTCCGTCTCGACACCGACCTCGGAGGGCCTTATCCTGGTGTCGCGGAACCTGTCGTTGAGACCGGCGATGCAGCCCATCACATGGGCGCGGATGCTCCTGTTCACCTCTCCGAACGCCTGTGCGACGGTGAGGTCGGCCATCCTGAGGAGGACCTTGTCGTTGTCGACGAGGATGCTGTTCTCGCAGACCGCCTTGATGTGGCTCCAGCCTTCCCTCGCGACGTCCTTGCGCCTGCCTTCCATGGTGAACGGGCTTATGGCGACAGCGAAGGTCATGACCCCTTGCGACTGCGCCGCGTCCAGGACAACGGACATGGCACCGGTTCCGGTGCCTCCCCCGAGACCAGCCACCACGAAGACGGCGTCGTATCCGGAGACGGCCTCGCGGATCTCGTCCATGTGGATGTCCGCGCACCTCTTCCCGAGGGTGGTGTCCCCGCGTGCCCCCTCCCCGTGGAGGACCTCCTTGCAGATGTACAGCTTGAGGTCCGCGCTGCAGGAGTGGAGCGCTTCCTTGTCGGTGTTGATCGATATCGTGTCCACTGGGCAGCACTCGTCCATGAACGAGCTCACAACGTTGCACCCGGCACCGCCGACCCCCACGATTGCTACGCGGGCCCCGGCCGCATTCCCGATACTCTGTCCGATCATCCGTATCACCCAATGGCTTGATTCTAGTTCCTAACAGGTTTCACCGGCACACACCGGCCCTCCGTTCGCACGGTTCCCATCCGGGCCGAGTGTGCCATTCCCATCCCTTTTTCTCTTCACTTTAGCGCGGCGTTCCTCTGTGCCGTCCTCACCGCGTTGGCGATGACATCATCCTCGTACGATTCGGGAATGATCTTGTCGAGCACGCACTTGCGGACGTACGCCTCCTCGTCGATCTGCAGTCCGCTCTCGACGAGGTTGTGGAGCACATCCAGCTGGAAGTCGCTGAAGCGGACGAAGATCCCGCTTCCCGACGCTGTGTTGCCGTCCGTGTTCTTGATGGACACGTAGCACTTGATCGCGTCGCGGATGAAGTCAGACCTGGTGCCCACGTCGTGCTCAGCCATATAGTCCTCCATCATCTGGATTTCTTCAGGTCCCATCCTGAGCGTGACCTTGGTTCCTTCGTCAGCCATCCTTCATCACTTCCGCAGTAGGGAATACATCCCATCCTTTCCCATCTGCGAATCATACAACATCATGGGGGTATTTAAAACTGTCTGACAAACGTAAGACGCTTGTCCGACGTTCCGAGGAGAAAGGAGCGCCGATCCCGTGGTTTCCGCCGATAATCGGACGACAGCGCCCGCTCATCGGTAAGTGTACGTTAGGTTCGGATAGTAGATAAAGGCTTTGAGAATGCTTTTCCGATGATCTCCGGATGATTGTCTTACGTATTGTCGGAAACACGTAAGACACGCCCCCATCCCACGGGTCCGGGCCGCGGACGGTCCCGTCCGACACGTCCGACAGCCTGTCGGACACGGACCCCCCGTCCCCCGAACGACACATATTAATTGGTTCTCCTGTTGCGCGTGCGTATAGAAGGGGTTGAAGCAAGCAATGGCGAACGACTACGGCAGCATGGAATCTAAATGGCAGGCCCGTTGGGTCGAGGCAGGCCTCGACAAGGCAGACAGGGTCGACGGCAAGCCGAAGTTCATGATCATCTTCGCGTATCCCGGGGTCACGGGATACCTCCATGTCGGACACCTCCGCGGATACACGTACGTGGACGCGATCGGGAGGTACAAGCGCATGACCGGGTACAACGTTCTGTTCCCCGTGGGGACGCACGCCACCGGGAACGGGGGCATAAGCCTCGCGACGAAGATCGCGAGGCGCGACGAGAAGACCGTCGACTACCTGATGAGGAACGGCTGTCCCCCCGAGAAGCTGGACGAGCTCAAGGATCCCATGTCCGTCGTGGAGTTCTTCAACCAGGTCTATGTGAACGACTACTGGAAGAGGTTCGGGTTCCTCGCCGACTGGAGGAGGTTCACCTGCACCCTGTATCCCGACTACTCCAAGTTCATACAGTGGCAGTTCCACAAGCTCAGGGACGCCGGGCTCCTGATCCAGAAGCCCTACTACGCGCCGTTCTGTCCCAACTGCGGCCCGGTCGCCGTCGACCCCTCGGAGACGGACATCTCCAAGGGTGGCAAGGCGGAGACGCAGGAGTACACCCTCCTGAAGTTCAGGCACGGGGACGAGTTCCTCGTCGCCGCCACCCTCAGGCCCGAGACCGTGTACGGGCAGGTCTGCTTCTGGGTGAACCCCGAGGTCGAGTACAGGAGGGTCAGGAAGGGCGGGGAGGTCTGGATAGTGTCCCCCCAGGCCGCCGAGAAGCTGCAGCTCCAGAAGGACGGCATCGAGGAGATCGGGACCGTCCCCGGCTCCGAGATGATCGGCTGGATGTGCGAGGCCCCCATGATCCACCGCGAGATCCCCGTGTTCCCCGCGTCATTCTGCAACCCCGACGTCGGTACCGGGCTGGTGACCTCCGTCCCCTCGGACGCACCGGACGACTGGATGTCCCTGGAGGCCGTGAAGAGGGACCCCGCCCTCAGGGAGAGGTACGGCCTCTCGCAGGAGCTCATCGACTCCGTAGTCCCGATATCGATCATCGACATCAAGGGATACGGCGACTTCCCCGCCAAGGACATGATCGACCGTCTCGGCATCACCGCCCCCGGCGACGAGAAGCTCGTGGAGGCCAAGAAGCAGGTCTACAAGGACGGATACCACATGGGCCGCATGAAGGACGTCTGCGCCGAGTACGCCGGCATGCGCGTCGACGAGGCCAAGGACAGGATGCGCCAGGCCATGATCGACGCCGGCGAGGCCGAGCCCTTCCATGACCTCTCCGAGGAGGTGGTCTGCAGGTGCGGGTCCCGCGTCCACATCAGGAGGATCGACGACCAGTGGTTCATCAACTACGCGGACGAGGACCTCACCGAGAGGACCAAGGCCCACGTCAAGGACATGGACCTCAACCCCCCCGAGTTCTCCGAGAACGTCCAGGGCATCCTGGACTGGTTCAGGGAGAGGGCGTGCGTCCGTCTCGGCAACTGGCTCGGTACGAGGTTCCCCTTCGACGAGAAGTGGATCATCGAGGCCATCTCCGACTCCACCCTCTATCCGATTTACTACACGATATCGCTGTACGCCAACACCGGACAGATCGCCCCGGAGCAGATGACCATCGGGTTCTTCGACCACGTCATCCTCGGCCAGGGCGATGCCGCGAAGGTCTCCGAGGAGACCGGCATCCCCGTGGAGCTCGTCGAGAGGATCAGGAAGGACGTATCGTACTGGTACCCCCTGGACATCAACCTCGGAGGGAAGGAGCACATGACCGTGCACTTCCCGGTGTTCCTGTTCAACCACCAGGCGATCCTGCCGGAGGACATGCAGCCCCGCGGGATCACCGTGAACTGGTACGTCACCGGCAAGAACAGCGACAAGATCTCCAAGTCGAAGGGAGGGGCCCAGCCCATCCCCGGGGCCGCGGCCAAGTTCGGGGTGGATGCGATGCGCCTCTACTACGCGCACGTCGCGTCCATGTTCGTCGACGTCGAATGGAGCGAGGACACCGTCATGACCTACAAGCAGAGGGTCGACAGGGTGTACGGCGCCGTGTCCGACCTCATCGCCGGCGAGTCCGACGCCCCCGCGGGGGAGATGGACTCCTGGCTGCTCTCCAGGTTCAACAGGCACATACAGGGGATCCGTGCCAGCATGGAGAAGTACGACCTGAGGCAGATGTGCACCACGGTCTACTTCGACATGCTCAACGACATCCGCTGGTACACCAGGCGCGGAGGCAGCAACAGGGCGACCATCCAGAAGGCCCTCAGGATCTGGATCCAGGCCATGATGCCGGTCACCCCCCATACCGCCGAGGAGCTGTGGGAGCAGGCCGGGTTCGAGGGCCTGGTCTCCGCGCAGGAGCTCCCCGAGGCGGACCCCGGGCTGATGTCCGCGTCCTCCGAGCACGGCGAGGACATGCTCCGCGACCTGATGTCCGACATCACCGAGATCAGGAAGATCGCCGGCATCGAGGCTAAGCGCATCGTGCTGTACACCTCCCCCGAATGGAAGAGGGAGGTCATGAGGCGCGCCGCGGCCATGAAGGAGGCCGGGGAGCTCTCCGTCCCCGCGCTGACCAAGGCATGCATGACGGACGAGGGGATCAAGAGGAACGGCAAGGCGGCGCAGGAGCTGGCGAAGAAGGTCGCCATAGACTTCTCCAGGTCCGACCTGTCCTCCTGGGTCCCGGTGTACACCACCGACGAGTTCTCCCTTCTGGACTCCGCCAAGGGGTTCCTGGCCGACGAGCTGGGTCTCCAGGTGGACGTCTATCCCGCCGATTCCGCCGAGTACGACCCCCAGAACAAGGCGAGGCAGGCCGCCCCCGGAAGGCCCGCCGTCCTCCTGGAGTGAGGATGTTCGCCGACATCGCCCGCACGAGGAGGAGCTGTCGCATGTTCAGCGACGAGCCCCTCTCCGAGGACGAGATCGACACCCTCCTGGAAACGGGGGCTTTGGCCCCCACGTCCAGGAACCTCCGTCCGGTGAGGCTCGTCCCGGTGAGGGACGCGGACGTCATCAGGAGGCTCTCGGGATGCAAGGACTCCGGCGCGAAGGCGCTGGAGACCGCCCCGTTCGCGATAGTCGTAGCCGCGGACCCCGCGGTGGACACGTGGGTCGAGGACTCGTCCATAGCGTCCATCTTCCTGCAGATGCAGGCGGAGGACATGGGCATAGGCTCCTGTTGGATACAGGTGAGGATGAGGTCCCGCGGGGAGACCCCCGCGGAGGACCTCGTGCGCGAGGCCGCGGGCATCGACGGGAGCTTCAGGATACTCTCCATAATCGCGTTCGGCAGGAAGTCGGAATGATAGCCGTCGGGCTCCGCGACGCGGACAGGGCCCGCATGGAGGCCCTGTACGCATCATCCTTCCCGGAGAACGAGATGACCTCCACCGCGCGTCTCGACGCGCACGTCCTGCGCGGTGACGCGGAGTGGATCGGACTGTATGACGACGGGTTCGTCGGATTCTCGTATGTGGTGTACGACGGGAGCCTGCTGTTCATCCTGTATCTCGCGATAGACCCGGGACGGAGGGGGGAGGGGCACGGCTCGAAGGCCCTCGAGGCCATAATGTCGAGATATCCCGGGAGGAGATGCTTCCTCAACATCGAGGACCCAGATGTACCCTGCGACAATTCCGGACAGCGCCTGAGGAGGCTCTCGTTCTACGAGAGGAACGGATTCTCCGTGACAGGGAGGATGACGGCCGACGGCGTGGACTTCGTCAGGATGAGCATCGGAGGGCCGGTCTCCGACAGCGAGACGGACTCGTTCGGGAGGGAGCACAGGCTGGACCTTCTGTTCGGGGCCCCGGACGGAACGTGACCGGGCTCATCCCCATCTGTTGTAGATCCTGCGGTCGATGCCGACCTGGTCCAGGCATCTTCCGACCACTATGTCGATGACATCGTCCACCGACCTCGGACGGGGATAGAATCCCGGATTGGCGTCCATGATGACGACGCCCAGCCTCGCGAGCTTCAGCTCGTTCTCCAGCATTATCGCGCTCTTCGGGGTCTCCCTGACGAGGAGGATGAGCTTCCTGCCCTCCTTTATGCAGACCGCCGCCGCCCTGGTGATCAGGGTGTCGGCTATCCCGTTGGCGATCTTCGCGACGGTGGATTCGGTGCAGGGAGCTATGAACATGACGTCGAAGCGGAAGCTCCCCGACGCGATCGGCGAGAACATGTCCGAGTCCTCGTGCACATGGGATGCCATTGAGTACACGGTCTCGGGCTGTATGTCCGTCTCCGCAGGCAGGACCTGCTTGGCGGTCTCCGACATGACGAGGTGCTTCTCGCCTTCGAGCTCCTGCAGGAGCCTCACGCCATACATCGAGCCGGATGCCCCGGTCATCGCCACTACGCTTATCACGGTCCGACCCAAGGCTCCTGGAGATTAAAGACTATCTCATGTCCTGATGCTAAGGTATCAGGTGGGTGTGATGCGGGAAGTGTTCCCACATGATGTCAGTGACATAAGGGGTGTAAGTATGATTGTAAACAAAACGTTTATGTTTAAATCGCAATCTATGCAGAATTGCCGTAAGGCGGGGAGTCCGCATATGTCGTGACCTTCCACTTTCACGGCATATGAGGAATCGCCCCGACAGGAGGTGAGAGAATCGTCCTGATTTTCTTTATCCATCGGAACCACAGGTTCCGCCTGATAATCACGACCGACGAGGTTGTGATCGTCATCGACATCCCATAAGGGGCGTCGAAGAGTGACTCCCTCAAGGAATCCGGTCCCTTCGGGGACCATCATACCTCCACACTTGTCGTATGATTCGATGATATAAAATGATTTATTCTGATAGAATTTTGATTTGTCTCTCTTTCTAAGCTACCAGAAAAATGTCAGATTGAGGAATGGGCAGTGAGCCTTGCGAGCTACATACCGTTTAGCAGGTATGAGTTTGAGAGGTCATCATCAGAAAAGGACGGCATAGTTGCCAATAGGACCAGGATGGATAACACCAGCGAAGGTGAGCAGACCTTGTTTCGATGCCAATGGGTCCAGCGGGTGTGATGCCGCAGGATGCATTCGGGATCGCTGATGGAAGCGTTCCCGCATGATGTCAGTGACCTGAGGGGCGTCGGAGGGCGATCCATTCACGGCGTTGATGAATGCGGGTAGAGAGGGTGCGTGGAATCTTCCTAACAGATGACATCACGTCTTCCGACGGTACGTGTGGCACTGTTCGTCCCTGACCCATCTGTCGGGATCGGCGATCCTGTGCCATATGAAGAAATCCAAGTGGTCGTAGTCATCGTCTATCTCCATGCCGGCGGGATTGTACAGCGTCACGTCGCGGGCTGATATCGTGAACACCCTCAACCTCCCATCGACGTGATGCTGGAACTCTATCACGTAGCGTCCGTCCTCCCTTCCGCAGGTCTCGTACAGTCCCTCGAAGCTGTCGGGGAGGTCTCCATCCACGACCTCTGGGTCATGGAAGACTATGCGTTTGGAGACGCAGAGTCCACCGGTGCATCTCATGTCTATCATTCCGTCAGCCCTGGTGACCGTGACGATGGCATCATGGGTTCCTAGGAACCCGATGCGCCTCTCCATGGACGATCTGCAGGAATACACCCATTCCCTGCATTCCGCCTCCTTCCTATCGATCACCTCGGACAATCTGTCATACTTGGCGGCGATCGCATCATGGAGCTCGGGCGAGACGATGCCGTGTGCGAACAGGTCGGGATGCTCGACCCGTCCGACCAGTTCCGGGTCCCTCTCCCCGTAGTGTTCCATCTGCCTGTCCACGAAGTCCGACATCTCCCTGCGGACGTCCTCGTCCGTGGGAATCGGGGTCAGGGGCTCGCAGTAGGCGTCGATGAGCGAGCGGAACGCTTGTACGTACCATTCCCGGAACAGGGAGGAGCGGAGTTCGTCCGGATCAGAATCCACGCGCGGGTCCGGAGCGAATTGCGAAGGATCGATGATCTTCCAGTGGGCCTCCGCCCACTCCGAGTCATGGAATCTCATGGGGATGCACCCTTGGAGACGGAGAATCCGTCGCATTCTATCGTCAGGCAGTCCCCGTCGCGGTCTGCGAGCTCTATCATCCACACGCCGTCCTTGCGGTACATCTCCAGGTATCTGCAGTATATGGAGTCGGGGAACGGGGCAGGTCCCCGCACGCCTCTCAGGACTATGGAATAGGGGCTGTGTTTCCATCCCATGTGGACGGTATCGCCCTCCGTACGGCATTCGTAACGATGTTCCAGCAGGGCATGTGCGAGCATCTCCGCATCCGCCCCGAGTCCCGGGACCTCCTCCAGGATGTGCCACGCCCATCTCCCGTAGGTCTCGTCGGCCTCATCTCTCAGAGGTCTCCGTATCCCGTCCAGGGCATTGCGGACTTCCGGTGAGCATACACCGAGGCAGAACAGGCGGGGGTCGGCCACGAGATGGCGAACCTCCTCCGGGATACCATCGATCCTCGCGGAGACCCTCCTCTCGGCGATGGTTTTCGCGCACGAGACCACATCGTCGGACGTTGGGAGGGCGAGCGTCCGATCGGACCTCATCTCATATGAGAGATGCTCCAGCGCCTCCCCGTAGAGCGATAGGACGACCTCATCGTACAAATCCGGGTCGAAGACGGACGCCCTCGGGTCCGATCTCATGAACGGGAATTCCAGGCCGGATGCCCGGTCACACAGGTCGAACCATCTCCGGGTGAGTATCTTCATCGGCACTGGACACCGTATGCCGCGTAGATAACCGTTCAGTCCATGGCCGAGTTTATTGCGATCTCCGCGATGTCCATGGAGTACTCGGCCACCCTCTTGACCGAACCGGCGATGAGCTCCGTGGCCATGGCGGGCTTCCCGCTCAGGGAATCGGCGAGGTCGCTGAGCTCGAGGGACCTCTTGACGAGCCTCTCCCCCCGCTCTATGCACCTGTTGGCCGCGTCCATGTCCTTGTTGGACCAGGTCCCGACCGAGTCCACCATGAGTGCGATGACGTCGCGCCCGGTGGCAATGATCTCCCTGTCCAGGTCGGTTGGGTCGTCGATCAGCGGTCTGAAGTTGGATGCCAGGAGGACGGCGTGGTCCCCGATCCTCTCGAGGGAGCGGCTGATGTACCCGCACCTGGAGATCTCGCACAGGTCCAGCCCCATCCTGCGGGACAGGCCGGTGTCCCTCTGATGTATGTTCACCTGACGCGATATGAGCCAGTCTATCCTGTCCACCTCGCGGTCCCTGTCCACCATGGGGTCCAGGAGGGACACGTCGCCGTTCTCCAGACCGTCCATGATGTCGTTGAGCATGTTGCGGACAAGGACCTTCATCCTGTCCACGGACTTGGCCGGCCTCATCTCCCCGCGGTCCATCAGGTCCTTGATCATGATGCTGGTGTCGCTCTCCTCCATGATCTCCAGGCCTATGGCGATCTGTGCGAAGGAGGACGCGGTGCTGGCCGCGAGGCTGGAGAGTCCGACATCCGAGTGAAGGATTATGGAGTCGTGGCCTGCGATGTAGGCGCCCACGAGCTTCCTGTAGAGGAAGTCCTTGTCCTCCACCCCGTCAGCCTCGATGGTCTTCGTGGACCCCTTGGGGGAGGTGCTCGTCCCGCCGGGATAGATGATCATGCTCCCGTCCGCCTGCGGCTGAAGCCCGACGGTGTCGTTCTTCTTCAGATTGACCGAATCCGCCCACTCCTTGGGGAGCGTGATCATGAACGACGAGCCGCCCGTTATCTGAATCTTCCTTAGGTCCATCTCTATCCAACCGTCTCCGTATGGAGTATGGGGTCGCAATGGGCAATGGAATATATATTATTCTGTGTCGAATATATACGATTGAAAATCCCGTAGGATTCGGATGTTCTTTTAACGAGATCGAGACATTTTTCTACGTTTATATCTCCTTAAAATAAGGTCCCTCTCGTAGATTGTTGCTGATTTCCGTCGAATATGGCGAGATTCAGAAGCTTAAACTCAATATAATATATACAATATATTGAAATCTATATTTCTCTTTAGGAATCAATATAATAAATCGAGTAACTATATATTCAAAATACCAATAGCGTGTTTTCGAGGTGTAATAACCTTGGACAACAAGATAATTGCAATCGCCGCAGTCGCGATCATCGTCATTGCAGCAGTCGGGATCTACATGGTCGCCGGCAACAATGACGGTGACAACACCGACGAAGGCGACAAGGTGTCTCTGACCATCGGTGGGTCCACCACTATTGAGCCCATCATGGGAGAGCTTGCCAAAGTGTACAGCGAGAAGAACAACAACGTCTCGATCAACGTCCTGGGAGGAGGTTCCGGTGTCGGAGCGTCCAACACTGCAAACGGTACATTCGACATCGGAATGTGCTCCAGGAACCTTAAGGCAAGCGAGGTCGAACTCGGACTCAAGGAGACCAAGATCGCTCTCGATGGAGTCGCAGTCATCGTCAACGGGGCCGGAGTGTCCGACCTCACCCTCGAGCAGATAGCCAAGATCTTCAGCGGAGAGATCACCAACTGGAACCAGGTCGGCGGAAACGACAGGACCATCGCAGTCGTGATCAGGGATGACTCCTCCGGAACCCGCGAGTGCTTCGACACCGCCATGAAGGGCGCCGTCGACGGATGGACCGTGAAGTCCGGAGTCCCCGAGCAGAGCTCCACCAACGGTGTCATCAGCATGATCTCCAGCACCCCCGGGTCCATCGGATACGTCAGTATCGGTGCCCTGAAGGGAATCACCTCTTCCAGCGTCGATGCCATCTCCGTCAACGGAGTCGAGGCCACCGAGGAGAACGTCCTCAACAAGACCTACGACATCCAGAGGGAGCTCGTCCTGTGCACCAAGGGAGATGCCACCGGGCCCGCAGCAGACTTCATCAACTGGATCCTCAGCGCCGAGGGACAGAAGATCATCGCCGAGGAGTTCGTTCCTCTGAGCTGATTCACTGACAGGTGAATACCATGGAAACGTATCAGCGCGGTCTTGCTAGGAGAGGAGTGGCGGACAGTGATCAGTTGATGAGGTACGTGCTCACCGCTGTTGCCAGCGCGGCCGTGCTGATCATCTTCCTCATAATCTTCTTCATAGCTTCGAACAGCGTCGATGCCCTGAAGGACATCGGCCTGTTCAACTTCCTCTTCGGCACCGAATGGGATTCCCATGCGGGGATCTACGGTGCCCTCCCGGTCATAACGGGAACCATCCTTGTCACACTGGGCGCGATCGCATTCGCTCTGCCCATCGGACTCGGGAGTGCCATCTTCATCTCGGAGGTCGCACCCGCCCGCTTCCGCAACATACTCAAGCCCATCTGCGAGATCTTCGCAGGGATCCCCTCGGTCGTCTACGGTTTCTTCGGACTCGTGGTCCTGGTGCCGTTCCTGAGGGAGACCTTCCCGGACCAGCTCCTGTACGGGTCGTCCTGGCTGGCCGGCTCCATACTGCTGGGCATAATGGCCCTGCCGACCATAATCTCGGTCTCGGAGGACGCCATACACTCCGTGCCCCAGTCCTACAGGGAGGCCTCCCTGGCCATGGGCGCATCCAGATGGGAGACCACCATCAAGGTGATCGTGCCCGCCGCGATCTCCGGCATATCAAGCGCGGCCATCCTCGGTATCGGAAGGGCCATCGGAGAGACCATGGCGGTCATGATGGTCACCGGGAACACGCCGATCTTCCCCGACCCGATATGGAACATATTCTCCCTGCTGACGACGATAACCGGAACGTTGGCATCCGAGATGCCCGAGATCGTCGTGGGGAGCACGCACTACTCCGCGCTGTTCCTGCTCGCCCTCGTGCTGATGGCCATGGTCTTCATCATCAACCTGATGGCACGCGCCATCATCAACAGGACCAAGAGGAGGCTCGGCGAGATGCCCGAGTCCAAGGGCGGCCTGATGGACAGGCTGTCCGAGCCGTTCACGAGGGTCTACGGGACACTGTGCGACTCGGCCGTCGGGAGGTTCCTCTCCGCGAAGAGGTCCGTCATTGTCAAGTCCTGCGTGCTGACCCTCGCCTTCGTCCTCGTATGGATGATGTCCTCGCTCTTCATAGGGGACGTGTACTCGCTGGCGGCAGCCGCCGCGATCGTCGTCCTGTTCGCCGGGGTGAAGAAGGTGTTCTCGATAGTGGACTCCAAGGTCACCCAGAGGGTGGCCCACGGGGGACTCGCGATCATCATGGGGTTCGTGCTGTTCCTCCTGGTCGTGATCCTCGGGCACATCTTCGTCAACGGTCTCTCCGTGATCTCGTGGGACTTCCTCACCGGAGGCATAGAGTCCCAGGGACGCGAGGGAGGGATCTACCCTGCGATCATCGGTACCCTGCAGCTCATAGCCGGTACCGTCGCCATAGCCCTGCCGCTCGGGATAATCTCCGGGGTCTACCTCGCGGAGTACTCGAAGGACAACACCTTCACCAGGATCATCAGGGAAGCCATCGACATACTGAACGGGACCCCTTCGATCGTGTTCGGACTGTTCGGGTTCGCCGCCCTGGTCACCGCGGCGGGATTCGGATACTCCCTGATCGCCGGATGGATAACGCTGTCGATCATGATCCTCCCGGTCATCATCCGCACCACGGAGGAGTCGATCAGGGCCGTCCCCAGGGAGCTTCGCGAGGCATCCCTCGCGATGGGGGCCACGAAGTGGCAGACCACGGTCAAGGTGGTCCTTCCCGCGGCCTTCGGCGGTGTGATCACCGGGTCCATCCTCGCAATGGGCAGGGCCGCGGGGGAGACCGCGCCCATCATGTTCACCGCTGCGGTCGGTTTCAGCACCGCCGGTACCGCGGACAGCATATTCGACCCGGTCATGGCACTGCCCTTCCACCTGTACCACCTGGCCACCGAGGTGGCCGGTGCCACCGACATGCAGTACGGGACCGCATGCGTCCTGCTGATGATCGTCCTCTCGATGTTCCTCTTCGCATCCGTCCTCAGGGCATACTACAACAAGAAGATCAAATGGTGAGTAAAGTGAGATTCAACCTCAGAAAGAACGATGGGGCCGCGCAGGAAGCGGTCCCGACGGTCGGGGCGCCGGAGAACACGGCCCCCGACAACGTCAGCGGTCCCGCAGAGGACGCGAACTTCCTGGCATGGAAGAACAACGCCGACCCGATGGTCGCGAGGATCGACGAGGGGGACAGGTGCATAGACATCAGGAGCATCAACCTCTGGTACGGGAAGAAGCAGGCACTGTACGATGTGGACCTCCCGATTAAGAAGAACGCCATCACCGCGCTGATCGGCCCTTCGGGATGCGGCAAGTCCACGCTGCTCAGGTCGATCAACAGGATGAACGACCTCGTGGACGGCTGCAGGATCGAGGGGCAGATGCTCTTCCACGGGAGCGACCTCTACGATCCCAGCGTGGACCTCAACCAGCTGAGGTCGCGCATCGGGATGATCTTCCAGAAGCCCAATCCGTTCCCGATGACCATCAGGGAGAACATAACCTACGGGCCCAAGATCCACGGTATCAAGGACAAGAAGGAGCTCAACGAGATCGTGGAGCGCTGCCTCCAGCAGGCCGCGATATACGACGAGGTCGCAGACCGTCTCGACACCTCCGCCCTGGGACTCTCCGGAGGACAGCAGCAGAGGCTCTGCATAGCACGTGCCCTCTCCGTCAATCCGGAGGTCATCCTGATGGACGAGCCCACCTCCGCCCTGGACCCCATCGCGACGTCGAAGATAGAGGACCTCGCGATCCAGCTGAAGAAGGACTACACCGTTGCGATCGTCACCCACAACATGCAACAGGCCTCCCGTATCAGCGACTACACCGGGTTCATGTACCTCGGCAAGATGATCGAGTTCAACGAGACCGAGCCGATGTTCAACAAGCCCGAGAAGGAGATGACCGAAAGATACCTCACAGGAAGGTTCGGGTGATACAGATGCAGAGATTCGAAGACGATGTGGATTCGGTGTTCAAGGACACCTGCGACATGGCCGACCTCGCGGCGGACATGCTCAAGCGCGCTGTCCGTGCGATAGTGGACGGGGATGTCGGCATGGCCGAGTCCGTGATAGCGGATCAGAGGAGGATAGACTCCTACGACGACTCGATAGAGGAGTCCGCCATCCGCATACTGACGATCTACCAGCCCACGGCGGTGGACACCAGGACGGTGGCGACCATCCTGAAGTCGATCACGCAGCTGGAGAGGATCGCCAAGTACAGCACGAACATCGCGAACGCGACCAAGTACCTCAGCGACAAGCCGTCGTTCGAGGTGGTGGACCTCATAACCCCTGTGGGGGACACGGCCATGAGGCTGGTGGACCTCGTCATCGGGGGGTTCAAGGACCGCTCGGTCGAGGGATTCCCGAGGATCACCGAGATCGACGATTCCCTGGACGATGCGATGGTCGTCAGCATATCGAGGGTGGTGGAGTTCATCAACACCCACGAGAACAGCGCGGACGTGTGCACATACTACATCTCCGTCCTGAAGTTCCTCGAGCGCGTGGGGGACCACGCGTGCAAGATGGCCGAGAAGGTCTGCTTCATGGTCACCGGGAAGCGTGCGACCATAAGGTGAACGCCCGGGGGGTCATCCCCCCGGTAAAACGATTTGCTCAGGATACGAAGGTATCCTTCTTCACGAACATCAGAACGGTCATCACCAGTCCGATGGCGAACAGGGGGATGCCGAGCGATGCGAACATCGTGAATGCGCAGATCCCCAGGCACATCACCGTGGACGCCGCGCACAGCATGATGGAGACCTTCCAGTTCTCGCCCTTCCTGCACATGGCGAAGCATGCCACCGCGAGCACGCCGCTCACCGTCAGGCACGCCATGCTCAGGGTCATCAGCAGGGCCATGTCGGGCGTCCACGCGGGCATGATGGTCCATGCATCGATCCCGCTGATCTCGGACATCTGGTTCACCAGGTCCACGTACGTGGCCTCGTCGAGCCCGATGTACGTGACGACGTCCATCAGCCCGATTATGGTCGCGAATATCCCGTACACAAGGATCATCGGCGCCAGACCGAACCTGCCGGTCTTGGCCTGCGGCCTTTGGACATACGGATCTACATCGTCTCCCACCGTGGCCCCGCATCCGGGACAGAACGTGGCCCCTTCGGGCAGCGTCGCGCCGCACCGGGTGCAGAACGCGGGACTCTCGTCGTTGTTTCCCATGATTCGGGGATTTCACGGTTGCTATAAAAGGATGTCATGGATCGGTACGGATGTCGGGTAAGCATCCGTCGATCTACATGACTGCAGAGGATGACGGACCATACGGTTTCCAAGCTGGATGTATGTGATATCCTGGATGTAACTATTTACCCTTAATATCATAATAGCATAATAGCCTGTAATATGTATACAAAAAGAATATAAATGGATGGATGATTCATTGACATGGTTAGATGCATTGCGTAAAGATTCTGCTGGACCGTTCTACGATTCACGAGGAGCATCCATGCCACGCTATGCTTCCGCTTTCGCTGTTTGACGAGGAAGAGGGGGGGGGGCCAAGGTCAAAATTCAGGCATGTTCCATGCTTGATGCCGGTTCCGGTTACTCCATAATTCATATCACAGACCCGTCTGATTCCATGCCCACGGGGCACTACGAGTCCTCTCATGGGGAGTGCACGGTGTCCAAGGTCTCACGGACACAGTATCATGCATTCGTCCTCAATCGCAAGTGCATCCTGTCCACTCTGATCAATGAGTCCGGATGCTTCCTCTCGTCTGCGGTCCCGCGCACGGACACGCTCATAGAGTGGTCCATAATAGGCCCGAACAGTCCCAGCATCAACTCATTATTGAGGAACATGCGCGATGCAGGATACCAGTACGAGAAGGTCTCCAGCGAGGCCCTGGTGAGGGACACCGTCCTGACGTCCAAGCAGGACGAGTACTTCAACATAGCATTCGACCTGGGGTACTACAGCGTTCCCAAGAAGATCGGACTCGACGACCTCAGCAGGATCCTGGGCTGCTCCAAGTCGACCCTGAACGTGGTCCTGAGGAACGCGGAATACAACATATTCAGGTTCTACAGGGACTCCTACCGCGGGACCGGATGACGTGAACATGTTCGTGGTTTCGATTATAACCCCGCATCGCATGGTCAATATCAGAGGTCGATGGGATCCCTTTAGTCATGGGGGAGTCCGTGCGGCCGTTGACGCCACGGGACGGAGGGACATGGTGCCTCCCGTGATTGGCCCTGTCCGGATGTCGCTGTGAGGGACGGACGGTACGGGGCGGTCAAACAATTGACGGGCCTGGATTTCTTGTTTTCCTCCGGGTCCGTCGAACCCATGGTCATGCGGAAGGTCGCACCCATCCTCTCCGTTAACGTTGATTCGGTGCAGTATAACGATTTCACAAGTCTTGATTTGGTGCAATTTTTCCATTTCGTTAACGTTGATTTGGTGCAATTGTATATTTGTATCACATACCGTCAGGCATGGTGAAGATCGAGCTGGAGCGCCGACCTTCCCCTCATTGGTGGCACGGAGTGCCGCCCTGACGGCCTCCGCCTCCAGGAAACGGTCCAGTTCCGCTATGAAACGACCTTCCGCTCCATTGTCCCTCTGCCAATTCCTTTTAGAACCTGTTCCCTTCCTGCTCATGACGGCCACCCTACGGCCGTCCGTCTCCTGCCCCTCGAAAGGCCATTGCCGTGGCCAGGCAGGGGGCGTTTCTTCGATACTCGGATCGCTTCAGAGACGGACTTCCATCATTCCTTTTAGTGATTGAATTATAATCAATCAGCTTTGCTGATTGATATATATTCAATATCATAAAGGTTTGCAAAAATACCACAGACTTTTTGAAGAAACAACCAGATTGAATTACAGGATCGAAGAATTAGGAAGCGCACTAGTCCTCGGCATCATTATATATGTATTCATCATGCGGTGGAATCACGGATATCAGGCGACCGTGGTTCGCGGTCGTTCTGCCGTGGGGGAAGTTTCTTCCCCAGGCCGTACGGGGGCATGTGCCGAACGTGCGGAGCTCGAAGATTGGTTCTATCCATTTGTCTTGACTATTCTAGCAATGCTTATATACAAAATCAGCCTACCACGCGCCCGTAGCCGTTCCGTGACTCGATCGCGGGGCGGTGCGAGGTATCAAAATGGTTACCGTCTACGACGTTCCCGCCGAGGCACTCATCCTCAAGACGGCCCAGAAGCTCAAGGAGAACCCCAACATCGTTCCTCCTGAGTGGGCCGAGTTCGTGAAGACCGGCAGGCACACTGAGAAGGCTCCCTGCCAGGAAGACTGGTGGTACAACAGGGCTGCCTCCATCATGAGAAAGCTCTACGTGAAAGGCCCTATGGGATCCTCCAAGCTCGCAGCCGAGTACGGTGGATACGCCGACAAGGGATCCATGCCCAACAGGGCAGTCAAGGGAAGCCGCAACATCGCCAGGAAGTGCATGATGCAGCTCGAGGCCGCAGGCTACCTCGTCTCCAAGGACAAGGAGGGCCGCGCAATCAGCCCCGCCGGACAGTCCCTTCTGGACAACACTGCGAAAGAGGTCTACGACGAGATGAAGGCCTGAGGTGGATTCAGCATGGAAGACCCCGAACTGGAAGCATTGAGACAGAAGAGGTATGCCGACCTCCAGCAGCAGGCCCAGAATCAGGCCGCGCAGCAGGAGCAGGCCGCCAGGATGGAGGCGCAGAAGCAGGGTGCGCTCAGGCAGATCCTTACGCCGGAGGCCCGCGACAGGCTCGCCAACATCAGGCTCGCCAACCCACAGATGGCAGCCTCTGTCGAGAATCAGCTGATCCAGCTTGCCCAGAGCGGCAGGCTCAGGGGAGTCATCGATGACGCCATGCTGAAGAACATCCTTGCCCAGATCACCCCTCAGCAGAGGGAGATCACCATACAGAGGAGATAATCATGTCAAGCACTAAGGCCCCCGCAATGAAACAGAGGCTGAACAAGAAGGTCAAGCAGAACCGCCGTGTCCCCGCATGGGTCATGATCAGGACCAACAGGCAGTTCCTCCGCCACCCCAAGAGAAGGTCGTGGCGCATGAGCAAGATCAAGGAGTGATTACGATGGCAGACGAGATAGAGAGAATCATGGTCATTCCCCTCAGGAAGACCAAGCAGGCCCCCCGCACCAGGAGGGCGAACCGTGCCGTCAAAGAGGTCAGGGAGATCGTCAAGAGGCACATGAGGGTTTCCGAGGAGAACGTCTGGATCGATGCCAGCGTCAACGAGAAGCTCTGGGAGAACGGAATGCGCAACCCTCCCAACAAGATCACCGTCAAGGCAGTCAAGTTCGAGGACGGCCTTGTGGAAGTCTCCCTCGCGGAGTGATTCAAATGATGAGGCTCTCGCGTTACGGGGGGAATCCCAACATTGCCGTGTTCGCCACCGCGAACGAGAGCCTCGCCCTTACCGCCGCCGACGCCTCGCCCGAGTTCGAGAGGACCCTTGGCGAGGTGCTCGGCGTCGATGTCGTGAAGCTCTCCGTCGGCGGATCGTTCGTCGTGGGCTCGCTCGTGGCCATGAACTCCAACGGTGCCATGGTCTCGATGCTCGCGGACGACGGGGAGATCGCAAGGATCTCCGCCAGGATCCCCTGCACCCGTCTCGATGACAGGCTCAATGCTGCGGGGAACAACATCCTCGTGAACGACCATGGTGCGATAGTGAACCCCGACTACTCCAAGAGGATACTGGATCAGATCCAGGACGTCCTCGGGGTAGAGGCTGTGCCTTCCCTGATCGGTGGGATCAACACGGTCGGTTCCGTATGCAGGGTGACCAACAAGGGTTGCATCTGCCACATGGACGCGTCCGACGAGGAGATCGCCCTGATAAAGGACGTCCTCAAGGTCGATGCGGTCCGCACGACCGTGAACCACGGTGTCCGCGCCGTCGGCGCAGGCGTCATAGCCAACTCGAAGGGAGCGGTCATAGGAGACGAGACCACGCCCATAGAGATGGGGAAGGTCGAGGACGGACTCGCTCTCTATTGACCCGGGGAATCCCCCGGGTCGTTCTTTAGATTTCATCGATTTTTGTTATCGTCTAGATTATTCTCAACTTTTAGTTGAAAGTTGAATTGCCAGAATGCATCGGATCTAGGGATTGGATACGAATCCTATAGATCATATGTTTCTGTAAGTGCGGACTCGACAAAAGAATGGGATGGGAATAATATCGATATCGAACAACGGCTTCAAGAAATGAATCCGCAGATGCTTTCGCATGACATTGCCAGTTTTGCTGCGAAGCGTCTGGCATCTATCGGGTCGTTCCCTATGAGTATATTGCCGTGGAACCTGTTATGTTTGGTAGGCTTACGCTCATAGTCCACATCGAAATCATTCTTCATCCTATCGATGGTGCTTCTCAATATGACTGCATATCCTCCTTGGAATAATGGTCTTCCTTCCCGACTTTGGGACCTGAGAAGGTCGAGTGCTTCCTCGCAATCATACCAGTATATAGACATCTCACGCTGCCATCTTTGCGTATGGATTCATCGAAGAAGAATGCGGATCTATAAGGCGGCGCATCGTTCGCCCATTCTTTCCTTTTGATTCCGCGAATCATTCTCGGAGGGTATTCGGAATCAGGATTCATTGCCATAGGTTCTCACTATGTTTGCGATCCTCATCATTCCTTCAATATCCAGCTTGTATTTCTCATCGACATCGTTCATGACTGTGTCGCCCACAATAAACCATGCGTCAGAGTTCTCATCGTTGTGGATGAGCAGACCTATTCTGAAGTGTGCGAATATCCACTCGAAATATATCTCGTCTGGACATACGTCGATCAGGATTTTTGGAAGATTGAAACGGACATCGTACAGGTTGATGTAGAAATCCAGGTCATCGATCAGGTCCCTAGCACGTCTAGAGCATTTCCGACCATTAGGGATTGTATCTCTGGCTTCATTGAATATGGATGCATTGATGCTAGATCTTTGACTGTAGAATGAGTCGCGGTTGCATCCTGCTGATCCTTGGATGTTGAAGTTGCTATGTCCAATCCCATCCGTAATCATCTGGGTGGGATATGGCATGATATGTTGGAATCCCCAGTGTGTTTGGGTCATCTCATCATCTCCATGAGTTTGTCTGTGATCATCGATTCGAACAGTTCATAGCAGATATTGTTGAACTTATCGAGGATGTTGAAAACATCATCCACATTCTCGCCCTTATCTGTGAACACGTCGTTGTCTATCAGGAATCCGACTTCTCCATCATCATTGAATCTTATTTGTCCAGATGTGGTGCAACATTTGGATTCTTTGTATTCGTACTCTATCCTGGAACTGTACGTGTTCGTGGAATTTGCATGCACACCCATGAGACCGAGTGTGTGGACATCGATGAGATCGCTCCATTCGGGCAAATCACTTGGATAGGTGGCTAATCTGCTCCTGCGGATCGTATTGATGTATCTGAGGCCTATGCGCGTCGTACTGTCGAGTTTAAGATGCTTGCAAACGATATCCATGACGTCGTGCAACCTGTCTTTGAAATCATCCCAGTTCTGGTAGGCACATGTGGATATGGATAGGAACCCTCTTGTTATGTTGACCTTCCATCTACGATCATCGGATTCGAAGCAGTAATTGTTTATGGGGCTGATGCCAGGGGATGGCAATGGTTCTCCTTCTACGGAAATGCTACTGAAGGGGTACCTCGATCTGAGGTCTTCTTGGATTGCACCCATTCTTTCATCGATACCGAATATCACATTGAATCCGATTTGGCATACTACGACATCAATCTGATTCTTGTGAAGTATCCTCTCCCTGTTCATGCACTTACATGGAGTTGTAGATATCTTGTTGATATAATTTTTCGTGCTGCTATTATGCTATATAAAACGGCGTTATTGATGAAATGCACCCGATGATGTTCCAAATACATCCATCTTACAGGCAGATCGATTTTTGTCCTTTTCTTCGGTGATGTTTTGGCGTCAAGCCTCTGAAACCCATGCATCACCTGCTGAAGACCCAGCACTCCTTCATGTCGGACATGTCGTCCGGAAGGATGTCGATCTCGTTGCCCATGTACTCGACGGTCTCCTCAGGGAGTATGCCGAGGAAGTCGTCCAGAGGGGACAGGGGGAGCGAGAGGCCCCCGACCCTGTAGTGCATGGGGACGATGACGTTGGGGTTCACGAGCTCCAGGAACGTCCTGATCTCGGGGATGGTCATGGTGATGACCTCTCCCACCGGCACGAACAGGAAGTCGATGCCCTCGATCCTCCCGATGACGTCCGGTCCGGGGACGCATCCCAGGTCCCCGCAGTGGCAGAACGTGAGACCGTCCATCTCGAAGCGGTACATCATGTTGATCCCGCGGTCCTCGCCGTTGCGATGGTCGTGGAACGTCGGTATGCCCTCCACACGGAGCCCCTTGACCTCGAACTCCCCCTCCCTGCACATGATGTCCGTGTGGTCGCCGCGGATCGAGCGCGCGGAGGAGTGGTCGTAGTGCCCATGGGTCATGAGGACGACGTCCGCTGATGCGGTAGGCGGCCTGATCCCGATCGATTTCCCGTCATGCGGGTCGATGACGACTGTGATGCGGGAATCGGCGAACTCGAAGCATGAATGCCCGTGGTGGACGATCCTCATAGCCCGCCCCAACGGCATCGGCCATATAAGGATGCGCGTCCGATCGCGGCCCGGAGCGTACGGAGGGCGTAGCGTCTGTCGCAAGTCATTAAAATGGGGAAGCGAATCCTCAACCATGAAGAAGACTCTGGTCCTGGTCGTCGACAGGGACGACGACTTCGGTGTCAAGGGCAAGGTGAACACCCCCGTCATAGGTGTCCAGAACTGCCTCGACGCGGCCACTGCCTTCGGAATAGCGGATCCAGAGGACTCAGATCTCAACGCGCTCTATGCGGCGGTCAGCGTCTGTCTCGAGCTCCAGGAGGACGGCCATCAGGCGGACGTCGCGCTCATCTGCGGCGACGAGAAGGTTGGGCACAGGTCCGACCTCGCACTGGTGTCGCAGCTGACCGAGGTGCTGGAGGAGATCGAGCCGGACAGCGTGGTCCTCGTGGGGGACGGGGCGGAGGACGAGTACATCTACCCGATCATCTCGTCCCGTGCGCACGTGGACTCGGTGAGGAAGGTCTACGTCAAACAGGCCCCGGGCCTGGAGGGGACGTTCTACATCCTCACGAAGATGATGGCCGACCCCGACAAGAGGAAGAGGTTCCTCGTCCCGCTGGGGTTCATACTCCTCATGATATCGCTGTTCTTCATCGTCCCCGGTGTCCTTCTGATGATATCGGAGAACGACATCTCGTCACTGACCAACATGTCCGGGTCGCTGGTCGTCCTGTTCATAGGTCTGATACTCATATTGTACGGGTACGATGCGATGGAGTGGCTGCACAGGGTGAAGCGGAGCATGACCTCCGTGGTCGTCGGGAACACGACGTCCGTGATCTTCCTGTGCATATCCGCCGCGATCGTCATCGTGATGGCGGCCTATGCGGCCATAGAGATCGGGAACCTGTACCTCAAGAGCGACATCCTGAGGGTCCTGTACTTCGCGTCCGCGATGATATGGCCTGTCATAATGGCCATTGTGATCTACCAGATCGGGATGCTCATAGACGCGTTCGTCCAGAGGAGGGAGATCGTGCTCTCGTCCATCATGGGGTTCACCGGCCTCCTCTCGCTCGGCCTGGTGGTGTTCGGAGTCCTGGACATAATCATGTCCTCCATGGGCCTGCTCGTGTCCGTCAACGCGGGCATAGTGGAGATCGTCGCCGGTGTCGCCATATCAATCCTCAGCAACTTCCTGAAGAGCAGGCTGCTCCCGCTCAGTATCGTACCTGAGAGGCAGGAGGATGAGGTATTCTGAATGGGAGCCCCTGTACTCCGGGATACTGGAGGACATGGGCTATTCCCGGGAGGAGGACGAGTCCTCCGTCCGCGTGCTGAAGGCGGTCACGCTGAACTCCGACCTGGTGGACCCGGACGACGTGAGGGAGAGGTTCGGTCCCGAGGCCACGGTCTTCGGGGACGCGGATCGCCTGGAGTCGGATGTCTCGGCCCATCCCCCGGTGGGGACGCTGATATGCTCCGGGTCGGCCGTGGGGAGGGTGATGGCGCTCGGCATAATGCCGGATGCGGTCGTAACCGACCTGGACGGCGACATCGGTCCGCAGCTGGAGGCCAGCGCCCGCGGGGCGGTGACGTTCGTCCACGCCCATGGGGACAACGGGGACCTCGTGATGTCCTATGCGGGGCTGTTCCGCGGACCCGTGGTCCTGACCACCCAGTCCAGGCCGGAGAACACCGTCTTCAACTTCGGCGGGTTCACGGACGGCGACAGGGCGGTCTGCATCGCACAGGAGATGGGGTGCAGGCGCATACTCCTGGAGGGGTTCGACCTGGACCGTCCGCGTGCGAAGGAGGGCTCCGACCCGGCGGTGAAGGCGAGGAAGCTCCGCTGGGCGGGGAGGGTCATGGATTCGTTGCGGGACGTTGAGATCGTTCGTCTGTGAAACAGCGCGGGAGGCGGAGCGTCTCCCCCACTCCGATATATATATATTAGGATGGCATCCCGCGGATAGGGAGATTTCTAATGAGCACGGCGTATCTGGTTCTTATCATCCTGCTTGTCGCGTACATCCCCATCTGGATATGGGCATGGCGCAGGCCGGAGGCCGCTGCCAGGTGGCATCTCCAGAAGTACGGCCCCTGCATCATGATCAAGACCCAGCTCGGGATGAGGACAATGGACCGCTTCGCCAGGTACAAGCGGTTCTGGCACGCCTTCGGGTTCTTCTCGAAGATCGTCTCCGCCGTCCTGTTCCTGATGATGATGTACATGCTCATCGTCGCCGTCATCGCCCTTCCGGAGCGTCTCGCGTCCGGTTCGTCGATCGGCATCGAGTACGCCCTGGCCATACCCGGGTTCAACCCCATACTCCCGCTGAGCTACGGGGTCGTGGCCCTGGTGGTCGCGATGGTGGTTCATGAGCTGGGCCACGGGATACAGGCGAGGGTCAATGGCATGCGCGTGGACTCGTCCGGGCTGCTCTACGGCGTGGTCCCACTCGGGGCCTTCGTGGAGCCGAACGAGGAGGACCTCAGGAAGGCCGACCGCAAGGCGCAGATCGATGTCTACGCGGCGGGGATCACGGTCAACACGATAGTGGCGGTGCTGAGCATCGTGCTCATGCTGCTGTGCTGCAGCTTCGTCACCACGGACCACGGCTCGACGCCCGGCGTCTACTCCATCGATGCGGAGTCCCCCGCGTACGACGCGGGCATACCCACGTCGTCGCTCATAATCGGCATATCGGACGAGGATGGGACCCTGCTGTCCGGGACGGATCTGACCGGCACGGCGTCCGGCGACCTGACGACCACGTCCTCCGGGAACGCGGCATCGGTCGACTTCGACTTCGATCCGACCGAACGTTACATACTGACATACCTGTACCACGACGAGACGTTCCAGACGGAGCCTGTCCAGATGGGCGCGTTCGTCAAGACCATCACCAAGGGCAGCCCCGCGGACGATGCCGGCATCGCCGCCGGGACGTTCCTGTACAGCCTGACGGTGGACGGTGATGAGACGATGATCGGCAACCCCGGCGACTTCACCTCGTTCATGAAGGGCACCCACGGGGGGCAGACCGTCACGGTCACCACCGTGTCCAAGATGGACGACCAGGGCAGCTACGTGATGACCTCGGAGGAGGTCGTCCTGACAGACAGGAACGGGATAGGGTTCTTCGGGGTCTCCACCACGACCGGCGGGATGACCCTGACCACCCCGGACCTCATGATGGACCGCGCGACCGACCCGTTCTACAACGCGGACTCCGCGTACGGGATGTTCACGTCGTTCTTCTCGTACCTGTCCGGACCGTTCAACGGCATGGACCCCATATCGGATGACATCCGCTGGTGGTACGACGCCCCGGGCGGGGACCTGATGTGGATGGTCATAACGATGCTCTACTGGCTGTTCTGGCTGGACATCCTCCTGGCGATATCCAACGCCCTCCCCACGTACGTGCTGGACGGAGGGTTCATATTCGCGGGAGGCGTCAGCTGGCTGTTGGAGAAGCTCAGGATCGGGGACGAGGAGCGCAGGAGGAGGATGACCGACAACATCGCCGGCAGCATCTCCAGCGTCGTCCTGTTCCTGTTCGTCCTGGTGATCATATCCATGGTGCTCTGAGGAGGTGAGGGTCGATGATGGAGGTCTACGAGATGAGGGAGGGCCGTCCCGTGAGGACGGACGAGATAAAGAAGGATGTCTGGATCAACCTCGTCGCCCCCACGGCGGAGGAGATCGACACCGTCCAGGCGTTCCTGGGCGTGGACAGGGAGGCCCTGACGTCCGCACTGGACGACGAGGAGGGGTCGAGGACGGAGGTCGCCTCCGACTACACGCTGATCCTGGTCGACGCCCCTACCAGGGAGTGGAGGAACAACCGCGAGGAGTTCACCACCTACCCCGTCTCGATAACCGTCACCGACTCGGCCATCGTCACCGTCTGTCTCCAGGAGCTCTTCGCGCTGTCGAACATCGCCACCGGGAAGAGCAAGAGCAAGAGCGTGTACGACGTGTCCAACAGGTCGCGCTTCGTGCTCCAGATCCTGTTCAGGATCGCGATCAACTATCAGACCGACCTCAAGTACATCGAGGTCAAGAGGATGGCCATCGAGGAGTCCATCCGCAAGGCCACCAGGAGGGACGACCTCTTCGAGCTCCATGAGCTGGAGTCCAACCTGGTCTACTTCAAGACATCCCTCAGCGTGAACGCGTCCATCATCGAGAGGATGAGCAAGCAGTCCCGCTTCGTCTCCACCATGGAGGACAGGGACCTCATGGACGACGTGATAATCGAGACCAACCAGGCCCTGGAGATGACCATGACGTACAGTCAGATCATCAAGGGTACCAGGCAGCTGGTCGAGGCCGACCTGAACAACTCGCTGGCCAGCGTCATGAAGTTCCTGACGTCGATCACGCTGATCATCTCCATCCCGACGATGCTCGCCAGCTTCTACGGCATGAACGTCGGCCTTCCGGGGGAGAACTTCCAATACATGTACGTGGTCCTCTTCGTTGCGATGATCGCGCTCTGCGCGCTGTCGATCTGGGGACTCAGGAGGAAAGGACTGTGGCGTCGATCACAGACATCGTAGATTCTATACGCGCCTATCCGGGCGTTACCAGGAAGAACGCGATCCACAGGATCGTGGACCTCCTGCCGACGACGGGGTTCCCCCAGGTCGTCGCGGCGGAGGGAGAGGACGCGGCGGCCTTGGATGTGGGGGACCAGTACATCCTGTTCGCCGCGGACGGCATAATGGAGTCCCTCGTCACGACGGACCCGTACTATGCGGGGTACTTCGCCGTCCTCGTGAACGTGAACGACATAGCGGCCATGGGTGGCAGGCCCCTGGGTATGGTGGATGTGATGTCCATCGTCCACGGTGCGGTGTGCAAGGAGATCATCCGCGGCATGAAGGAGGGGATACGCAAGTTCAACGTCCCCATCGTGGGAGGCCATGTGCATCCCGACTGTCATTACAACGCCATCGACATATCCATCGTCGGGAGGGTGGCCAAGGACGCGCTCCTCAGGAGCAGCACCGCCGTGCCCGGCGACGACATCGTCTTCGTCATAGACACGGACGGGTTCTACCCGGACAACCTGCACTACGCGTTCGTCACCACCGTGCAGAAGTCCGACGAGATCGTCAGGGACCAGATGGAGGCCGTCGCCGTGGTCGGCGAGAGGCATCTGGCCCATTCGTGCAAGGACATGAGCAACCCCGGCAGCATCGGGACACTCGGCATGATGCTCGAATCGTCCGATGTAGGTGCTGTCGTGGACGTCACGAGGATCCCGAGACCCGAGGGGGTGGACGAGATCAGATGGTACCTCTCGTACCAGGGATGCGGGTTCTGCTTCGCATGTCCCCCGGAGAACTCCCAGGAGATCATCGACATCTTCGGGGAGGTGGGCTGCGAGGGGGCGGTCGTCGGGAAGGTGGACGGCACCGGGGTCCTGAAGCTCACCGACGGGGTCGAGACAAAGGACCTCTTCGACTTCAGCAAGGACATAATCACGGGATGCCGTCCCAAGGGCGGGCAGTGATCCCGTCACAAACACCATTCATTTTTCCTTTCAACAGGATATTTGCATATTTCTCATGGGAGAATTGACCGCCCTGTTTTTTGCAGGGCGTAAGTAGGTCCGACGGAGGAATACGCATTTTTCCGACACCGGGGACCGGTTTAGCGGCATTTAGTGATGCTGTGATGTTGTGAGCGTGATGTGTGACGTCCCGTGCCCAGAGAGGCACGGGGAAGGGTGTTTGCTGTTCAGGATTGGGCTGGTGCCGGGGCCCTTACGGGCCCCTGTGTTTGCTCTTCAGGTCAGTGGGGATAGCCTTCGCTCATCCGTGTGTTCGCGATCAGCTCCTCATGAGCCTCATGGCGACGATGATGGCCATGACGACGATGAGGACGACGAGGATGATCAGCAGGTAGTCTGTGATGGTCATTCCGCCGTTGTCGCCGGAGTCGGGTGCGTCGGGGACGTATCCGGACTTCTCGATGCCGGTGAGCTGGAGGGTGACGACGGGATTAGACTCGAAGGCAGTATCAGTGTCGTACTCAGTGAACTTTCCAGAGATGTTGAAGTCCATTCCGTTCAGTGTGCAGGTGGCGCCTTCATAGACGGCCCCATTGATCGCCATCTTCGCTTCTCCGCTGAATCCGTTGGCGAGGGTGTATGTGATGGTGTGCTTTCCTGCAGAGACGGTAGCCTGGTAGAATCCAAGAAGCGGGTTGTACATCATGAGGTTACCATCGATGGAGACATCGTTGACACCGACGTTGGCGAGAACGCGGACGACATAGACATCGTACTCGATCTTCGCATCGACCTTGTCGACGGACCCGATCTTCTCTCCGTCCTTGATGGAGGTTCCGTCAGCCTTCACCCATCCATTGGGGTCGGCGTTGGGAACGACGTACTTGATGTCGTTTATGTCGACCTTGTTGGCGGCGGATTCGTTGAAGTCGTATACTGTGACGAACTTCTCGTCCTCGACGTAGAACTCGGTGCTGGGGATACCCTTCACGACATCGGCGGGGATCGTGGATCCATCGGAGACGACTGCCATGTTCTTGACGGTCATCTCTCCGGAGACGGATGCCGCAGCACCGGTCTTCCCTTCGTCGATGACCTTCTTGGCCACACCTATGTACAGGTTGTTGACGACGATGTTGCCCTGTCCCTTGCTGTCGGTCTTGGCGACGGCGACGAGGGATCCGAAGACCTCGATGTTGTCGGATGTCAGGGTCTTCTCGTTCTGGACGGTGACGGTCCCGTTGATCACGAGGTCGGCGATCTTGGACTCGACATCCGCGACGGACAGCTCTCCGTCGACGGTCATCATGGCGATGTCTGCCTTTCCGAGAGTGACCTTGCCGACAGCGGTGAAGACAGTGGTCTTCTTGGCATCGGTGTATTTGTCGAACCCTCCGGTGACCTTCAGGGAGACGACGTCATCTGCGGTCACGGAGGCGATCTTCATGTCGGTTCCGGCGAGTCCGGAGATGTCTACGGACCCGACGCCGTTGGCGATGGTCCCTACGAACGTCTTTCCGGCAGCGAATATGATCTGGGCGTTGTCCAGTGTGATGGTCCCTGCGGAGAGGTTGTTCTCGACGTAGATCTTCGCAGGCTTGTCTGTGGTGGACGCGAAGGTGACGTCGCCGATGGCGAGCTCTCCCCTCAGGTTCATGGTCTGGTCCTCTGCATCCGCGATCTTGGCGGCCGCATTGGCGACGGGCTCTGCGATGTTGTAGGTGGTTCCCTTCTCGACGATGGAGTAGAACGCTCCTGCGAGTCCGAGTGCCGCGGGGATGCTGCTCTCCTTCGACTTGATCATTCCGTTGAGGACGACCTTCATGTTGTCCTTGAGGTCGTCGGTGCCCACGATGTGGGTGTTCACCTTGATGGTGCTCTCGTTGATGTACAGGGTCCCGTCGACGGTGAGGGTGACTCCCTTGTGGATGCAGAGCTCATATCCCTTGGTGTCGAGGGTGACGCCGGCGGGGATCTTCATGGACTCCTTGATGCAGGTATTGTTGCTGAGCTCGACGACCTCGTTCTCCTCCGCGTTGTTGAGCGCGTAGGCGAGTCCGCAGTATGTGATGTCCTTCTCGCCGGCGATGGTGACATCGCTGGTGATCGTGGCGGGGTTCTTGGTCCCCTTCACGTCCTCGATGTAGAGGACGCCGTTCACGACGATCCCCTCTCCTTCGCTGTTGGTGTTCTGGAGCTTGGACCCGGTCTTGAAATCGACCTTGGACTCCTTGGCGATGGTCAGGAGCCCCTCGTTCTTGACCGTCACATCTGCAGGGATGGTGACGGACTCGGTCTTGATGGTGTTCTCTCCCTTCATGGTGATCTTCTTGGCACCATCGGCGAGGGCGGTCTCGAGGGTCGTGTAGATGTTCTGCTTCTTGACGCCAGTCGTTGCAGGAATGTCGTACTTCGCAGCATTCACTGTACCGCTTCCAGTGATGTCCGATCCGACCAGCGTGATCTTTCCAGACACAGTCAGGTCATTGTTCCCAGAGGCAGCAAAGGTGAATGCACCCTCTTCGACAACCGATACATCTCCAGAGACGATCATGCCGAAGTCACCGGAGTTGGCAGTCTTGATGGCAACATCCTTTCCAACGGAGAACTCTCCTGCGATTATGTTCCTTCCTGTGAATCCCACATCCACATCAGTGTGACTGTTAGGAACGTCACCTTCTTTGAGATAGGAGGATACGACGGATCCAGCGATGTCGAACTGCTTGTAATACTCGGTTGTTGTCGTGATCTTAGTATTCTTCACGATCTGGGTCGTTATAGTGAGACCCTCTATGGACCAGTCCGCGACAGGCGAGAGGACCACGGTGTTCGTATTGTCATTCGTATACTGTTTCTTAGCTGTATCAACAATCTTGAGGTCAGATATAATGAGGTCGTAGACAGTACCGTTGTTGTTCCAGCTCTCCAGGGACACAATCTCCACTTTCGCTCCGTCGGCAACCTGGTGTATCGTCGTGTTGACCCTGATGTTCCCATTGATGATCACGAGTCCTGCGTTTTCGAACGTACCCTTGAGTGCACTCTGTCCATTCAGCTCGAACGTCGCATCTGCATTGTTCTTCACGACGGATGTTTCATTCGGGACAAACCTGGATGTCTCTCCAACGATGATCTGACCGTCGTTGATGAGATTCGCCCCATTAACTGTCATCGTGGCGTTCATAGAGTCTGTTGTCTGATTGGTGAGAAGTGTGTAATCCAGAGAGATCACTCCGTTGTTGATCACCTTAGCACCGTTGGAGGCCGCAAGACCTCCGATGTAATTTGCCATTCCACCGTAAACGGTAGCTATCGCTTCCTTATCGGACTGGACTACGACCGTTCCATCGTTCTCAAGGGATGCGGTTCCATTGTATATGACAAGTTTCGCCCCATCCTCGATGGTCAGGGTCATCCCCTCGGGGATGATCAGCTTTCCCTGGATGATGATGACAGTCCCATCGGCGAGAGTGGTGTCTCCGCTCAGGGTGATGGTCTGGTATGCTCCGTAAGGGGTCTCGGTCTTCCATTCTCCGCTGATGGTTCCATCCTTCGCGACCTGGGACGCATCGAAGGTTCCGGGTCCAGTGATCGCGGGGAGGGTGACGTCCTTGTCGGTGAGATAGACGATCCCCTCATTGTTGACGATCGCTCCGCTCATGTCGCATCCTATGGTGAGCTTCCCTGTGGGTCCGACATTGATCTCCTTGCTCTGTCCCTCATATGTGCCCTCGACCTTGAGAGCTCCATCGACGGTTATGTTACCTTCCAGGGTGAGCTTTCCCTTGACCGTGACGTCTGCTCCGATGACCGTGTTCGTGGACACGGTGAGATCGTCGACGATGACCTTTCCCTGGGTGAGGTCGAGGGATCCAGCGACGAACTTCGCGTCGGAGTCCACGGTGGCGTAGGTGAAGACGGTTTTCTCACTCTCTGTAGTGACATTCCCGAATGTCATGGTGCCGTCTTTGCTAGCGGTCTTGGTCCCGGTGATGGTTCCGGCGATGGAACATCCGGCCTCGACGTAGAGCTCCCCGGCATCCTTGACGGTCAGTGTCGTAGCGCTACCGGGATTGCCGTTGCCATCTTCTCCGTAGAGGATCAGTCCTCCGGGGATGGCGATCTTGTTCTCTCCGTCAGCGGCCCTCATGTTGAGGGAGTTGTACTCGACATACAGCTTTCCGCTGATCTCCGAGCCAGATCCGACGATGTGGACACCGTCGGCCTTGAGCACAGAGTCCTTGTCAACCGTGAGTTTGCTCGCTTTCAGGGCGAACGCGTCATCGGACCCTCCGTTGAGTCCGCCGGTCTCCAGCAGCTCCAGGTCTATGTAGGATTTGATCAGGGTCACTCCGCCGGTGCAGGTCTTCGCCTGGATCGCCTTCTCGTGTCCACTGAGTACGAAGGGAGCTTCTGCAGATCCGCAGTCAGTGAAGATCAGAGTGTTCGAACCATCCATCTGGATCGCACGGTTCCCTGCGGTGATGAAGCCGTCGACGTTGGTGAATGCCTTGTTTGCGCCACCGTAGATTCCGAATGATTTCTCGTTGTCCACGGACACGGTCATCTTCAGAGTGAGGTTGGTGAATTTGAGCGTCTTTTCTGTTGTCTCAGTGTAGAACGCAGCCATACTCAGAAAACTTGCTATGTCATCTGTGGGTGCACCGGTTAGGGTGACGACTAGTGTTCCATCTTTAAACTCGAGATTCTCAGAGAACGTTATGAGCTTCGGAAGGTTCTCACCAGTGATTGTCAGGGTCTTCCCGTTGAGATCGATTGTTTTCCCCTCGGAGAAGATGGTAAGGGTGTTAGAACATGTCAGTGTTAGGTCGGCACCGAGGTTTATGGAAGTACTTCCAGTAGTGGTCAAAGCATTAGTGAGAGCTTCAACGGTTGTGATAGCTCCACTGGAACTGGTGCTGCTCTCAACACCAGTATTCGCGTCGCTGTCCTCGGCGACTGCAGGTACAGCCGCGAACACAGCGAACGCGATCGCCAGAACGGCGACGGCCGCGAGGAGTTTCGAGCGGGATAGCCCCCCCCCCCACAGCATCCATTTTGGTTGTTTTCATGTGTATTCCTCCGGATCTCTCCGGTTTCAGGCACCTGATGTCTCATCCATCTCCGTTCTCAGGTATACACAATGCCTAATCCCGCCTAAGTCCCGTCGGATATAAACCCCGGATCCCCGTTGATTCGAGCGCCGTGTGCGGGAAACGCGGTACTTTCGCATGAGACCTCACATGCCGTCGTGTTGACCGCCCTGTTTTTTGCAGGGCGTAAGGAGGTCTGCGGAGGAATACGCATTTTTGAAACCGCAGTCCGGTTTAGCGTCATTGCGCGAGCATGTGAGGTGTGAGCGTGATGGTGACGTCCCGTGCCCCGGAGGGCACGGGGAAGGTGTTTGCTCTTCAGGATCTATGTGGGTCTCGGGGCCCTTCCGGGCCCCTGTGTTTGCTCTTCAGGTGATTGGTCGATAGCCTTCGCTCATCCGTGTGTTTCCGATCAGCTCCTCATGAGCCTCATGGCGACGATGATTGCCATGACGACGATGAGGACGACGAGGATGATCAGCAGGTAGTCTGTGATGGTCATACCGTCGTCACCGGAGGGTGCGACGGGGGTGACGGGTGCGTCGGACTTCTCGACACCGGACAGCTGGACCATGTACTCCGTACCGGTTCCCTCCGCCTTGTCGCCGGATGCCTCGAACGAGGTTCCGCTGACGTCCTTGCCGTTGACCTTCATGGTGACGTTGCCGTTCCATCCCTGTGCGAGATCGAAGGTTATGGTGTAGTCCCCTGCCTTGACGGTCGCCATGAATCCCTGGATGGTCTTTCCACCCTCGTCTATGGATCCCTTCTTCATGATGTCGCCGTTGAGGTACACGTTGGCGATGCCGTCGTTGGCGTAGACGAAGACGTCGTAGATCTCGTAGTTGACCTCGGCGTAGACGGTCTCGTAGTCCTTCTCTCCGACGGGCTTGTCGTTAGCGGGCTTCTTGTCGGCATCGAGCCACTTTCCGGTGAACTCTGCGTTCTTCACAGGAGCCTTCTCGATCCATCCGATCTGGAATCCGCCGGTGCTGTCGTAGACGGTGATCCAGACGGATCCCTCGACATCGTACGCGGTGGACTTCATGTCCTTCATGGACTCGAGGGTGGACTCGGACAGAGAGGAACCGTTCAGGACGACGATCTCAGAGACGTCCAGCGGTCCGTTGACGGTCGCCGCGGCTCCGGTCGTTCCGTCATCCTCAGTGTCAATAAGATCGTCTATGTCAACACCGATCATCAGACCCTCTCCGTTGAGAGTTCCGGCTGCGGTGGTGTCGGTCTCTGCTGCGACATCGAGCGTTCCGAAGATAGAGACGCCGTATACGGTCATGGTCTCTCCGGAAGCGACCTTGACGGTTCCGTAGATGACGGTGTCGGCTATGGCTGGGAGACCGTAAGACGATGCATCGTTCTCCGAGAGCGTCGCCTTCGTCGGAACGACGACGGTGGCGTCAGCGGACACCTCGGCAGAGACCAGATCGAGAACCGCGACGGTTCCCGACTCGATCTTGAGAGATGCCTTGTCATCCTCGTCGGAGGCATCTCCTTTGATGACCATCCTGTCCTCGTCCCCGTCCTCGGAGGAAATGACCAGGTATCCCACCTTGTTGGCGGCGACGGTCGCATCCGCGACGGTAACGGATCCGGTGAACGTTCCGTAGATGTAGATGGAGGCCTCGTCAAGCGTGATCGAGGATGCGGTCAGTTCCGCACTTCCGATGACATTGATCGTTACGGGCACATCCTCGGTTCCGATGAACTCGACATCTCCGGCCGTGTTCTTTCCGTAGACGTATATGGTTCCGCCATTGATCTCGGCCTCGACATGTGCCGCGACATCGAGAGGGGACACGTAGTCGTAGTCTCCGAGGCTGTTGACGATGGTGTAGTAGGCTCCGGCGATCTCGTAGGTCGCGTAGTCGACGGGCTCCATGCTCAT
This sequence comes from Candidatus Methanoprimaticola sp. MG2, assembly GCF_047501175.1. Lineage (NCBI taxonomy): Archaea > Methanobacteriati > Thermoplasmatota > Thermoplasmata > Methanomassiliicoccales > Methanomethylophilaceae > Candidatus Methanoprimaticola > Candidatus Methanoprimaticola sp. MG2. The sequence goes on from NZ_JBEQWH010000002.1 coordinate 34,095, forward strand.
GAAGGTGCCGTTGACGACCATCGCGGAGGTCTTGTTGAGAACGGAAGCCTCCTCGGCGAAATCGGTCTGGGGTGTGACCTCATGGGCGGTCTTGAGCGTACCGTTGACGGTCAGGGTGACACCGTCGTTCAGTTCCAGGTTCTTGGAGTTGGGGACGTCGAGGGTGACACCGGCCTTGATCGTGGCGTTGGCGTCGAGGACGACGGTCTCCTCGGAGGTGATGGTGACGACATCTCCGGACTCCGCCTCGTTCAGAGCGGTGTAGATGTTGGTGTATCTGGAATCGACCTCTCCGATGACGGACACATCGCTGACGATCTTCCCGGCCCTGTTGTCCTTCTTGTTCTCGAACACGAGGGTTCCGTCGACCTCGACGTTTCCGTTCCTGATCGTGGCACCGTTCTTGACGGTGACGACGACATCCCTCTTATCTTCGTTTCCGATGACGATGGTGCCGTTGTTCCTGACGGTGACTCCTGCGGGGATCTCGAGGGTCTCGTTGACCTTGACTTTCCCGGAGGTGGTGATGTCGGTGGCCTTGGAGTCGATCGCGGCCTTGAGGGTGGTGTAGTTGTACACGGTCTCTCCCTCGACGGTGGTCTCGTACATGGCCGCGTTGACGGTGGCGGTCTTGATCTTCTTTTGTGTTTGAATCAGTCCAGTGACGGTGATTTCCCCGCTTCCATTGATTTCCTTGTCGGTATTGGCGGTGAGGGTTCCGGCGACGGACATCTTCCCGTTCACGGTGAGGGTCACGTCTGCGGGCACCACGAGGGTCTCGGGGACCAGGATGCTGGGTCCGGCGACGACAACTGCGCGTGCGTCAGGATCGTCGTTCGCTTCAGAACGCTCATCGGCGATGCCGAGGGTTCCGGAGAGAGCGATGTGGTTCTTGTAGACAGTCTTGTTCTCCTTGTCTTTGTAAGAGGTTATGCTCTCGGTGATGACGATTCCCTTGAATCCAGTCTGATTCTCGGTGATCTTCAGCTCGATCGAGTTGGGATTGGTAACGTATGCGGTATCCTTCTTGAACTCCATTCCGAGGTCGGTGATGGTCAGGGTGTTGTCGTTGTTTCCAGTAAAGCTCTTGATCTCGACGACCGCGCCGTTGGCAGCCATGTTGATCGCGACATTGCCATTCAGGACGGCTCCGTTGAGCGTGACGGTTCCCTTATTGGTGATCCCGTCGTCACCGGTAGTGACCGCAGTACGGACATCCAGGATTCCGCCTGCCTCGACGGTAAGTCCCTCGGTGATCGTCAGGGAGGATTTATCCCCGGAGTCGGCGAGGATCCTTCCGTCGGCCTTGATGGTGACGGTGCTACCGATCGTGACGGCTCCCTCGGACTCGATGGACCCGGCGACCTTGACATTGTCCGCGTCTCTGACCTCGAGGACAGCGCCCTCTTCGACGATGATTCTTCCGTCTATGACCATGGATGCGGCGACGCTGTCGATGATGAGCTTCGATCCACTCTCGATGGTCAGGGTGACACCTTCGTTGACGTGGAAGCTTCCCTCGACGGTGACGGTAGAGTTGTTCTTGATGTTCAGGGTGTCTACGATGGTGACGCTCTCCAGCTGACCGTATGTCTTGTCCGCGGAGATGTCCTCTCCGACGTTCTGTGGGTTCTGGGCCTGGCTGAGGTCGATCTTTCCGCCCTCATAGGCCTTGATCGTGATCTTTCCGGAGATCTTCGCCCCGGTGAACGCCTTCAGTGCAGCCTTGTCACCGACGGTCATCTCCACGGGTTTGTCATTCAGGGGGACGATGGTTCCGTAGATGTAGTTGTCCTCACCCTTGAAGGAGTAGCTGGTGATGTTCTCGTCGAGCTTCACGACGGCACTGCTGTTGATGGTGACGTTCTCGAAGATGACGTTCGTGTTATCTGTATTGCTCTCTTTATCGACGATGACCAGGTTCCCGTTTATCTCGCCAGTGATCTTGACGTCGTTCTTCCAGACCGTGATCTTCCCCTCATCGATGGTTCCGGTGATCTTGATGCTACCCTCGGTGAACTCGAAGCTCCCGCTGAATAGTCCATCCTCGGCCTTTCCGATAGGTCCGAAATGGGCGATGGATCTGTCGGTGTCACTTGTCTCTCCATTCCTCAGGAGAATGTCCAACTCGCCGTTGTTCACGAACTTTCCGGTACCAGTGATGCTGATCTTTCCGGTACTGTTCGTCGTGTCGTCCCTGGCCATAGTCCCATTGTTGGTCAGAACAACACCGTCTCCGACCTTCAGACTCTTTCCGCTCGAGACAACAATCGTGATCCCTTGGGGAATCTCCAGATCGGACGAGAGCTGGATGTCTTCAGTGACCTTGATGCTCGGAACGTTGGCATTGATCATCGTGACGAGCATCTCCTCAGTCTTCACGGACTCAGGTGTGGTAATCGGAATCTCAACTTCTTCTCCGTTGATTTTCGCGCCCTTGTAAGCTTTGATCGTCCCAGTGGGGGTAACTCCACTGGTCTCGGACCCGGGTGTGGCGGTGAGTGTCGCCCCAGATTTCAGGTCGACCTTCGCGGTGGAATCCTCTGTTTCGATGACTCCTCCGTTGACGATATTTCCTCCGTTACTGACCTCGAGGGTCATAGACTTGGGGATGGTCAGCGTGGACCCTGCATCGATCGAGAGGGTCACGCCGCTGGGGATCGTGACCTTCCCGGTGAGCTTGGCCTCGCCGAACACGGTGATTATCCCGTTGTTCTCAGTGACACTTCCTTTGATCCCGATCACATCGGCGGCGGCTCCAGTGGTCTTCGCCACTGTCGCGGCCCCGTAGGAGAATTTGATCCCGTCGGTTCCGCCCGTCACATCGATCATCGTGACCTTGCTGTTCCCGAATCCGAGTGTTCCTGAGAACTTGGCTCCGTTCGAGATGGTGACAGAGGCTCCGGGCTGGACGGCAAGGACCTTGCCGTCGGTGTCGATGGTGTCGGTTTCGCCGATGGTGAAGGCGGAGGTTATCTTACCTCCCTCGAACCAGACGGCCCCCATCCCTTTACTCTGTATATCAGAGGTCTTCTGCCATCCGTACTTCTCGAAACCGGCAGCATCGACCTTCCCGGCTTCCTCGCTCCAGATCTGGAATCCTGTGCCGAGGTCGTTCTCTCCGGTCAGGGTGAGTTTCGAGGTCTTGTCCACGTTGATGGCTCCCCACTGGTTTCCGTTGGCGGTGATGTCCATGGCTGTGACATTGGAACCGTTCACCTGGATTCCGGCGGCCCCATTGTTGTTGGACGTGACGTTCACGAGCGTCACATCATCAGATTCGTAGATGTTGATCCCGTGGTGGTTCGTGGAATTATTTGCGAGTGATCCCTTGAGGGTCAGGTCATAGATCTCAACGGCTCCGGTGCTGCTGATGAACATTATGTTCTTGTTCTTCGCACCGTCCAGGGCCGTGATGGAGTGACCGTTTCCGTTGATGATGACATCCTCGGCTCCGGTGATCTTGATCTTACCCTCATTATTAGTAGAAGTCTCGTCGGTCAACTTGATTTCGAAGTCTCTCAGAACGTCAATAGTGACGGTGTCGCCGGCTTTTGAAATCGCACTGTTGAGTTTAGAAATCTCTGTAGCGGTGTATGATGTTGGTTTCTCATCACCGATGGTCACCTCGAGCACTTTGGCCGTGTCGTTCTCGGTGACACCCGTTCCGGTATTCGCATCGCTGTCATCGGCAACTGCAGGTACAGCTGCGAAGACCGCGAACGCGATCGCCAGAACGGCGATAGCCGCGAGGAGTTTTGAGCGGCATAGCCCCCCCCCGTGACTTCCAATTTGGTTGTTTTCATGTGTATTCCTCCGGATTTCTCCGGTCAGGCACCTGAACTCTCATCCTCTCCGTACTCAGGTATACACAATGCCTGTCACCGCCCAACGGTCCATCGATATAAACCCTTGCGTGGCGGTTCTTCGGTGCGTGTATCAGGAAAACATGTTGTTTCTCATCGGGAAACATGGAATAATCGGGAATAAGTGCCTGACCACAGGGGTTGACCTAGCCTCTCGGTCCAAGTTTGCCATTCTGCTCCTCGACCCTGCCACCCCGCAAACGTCAGTAGTCCGGAGTGAGGCTGCTCCCGTCAGGACCTGACCCGGTTCCCCCGGTTGATGCGTGAACTGCGACCCTCCGGCCGTATTCGTCGCAAACTCCGACTCTGCAGGACAAGATTTCATTGTCGCTCGATGGGCTTGAACTGTTCAGCTGGGCCGTCCCCTGCTGTCACCCCCGCGTATTGACGATTTCGGGTATAGGGCACGCCAAGCGCCCCGGTCAAGCCAGACGACACCCCAATATGCGACCTCATTAAAAACACTATGGAATGTATGTGCACGATGGGTATTCCCTCACACACGGTTGAAACACTCGTCATGAGTATGCTGAGAAGATCAATATCTTCTATCCGCCAGGTGACTTAATCTCAACGACCTGGTCGGTCAATCCTCGTATGCGGGAGATATATCCCGGATTGCATCGGTCTCTTTGGGATCGGATGTGGTTTCATGGACGGACGGTAACTTGTGAATCCGAAAAATAGGCATGGACTCCTGGGTACACCATAAAGGTGCAGTGCCATGGGTGTGCTACTTATCGACAAGGGGTATGTCCCGATATATGTCAGAACTTTCGATTAGCATTTCCGACATAAAGTCTGATGTGCTGGAACACAGGGGTATTCGGTCTCATCTATGGATGCTGAATGAAACAGCCGGCAGATGGACCATATGTCCAATCATCACCCTTTAAGTACCAGAGACACATGCTCGGATTAGCGTGCTAAGTGTTAGCACGGTACATACGGTGACAAAATGGCGTTCTTCGGACTGACCGACCCATGGATAATCGGAGGATATGTTCTCAGCATACTGAGCGTGATCTTCTGCTGCGGATATGCTGTGATCAGAGGTATAAGGGCGGAGGATGAGGAAGATGAGTGACGGTGTCGATCTGGTCACGTTCGGGTCCATGGTCGCCGTCTTCGTCGTGGTGACCCTCGTCCTCGGATGGTACGGTTACAAGAACACCAAGAGCAACGAGGAGTTCCTTCTCGGAAGGAGCAAGGCCGGGCCGGTCATCCTCGCCCTCTCGTACGGTTCCACCTTCCTCTCCGCGTCCGCGGTCATAGGGTTCGGCGGACAGTCCGCCGTCCACGGTATGTCGCTGATGTGGCTGTGCTTCCTCAACCTGTTCGTCGGACTCATCGTGGCGTTCCTCGTCTTCGGAGGGCGCACCAGGCGCAAGGGCAGGGAGTACGGCGCGTCCACGTTCGCCGACCTCCTCGGCAAGATATACCATTCCAAGGGGATCCGCGGGTTCACCGCGGTGCTCATCATCGTGATGATGCCCATCTACGCCGCGGCCGTCCTGAAGGGCGGGGTGAACTCGCTCGCCACCATCACCGGCCTGAACGAGTACTACGACATCATACTGATCGCACTGTCCGTCATAGTAGCCGTCTACGTCGTGTACGGCGGGATCATCGCGGTCATGTACAACGATGCCCTCCAGGCCGCGATCATGTTCGCGGGAATGGTGGTCATCCTCCTCGTCACCTTCTCCTACTTCGGAGGGGTGACCGTCGCGAACACCAGCCTCGGGGACCTCTGGGGCACCGTCGGGGAGTCCGCCAACGGGACGCTCCCGGGATTCAACGGATGGACCAGCTTCTCCGACTTCGGGTCGATGGAGTGGATGACCGTGGTGACCACGTTCCTGCTCGGTGTGGGCATTGGGGCGCTCACCCAGCCCCAGCTCGCCGTCCGCTTCATGTCCGCCAAGACCGACAGGGACCTCAACAAGTCCCTGCTGGTCGGGTCGATATTCATGATGGTCATCGTCGGGTCCGCCTACACGGTCGGGTCCCTGAGCAACGTGTACTTCTTCAACGAGCACGGGACCATAGCGTTCGACTACATCACCGGCCTCGGCCTCGGGACCGACTTCATCATCCCGCAGTTCATACTGGAGATCTTCTCCAACGCGACCTTCGGGGACATATTCGTGTCTCTGTTCCTGCTGTCCCTGGTATGCGCCGCGATCTCCACGATCAGCGCGCTGCTCCACACCATCGGGGCCGCGGGAGGGTACGACCTGTTCACCCTGTACCAGAACTGGAAGGGAAGGCTCAAGGGCGACTCCCAGAGCATCAACCTCAACAGGGTATGTATCGTGGTGATCATGGTTCTGATGGTCGTGTACTGCTACCTGATGCCCAAGGACATCATCGCCAAGGCCACGTCGGTCTTCATGGGGATGACCGCTGCCGCGCTCCTGCCCGCATACTTCCACGGACTGTACTCCAAGAGGCCCTGCAAGAAGGCCGCCCTGGCCAGCATCGCCGTGGGCACCGGGTCCTACCTGTTCCTCGCACTGTTCATCAACAAGGGCACCAGCGTGTTCCTGCCGATCTGCCAGCTCCTGACGGGGAGCCCCGTGCTGTTCCCGGACTCCATACTGGCGTCCGCGGACCCCTTGATCATCTCCCTCCCCCTGTCCATAATCGCCATGGCGGTGATGCTGATCATGGAGAGGAGGACGGCCTCCGCGGAACCCGATGTTTCGTGAACAATAGAAACACTCTTAATTTCAAAAAACAGAACTTAAATAGGATGTTGCGTCATCCTGCCAAGCACACAAACCTTTGTGTGTATTGGCAGGATGGCGTGTGATAGACAATGGCTCAAAGAAAGACCACCGGTGCTGCTATTTTCGAGGAGAAGCACATGATCTCCATCATCTTGTATCTGGCCACCAACGGTCCGAGCCGCAAGATAGACATCTACGAGGGCGTGTCGTCCAACCCCCGCATGCCGGACAAGCTGAACGCCCTGGAGAGCACCGGGCTGGTCGTCCAGTACATGGACCCCGTGTCCAGGTCCACCATCGTCAACCTCTCCGACATGGGCTCGCAGGTGGCCGACCTCCTGATGTCCGTCGACAAGCTCATCCGCACCGCATCCCCCGCCGACGTGCGATCCGACCTGCGACCGCTTCGCGAGGGTTAAGTATCCCGCGGTATTCGTGTCAGCATGGACAAGGCGCTGGAGCTCAGGAACGTCTCGGTGGTCAGGGGCGGCGACCGCATCCTGAGCGGCATAGACCTGGACATCTTCAAGGGCGAGAACGTCGCCGTCATCGGTCCCAACGGCTCCGGCAAGACCACACTCATAAAGCTCCTGCGCGGGGACATCCGTCCCTACTACGACGAGGACAGCCCGGCCGTCATGCGCATATTCGGCCAGGACCGCTGGAACCTGTTCGAGGTGCGCGGTAGGATGGGCGTCGTCTCCATGGACCTCCAGTCGATGTTCAGGGCCGACACCACCGTGGCCGAGGTGGTGTGCTCCGGTTTCTTCAACAGCCTGGACGTCTTCAGGAATCACTCGCTCACGGACGACATGAGGAGGGCGGCCCTCGAGGCGGCGGTCACGATGGGGATAGAGGACCTCATGTCCCGCCCGACCGAGAACCTCTCCTTGGGGGAGATGAGGAGGACGTTGATCGCGAGGGCGCTCGTGACCAAGCCGGACCTCCTGGTCCTGGACGAGCCCATGACCGGGCTGGACATAGTCATGAGGTCCAAGTTCAGGGCGATGTTCGACATACTCATCGGGACCGGGGTGAGCATAGTGATGGTCACCCACGAGCTCACGGACATACCATCCAGCGTCAGGAGGGTCGTGATGGTCCGCGACGGGGCCATCTTCGCGGATGGTCCGAAGGAAGAGCTCCTGACCGATGATAAAGTATCCGATTTATACGGCGAGCCGATCGAGGTCGAGGTGTCCGACGGTATATACAGGATGCACCTTCGGGGAGCTTGATCGAATGACCTTGATATGTGGAGAGTGCGGCGGCGTCATACCCGCGGACATGGACTTCTGCCCCCGTTGCGGCAGCCTCCGCTCCAACGCCCGCGTCGTCAACGACGGCAGGACGGTCGGGGAGTGCCCGAGCTGCGGAGGACCGCTCGGCCCCGACGACCTTTACTGCGGGAGGTGCGGTTCGAAGATCAGTACGGGAACGGCATCGCAGGGCGTCATGAGGCCCAGAAAGAACGCCAACCTGGCGATAATGTTGGCCCTGATCCCCGGGTTCTTCAACGTCTTCGGCCTGGGCCACTTCGTCCTGAGGCAGTACTCCCGCGGGATCATGTTCCTCGTGATCTCCGTGGTGCTCTGGTACCTGGGAGGATGGAAGCCGTTCCCGAGCTCGCTGCTCCTGACCGTGCTGACGATATGCGTCTTCTTCTACCAGGCGATGGACATACTCCGCCTGTCGTACACGAGGGAGGGCCGATGCCGGACTGGACCGAGAAGTACCGCCCTCAGACGCTTGACGGCATCATCGGCAACCCGACCGCGGTGAACACGCTGCGCGCGTGGGCCAGGTCCTGGGAGTCCGGCATCCCCGAGATGCGCGCGGTCGTCCTCATGGGCCCTCCGGGCGTGGGCAAGACCACGTCCGCCGAGGCGCTGGCGAGGGAGATGGGCTGGGGCATCGTGGAGATGAACGCATCGGACCAGAGGAAGGGGTCGGCCATCGAGGGGATCGCCGTGCGCGGGTCCCAGTCCAACACCTTCGACTCCGACGGCTCCTATCTGGACGCGGGGTCCGGGGGGAGGAAGCTCATCGTCCTGGACGAGGCGGACAACTTCTTCGGCAACAACGACCGCGGTGCGATACCGGCCGTCAACGAGCTGATAGCCACCACTAAGCAGCCGGTCATACTGATAGTCAACGACTTCTACGGTCTCAGCAGGAAGAGCAGCGCCATAAAGACGAAGACGTTGCAGATAACGTTCAAGAGGCCCATGGCCTCGACGATCGCAAAGGCACTCTACAGGATCGCCGAGCAGGAGGGCGTCGAGGTGGACCCGGAGGCCATGGAGGCCATCGCGGAGAACGCGTCCGGGGACATGCGCGCGGCCGTGAGGAACCTGGAGTCCATGGCCATAGGCCAGGACTCGGTCACCAAGGAGATGTCCGACGGGCTCTCCCACCGGGACAGCAGGACCGACCTGTTCGGGATGCTCTCCGCGGTCTACCGCAGGACCGACCCGGCAGGCGCCCGCAGGGCCCTGCGCGAGGTGGACGAGGACCCGCCGACGAAGCTCCTCTGGATCGACGAGAACCTCCCCACGGAGTTCCTGGACCCGGGGGACCTGGTCCGCGGGTACGACAAGCTCTCCAAGGCGGCGATCTATCTCGGACGTGCGGGGAGGCGCCAGTACTTCGGGTTCTGGTCGTACGCGTCGGACTTCATGTCCATCGGCCTCGCATCGTCCAAGATGTCCGACAAGGTCGGCAGGGAGAGGATGAGGTTCCCCGGGTACATGACGAAGATGTCCCGCAGCAGGGGCATCCGCGGCACCAAGGGCACCCTGGAGCTGAAGCTGGCCGCGGCCATGCACACCACCGCGTCGCGCGTGGACCGCGACGTGGTCCCGTACCTGTCCCAGGCCGCCGTTGCCGACCCGGCGCTCCGTGCGGGCCTAGTGGCCGACGTCGGTCTCGACGAGAACGAGCTGGGATTCCTGATAGGGAAGAAGTCCGACTCCAAGGACGTGAAGGCCGCCATGTCCGAAGCGGAGCGGATCCTGGAGGAGCGCGCGCTGGCATCCCGCGCATCGATGCCCGCGCCCGAGCCGGTCCGTATCGACGCGCCGGTCAGGGTCGAGCCCCCGGCCGCGCCCGAGCCGGAACCGAAGGCCCCCGAAAGCAGACCAAAGGCTCAACGCAGCCTATTCGATTTCTGATACCATGGAAGAAGGTTACCGCGATCTCCTGATCAAGCAGCAGTACAGGCTGTACAACGACCACTCCGCCGTCAAACTGTGCCATTGGATGAAGGAGAGCATGCTGAGGGAGCGCCACTGCTACAAGCAGGACTTCTACGGCATCCAGTCCCACAGGTGCCTCCAGATGACACCCGCCATCAACGAGTGCAGCCACCGCTGCACCTTCTGCTGGAGGGTCCAGGAGCACGACTTCGAGGTGAAGGAATGGGCGGAGCCCAAGGACATGCTCGACAACCTGATCGAGCAGCAGAGGAAGCTCGTGTCCGGGTTCAAGGGCGACCCCAGGTGCGACATGGAGAGGTTCGAGGAGGCCAGGAACCCCAACCAGGTCGCGATATCCCTGGCCGGGGAGCCGATAACCTATCCGTACCTGTCCGAGTTCCTGAAGGAGTGCCACGGCCGCGGGATGACAACGTTCATGGTCACCAACGGCACCTACCCGGAGAGGCTGGAGTCCCTGGACGTCCTCCCGATGCAGCTCTACGTCACCGTGGCGGCACCGAACCCCCAGGTGTACAGGAGGGTCTGCCGTCCGAAGATATCCGACGGGTGGGAGAGGATCATGCGCACCCTCGAGCTCCTGCCATCCCTGGACACGAGGACGGTCATCCGTCACACGCTTGTGAAGAACGAGAACTTCGGATGGCTGGACGAGTACGCGGCCCTGGACAGGATCGCGGACCCGGACCTGGTGGAGCCCAAGGGATACGTGTTCGTCGGCGGTTCCCGCACGAGGCTGACCATAGACTGCATGCCGTCGTTCGCGGAGGTGAAGGACTTCTCCAACCAGCTCGGGCAGAGGATAGGCATGTCCATCATCAACGAGCGTGAGGACAGCCGCGTGGTCCTGCTCGGACAGCCCGGCATGGAGACGGACGTCCGCAAGCTCCACGGCCTGGACCTGATGTGACCTTGGCGGCACTCCGATGGGTCAGGCGTTCCAAGCACAGGGTATTTAAGCTCAATCATCGGTAAAGACGTTGCAGGTCGCCCCCTCGGCGACTCACTGGGGGATGTGGTCCCTCGATCACTCACCCCTACATCTTCTGCGATTCGCTGTCGATCCGGGAATGTCCTGAGTCCGTACCATTCCGATTCGGATCCGTTCCTGAGGAGCTTCGGTCACACCATCCTGATAAGGCTGAGATCTCACAGAAGCTCGTCGTCCGTAAGCCGTTATGACCCCGGGATGCAACCAGGATTGCTGTTTCCATCGGGATACCGATGCACGAATCCAATGATGTTTGCATCGATCGCGTCAAGCCACATATGGGGGACAAAATCCCTCACGAGTCGTTGCCGGCAGTGTATTCGCTCCCGTTCCTGTGGTTGCTTCCCCAGTTGTAGAGGCCGTCCAACTCCAGGATCAGATCCTTCCCGAGTGCCGTGAGCTCGTACGTGACCGATAGGGGAACGGTCCCATCGGTCGGAGAAAAGGAGAAAGGCCCTTACGGGCCATGTTTGGTCAGAACGATATCGTTCCGTTGTAGATCAGATATCCGATGACGAGTATGTGGACCACCAGGAACAGGTAGACAAGCTTGAACTTGAGCTTCCTGGTCTTGTGGTGGGCCAGCTCCATGCCGAGGACGCCGCCGAAGGGTCCGAAGAGCGCTCCGATTATGAGCGTGGACTCCTTGGTGCGCCATTTGTCGGCCTTCGCCTTGTGCTTGTCCCAGATGTACATCGCGAACACCGCGACGTTCACGAGGACGTACACGGCGACGATCGGAAGCAGAGGCAAGCTCATCCGGATCGGAGCCTCGCAATGAACTCGTCGACTGCGGCTGGGAATCCGGCCTCGTTCATCTCATCGCTCTTGGTGTTGAAGTACACCGCGTCGGGGATGCCGAGCTGCTCCGCGATCTTGTCGCGCTGGGCGTCTCCCTTCTCGTCGTTGTACATGCACTCGATGAAGAGGTAGGTCTTCTTACCGGCGAGGGCGTCCCTGTTGGCCTCGAGGAACTGGACGAGGGGCTTGTAGGGCTTCCCCGCGTGAACGCCGGTCCCGAAGAGGACCGTGTCGTAGTCGGTCATGTTGATCTTGGTGATCTGCTTGAGGTTGAAGATGTCGGCCTTCAACTCCCTGGCCATGTACTCGGCCACCTCTTTCGTGTGCTTCGTCATTCCGCTTGCGTAGATGATTGCGATTCCCATCCTGTCTCACTCCATTGTTCAGAGCTTTCCAGCCAGTGCCGCGGCCTCCGCGAGGACCTCGGCATTGTCCTTGGCGGGTCCGGAAGGGCCCTCCTTGTAGTTGATGGAACCGACAATCTCGCACTTAAGGAATCCGCTCATGACGCCGCCGATGCCCTTCTCGATGTTGTCCGCACCGGCCCCGGACCCGGAGGTGACGACCACTGCGACCTTCTTCCCCTCGGGGATGTTGGCGACGAAGTTCCCGTCCTTCATCCCGACGTATCCGTAGAAGCGGTCCTCGAGGGTCCTGTACTGGGCGCATGCGAGGCCGAAGTAGTCGGGGGTGGAGAGGATGACCGACTCGGATTCGGCGATGGACTCGAGCACGGGGGTGAGATCGTCCTTCCTGACGCACTTCCCGGCCTTCTTGCATCCCATGCAGGCCTGGCATCCCTTGACGTTCTCGAGCTGGTTCAGGTAGAATACGTTGACCTTCTTTCCGGCGGCCTCGAGGGTCTCCACCATCTTTCCGACGATGGTTGCCCCGTTTCCGTTCTTCCTGGGCGAAGCGATGATTGCTGTTACTTCAGACATGTTTTACCTCAGAGGACTCTATATGTTTTTCATTATAAATATTCGCCTACATAATGTTATTAAGAACCGAAGCGATACCATCATCATGGACTCCGGAACATGCATATCGAGTATGCCGAACGCCAGGTACAACTGCTGTCTGGACGCGGCCATGTCCGTCATAGAGGGCAGATGGAAGTGTACGATCATCTGCATGCTGACGAAATACGGTCCGATGAGGTTCTCCGAGCTCGAGAGGAAGATCGGGGATGTCTCCTCCAGGATCCTCTCCAAACAGCTCAAGGAGCTGGAGGCCGACGGCATGGTAATACGCACCGTGTACCCGGACAGGAAGCTGAAGGTCTCTTACTCCCTGTCCGAGAGGGGCGAGTCCATACTGCCGATACTGGCGGACCTTGCGGAATGGGGCGCCAGGAACAATATGGTCCAGGTCATAGTCCCGACCGCTCAGCACTCCCAGACCTTGACGGCGACGGAACGGGTCCGAGGACCGTCGAACTCGCAGAGGAAGACCCCCTGCCACGTTCCGAGGACCAGGCGGCCGTCCGATACGATGATGTTCACCGATGGCCCAACGCATGACGTCCTCAGGTGCGCATGGGAGTTCCCCTCGGCGTGCCTGTACTCGTCGCGATCGGGGAACGCCCTGTCAAGGCCGTACAGCAGGTCGGTCTTGACGTCCGGGTCCGCGTTCTCGTTTATCGTTATGCCGGCGGTGGTGTGCATGGAGAACACCGTGCACATCCCGTCGGTCACACCGCTTCCCGAGACTATGTCCCGGACGCGGTCCGTGATGTCCACCATCTGCTCCCTTCCTGTCCTCACGGATATGACTGAGTGCCCTGACATGTGTGATGGATGTGGCGCGGGTATATCAATGAAATCAGCGATAGTAACGGCAATGGCATACAGGCTTGTCTGCATAGGCGACGACCGTTCCCGCGAGCTCAGGACGAGATGTTCCAAGTTGAACCTCTACACCATGAAGGCGGACATAAACGGCGTCTGCGTCCAGCTCTACACGGAGAAAAAGGACTACATCGACATGTGGTCCGACAACTTCTATCACATGTCCGACAACGTCCGTTCGCATGCCAGGATATACTGCATGGACGATCCGGACACGGACCTCCATGCCGAGTACGATGTCGCCACCAGGACGATGTTCCTGTTCAACTTCGACTACTATGGATGGGTGAAGAGCATCGCCCTCGGGATCGCAGGGAACATCCTGGAGGACGCCCATTCCATCTACTCCGTCCACGGGGCCGCACTGGACCTGGACGGGAAGGGCGTGACGCTCATAGCGCCGTCCAAGACCGGCAAGACGACCCAGTCGTGGGGCCTTCTCAGAGGGGAGAACACCCACCTGATCACCGACGACTGGTACTTCGTGTCCTTCGGGTCGGGCAGGCCCACCGTGGAGGGGTCCGAGAAGAACTGCTACATCGATGCGGACATCGGGGACGTGTGGGAGGAGTACAGGCCGCTGGTCAAGGAGGTCCGCTTCGACAACAAGGGCCGTGGGATCGGGAACGTCAGATGGGTCGCGGGCGAGGGGTCCGTCATCCGCAGCACGTCCATGCGCTACGTCTTCCTGCTCAAGAGGGACTACGACTGCGAGGCCGGGGTCACCCCCATGGACGCGGAGGATGCCCTCGAGTACCTGAGATGCCACGACTACTGCAACCCCCACCAGCTGGTCCGTGACGACGCCAAGATGGCGTTGCGCGAGGAGTTCTTCAGGAGATACCTGTCGGAATGCGAGACGTTCATGGTCAACACCACCGGGACCGCCGAGGAGACGCAGGCGTCCATCAGAGAGGTGCTGAGGGACAGGTGTGGGATATGAGGGCCCCGAAGGTACCCGTCCCGACGGAGCGTCTCAAGGGTGCCTCCAAGAAGATATCGGATGCGATAGGCACGTCGGCCACATCGGCCAAGAACGTGCTCGACGCGGAATTCAAGAAGACCAGGGCGAGCAGGGTGGAGATGCGCCACGAGTTCTCCGTCATGTGGATCTCCTTCTTCGTCATCATCGTCTCCAGCGCGGCGTTCTTCCTGATCGGATGGCTGTTCGGCGAGGGGGAGTGGACGTTCAGGGACTTCTTCTACAACATGGGATGCAACATCCTGGCGATGTTCGTCGTGGTCCTGTGCCTGGACACGCTGGTCAACCGCAACAGGGACTCGCGCATACAGAGGGATGAGGCCAGGAAGATCCTGAGGTACAACCGCCTCATCAGCCCGGAGATCGACATGTACCTGGTGAGGAAGAACATGGTGATCACCCCCGCCGGCAGGCAGGTCCGCAAGTTCCAGGTGGACTCCTCATTCACCGTCCAGGACATGAGGGACATGTACGGCCCCTCCGAGCTCGTGTCCGACGTGGGCATATCCAAGATCAGGAGGTACGCGCATTATCAGAGCGTCCTCAGGGACCTCTTCGAGAAGCTGATCGAGAACGTCGACTTCACGTTCTACCCCGAGGTCGCGGACGCGGCCATGAAGTACCTGAATGCGACCTCCTACGGGGAGGCCGCCCTCAACGCCGTCGTCAGCTACGAGGACTCCCGCGCAGGGACGCGCTCCATGAAGGCCATGGTCATATCCATGATCCGCGAGGAGCCCGAGGACGGCAGCTTCATGAACGCCAACGCCACCATGAAGAACATCTACCTCCTGCATCAGATGATAAACGACCAGGAGAAGGCCGTCTCGGAGTACATCCGTATGATAAAGACCCTTCAGGAGATGGACCCCAGCGGGACCGTCAGGAAGGAAGTCGAGTACGAGTGACCTCGGTCCATCCTGTACGGGATCGTCCCGATTATCTCCATCCCGTTCTCCGATACGCTGCATTCCAGGCAGACTATCCTCACGCCGCCCCTCTCCGCCTCCTTCAGGGCATCCGAGAACACCGGGTCGGTCTCGCGGTTGGGCGTGAAGTACCTCATCCCGCACATCTGCACGACGAACACCACGTACGCATCGAACCCTTCCCTCACGCAATCGACGAGGCCGCGGACATGCTTGGTCCCGCGTTCCGTGGGTGCATCGGGGAACATGCACACGCCGTCGTTCTCAAGCGTGACCCCCTTCACCTCGGCGAAGATCCTGCGACCGTCCGATTCCACATAGAAGTCGAACCTCGAATCGCCATGGGTCCTCTCCTGATGTACCTCGGGACTCTTCCCGAAGATGCCGCTCTTCCTTGCATACGATGCGAACGCCCTGTTCGGGGCCTGGGAGTCTATGTTCACCAGGAGGTCCCCCTTGTAGACCGCGACGAGGTCGTACCTGTACTTCCTGTCCGGGTTGCCGGAGTCCGACAGGATCACCGTCGCGCCGGGGACCAGGATCTCCCTGCATCTGCCGGTGTTCTTCACGTGGACGAGGATCTCGTCGCCATCGAGGACCACCGCCGCCACGAAGCGGTTGGGCCTCCTGACGAATTCGGCCCGTACGGTGCGTTCGTACTCCATGGTCCCCCGATGCACGGACCGTAAGTGTTTTTTGCGGTAGCCGTATGGCGGCCCATGGACGGATTCATGACCTACGAGAGGATCAAGACTTCCAAGGGGGACTCGTTCCGCATCGTGGGGGAGGAGAACGCCTTCGATGGGATCCTCGTTCTGGACACGGAGACAACCGGCCTGGAGGGAGCCCCCAAGGATGTCGTGGTCGACGTCGGCATCTGCCGCGTGGACCTGCAGAGGGGTACGGTCGAGGATGTGTACTCGTCCGTCCTGGGATACGACACCTCGGAGTGGGACGACTATCTGAAGAACGCCTGGATCTTCGAGAACACGGACATGTCGCTGGAGATGGTGGAGTCCGCTCCCCCCGCGCTGTCCGTCATCGCGGACGTTCGCAGGATCCTCAGGAGACAGCCCGTCACGTCGTACAACACCGGTTACGACTTCGGCAAGTTCCTGTACGAGGAGCCCTGGTCGATGCGCGGGTGGTTCATCGAGTGCTACGACATAATGAAGGCCGCGACGGATGTCTGCAAGATCCCCAGCGAATACTACTCCGGATACAAGTATCCGAAGCTGGACCATGCATACTCCAAGATAGTCGAGGGTGACCCTGCCGGAATCCACGGGACGCAGGACCATCGTGCCCTGTCGGACGCGAGGATGGCTTCCCATCTGATGATCGCCCTCAACAGGATCGGCAAGTACCGTCCCTGATCAACCCTTCTTGCGGAGGGACGGGATAGACGGGATGGAATCCGTCTCCTCGATCACATCCCCCTTGCTGTACTCCTCGCTCAGCTTCTGCATGTAGTACTCCTCGAACCTGTCGATGAGCCTCCTGAGGAGGTTGCGCCTGATCACCAGGACCTCCAGTGCGAGCAGCAGCAGCGTGAACCCTAGCAGCAACAGGTACGATCCCGCAGGGAACAGGGTGAATCCTACCAGATTCACGGCTATCTCGGGGAAGAATGCGTACATCGATGTGATCAGGGCGAGTATGAGGGCCGTGATGACTATCGGCACCATGCTCTTGTTCGTCCTTCCGTCGTAGGACATGAACTTCCAGCGGGGGCAGATTATGAAGATCTGCAGCAGTCCGGCGACCGAGGCGAACAGGACCATGGCTGAACGGGCCGCGATCTCGCTCACGCCGGAGTTGTGCCATGACAGATGGTCTATCAACGCCTGTTCGCTGGCGTACCCGAACCTCTCCGCCATGGCCGCATAGTCGATTACGAGCAGTCCCGCATCCGAAGCGTACCACGTGAGCCCGTAGACCGCGAGCGAGAACGCCGTGATCATAAGGGCCGACGGGATGCAGTATCTCAGGACGTCCGGGAGGATCAACTCCCTGTTCTCGTCCGGCTTGGCGAATATCGTCATGAAGAACGCCATGATGGACACGGAGATGAACGCGTAGAAGGTGTTCTGTATCGGGATCATTGGGATCTTGCCGAACAGAACGAAGAGGGTGACGAACATCACGGCGAGGGTGAAGTTGCGGGTAAGGTACAGTTTCAGTATGTCTCTCATCCCGGACACCGTCCTCCTCCCCTCGACGAGGGCCTTGGGGAGCGCCGCGAAGTTGTCCTTCACCAGGATCATGTCCGCTACACCGCGGGCCGCACCGGACCCCGACTCCAGGGAGACCCCGACCTGTGCGGTCTTGAGGGACTTGACGTCGTTGACGCCGTCCCCGATCATGGCGACGTAACGGCCCTCGGCCTTCAGCGTCTCTATGACCCTCTCCTTGTTCTCGGGCTTCATCCTGCCGAATATGTTGCATCTGAGGGCCGTCTCCTTGAACTGCTCCTGGTCCATGGCCTCGAGCTCCGGCCCGGAGACTATCTCCCTCTTCCCGGGTATGCCGGCTATGGAGAACAGCGAGTCCACCGTCACCGGGTCGTCGCCGGAGATGACCTTCAGGTCCATCCCGTTGTCGAGGAACACCTGGATGGTCTCGCGGCAGTCCGGACGAACCTCGTCGCGGATGGATATCACCGCGAACGGTTCCATCGGACCGATCGTCGGATTGTCATCGGCATCGTGCAGGGGGCGGTCGTCCCCTCTGCACATGACGACCGTCCTGAGGCCCTTGCGGGACTCGGAGTCTATGACATCGGGGATGTTGCCGGCCTGCTGCACGTGGGGTGCGAGGGATGTCCATGCCCCCATGTATAGCGTGTACCTGTCCGAACCGTCAACGACGCGTACCGCGCTGTACTTCCTCTCGGACGAGAACTGGACCTCCTCCGTAAGCTGGACGCCGACCGCTCCGAACTGTGCCGTCAGCGCCTCTACGGTGCGGTTCTTGCTGCCCGTCGTCCCGGTGAATACGGAGATCAGATGCTTGGCATCCCCTTCCGGGATGAGATACTCGGCGGATTCGAACTGCAGCTTGTTGGTCGTGATCGTCCCGGTCTTGTCCATGCAGACCGTGTCCACGTGGCTGATTGACTCGACCGAGCTGGACCTCTGGAGCAAGACTCCGGAGTCGGCCATGCGCATGGCCGCGATCATGTATGTCAGGGTTATCAGGAGGAACAGCGCGATCGGGACCACGTCGAGACAGAGGACGACCGTCTCGAGCAGGTCATTGAAGCTGGTATCGGTGAAGAACGACCTGATGATCGTGATGACGAAGAGTATCGCGGCGATGGCCATGAGCATCTTCGTGACCGTGCCGGTCTCCATCTGCAGAGGCGTCTTCTTGGACGTGAACTTCTTCGCGCTGGAGAGCATCTTCGATGCATAGGCATCCTCGCCGAACCCGGTGACCACGTAGTAGAGCTCCCCTATGACGCAGTTCGATCCGGAATATATGACGTCCCCGACCTTCTTGCGGACGGTGCTGGACTCCCCGGTGAGAAGGGACTCGTCCATCTCCACGGAGCGACACTCTTTGATTATGCCGTCCACCATGGCCTGATCCCCGGCCCTGAGGATGACTACATCATCCTTGACGACCTCGCTCTGGTCCACCGTGACCTCCGTACCGTCCCTCAGGACGGTGACGCGCGGTCTCGTCAACAGGGAGATCTTGTCGAGCCTTCTCTTGGCGCGCATCTCCTGTATCGTGGAGATGAGTATGTTGACAATGATGATCCCCGTGGCGGACACCGCACTGATGAGGTTGTTGCACAGGAGGAGCAGGATGCCCAGTACGAACAGTATGATGTTGAACGGGGTGAACGCGTTCTTCACGAATATGTCCGTGTAGGTCCTGCTGGTCCTCACCTCGGAATCGTTGACCAGCCCTTCGGCCTTCCGTTTCGCGACTTCCTCCGAGGTGAGACCCATCATGATATCCTAGCTAATCTGGTATCGTATATTAGTGGTTCGGGCGAAACTTCACTCATCCAGCAGGTTCTCCCTGGCCCTGGGTATGACGATCTCCTCGATCCGCTCCATCGTCAGGGGGTCGAACTCCACGGTCCTTCCCTGGGAGACGTAGTCTATGAAGCAGCGAACGGGAAGACCCTTGTAGTACTGTCTGGCCGTCTCGGCGTACACAGACAGTTGCAGCTCATACTCCCTCTGGAAGCGGTCCGTGAGGTCCGTCTTGTAGTCATGTATCTCGACGCGGTCATCGAACAGGAGCAGCAGGTCTATGGTCCCCCTGAGAGCGAATCCCGCGCTCTCCACCGGGAGTCTGCATTCGACCTCGGAGAACGACTTGAGGAAGCCGTCCATGCCCTTGCGGCTCAGGACGTTCCTGAGTATGTACTCCGACTCGACGGGATACCTGCCGGAAGGTGCCAATCCGCGCTCGAGGTACTGGGCCTCGAGGTGGACCGCCGTCCCGTACTCCTTGCCCTTACCTCCGATCTCGTCCGCGTCGGACATCCCGCCCATCCCGTCCTCGAACTCCAGGCGCATGACGCTGTGTACCCCCATGACGGGTTTGCGCTTCTCATACCCTGACACGTCCGGCCTCTGGATGAGCTCCTTGGCATGATCGCACCCGTCCAGTTCGACATCCCTGATGGTGCAGTAGTTCTCTCCCGAGAGACCCTTCATGAACAGCGAAGGGTCGCCGGATATCATGGTCACGTACTGCTTTGCGCGGGAGACGGCCACGAACATCAGCCTGCGCTCCTCGTCATAGTCCCTGACGCGGGTGGCCCTGACCATCCTCGTCCTCCAGGACTTGGCGATCTTCGAGTAGTCCCCGTACTCCCCGATGGTCCTGCCGCACCTTATCCCGCGTACCGGGTCGAAGGTGATCGCATCGCGGTCCCCCTGGGTGGAGGGCATGGTATGGGCGTCCAGATATGGTATTATGACGATGGGGAACTCGAGGCCCTTGGACTTGTGCATCGTCATGATCCTGACGGCATCAGAGCCCAGGTCCATGTCCACGGGATAGGATGTCTTCGAGGAGATGTCCTCCTCTATCATGGATATCAGGTCGGATATCGTGAGCAGGGAGTTCCTGTGCGCGGACGACAGTATCGTGATGATGGTCTGTGTGATGTCGTTGTCCAGCCCGTACCATCCGAATATCGATGACAGCAGCTCCGTAACCCTGCGTCTCTTCGCGTACAGCTCCTTCCTCTGTGCGTGTATCTGGCGGGGGACGCGCTTGCTGTCCTGGGCCTTCCGACATTCCACCATGGAGTATCCCATGTCCACCATGATCGGCACGAACCCCCAGGGGTCCTGCTCGTTGTTGAGGTATCTGAGCCATGCCAGTGCGAGCTTCCCCTCGCGCGTGGACATGACCTCCACATCGCCCTGCATGAATGCGGGGATGCCCTGGCCGTTCAGCGTCTCCAGCACCATCCTGCAGGAGCTGGTCTTCCTGCAGAGGACCGCTATGTCGCCGAATCCGACCGGATGCTCCTCTCCTGTCCCGGTATCGACGATGCGATAGTCCCCTGACCCGATGTAGTCGCGGACGACCTTTGCGACCGTCTCCGCCTCGGACTCCTTGCCATCGCATCTCACATACCATATCCCGGTGTTCCTTCCAAGCACGTCCTGGTGCTTGGCACTCAGACGTGCGAGGTTCCTTTCGACCTCGTCCGGATCGATGGGATCGTCCGTCTTCCCCTTCAGCTTCATGCACTCGAACGATGTGTCGATGATCAGCTGGGACGACCTGTAGTTCTCCCTCAAGGCGAGTTTCTTCACATCAGGGATGCTGAACTGCACACGCTTCTGATCGTCGTTCAACTGTCTTCTGAGGGTCTCGGCCCTGTTCCTGAAGTCCAGGATGTTCTCCACCGAGACGAACCTGAACCCGTAAATCCCCTGCTTCCAGTCCCCGACCACGCAGAGGTTGGGCTCCTTCAGTATCATCAGGGTCATCATAAGCTGACTGGCGTTGGTGTCCTGGAACTCGTCGATGATTATGTACCTGAACGAGTTCATCGCACGGACCCCGCTGTTCGAATACAGCACGGAGAATGCCAGCATCGCCGTAACACCGAACGTGAGACGGTCGTCGGAGATGCATCTGCGGATGTAGTGCCAATAGATGTCGTGGATGAACCTAAGGAGGTCGGACCTGTCCTCGTCGGCGGATTCGGACAGGGTCCTGTCGTCGTATGCGGGAGCATCCCTGTCCTCCGGGAACACATCGTACTCGTTCTGGTCGAAGCCGCTCATGAACGACTTCGCTAGTTTGGACATCCCCCTGGTATTGAGGTCGTCGTTGAGCATGCGAAGGTCATGGAGAACCTGCTGGGTGTCGCCCGTCAGCTCCTTCCCGTTGTCCCCTCCGAACCATCCGGTGCCCCTGATCGGGAATATGCCCCTGGCCATGAGCCTGTTCACGATGCTGTAGAACTCCTTCGGCATCTGACTCGCTATGACCGCCCATCTGCCGTAGTCCTCCCCACGGGAGTCTAGAAAGTTGTCCAGGAAGGAGTTGAAGTACGCCCTGTTCAGCGTCTCGTTCTCCACCATGGCCGCGGCGTGGGTCAGCTTCTCCTCTATGCTGAATAGCGATCCCGTCTCCTCGGGGGACTCCATGACCACGGAGAGGCAGAACGCGTCGAACGTCTTCACATGGATGAACTTGGACTCCTCGCGCATCCCCTTCTCCGTGAGCCTGGACCTTATGCGGTCCTCCATCTCCGATGCGGCATTCTTCGTGAACGTCAGCATGAGGATGTCGCTGGGGGACACGTCCTCCCTAGATACCAGGTTGACATAGCGCTGGACGATGGTGTGGGTCTTCCCCGTCCCGGGCCCTGCATCCACGACGACCATCCCATCCAGCGTCTCGGCGATCTCCCTCTGGGAAGGGTTCAGTCCGTCACTCATCGTGACCGCCCCCCTCTCCCGAGTCGTTCTTCGCCGGGATGCTCATGCACGCCTGGTAGTACTGGCAATCGGCGCAGTCGACCGCCCCTCTGGGCTCTGCGGGATATCCCGTGTAGGCCTGGCCCATGGCGGTGTCATGCAGTGCGTCGAGCTGTTCCAGGAAGCTCCGGAACGTGTCCGGTAGGATGACTACCTCTGACCCGATGGATGGCATGCGGTCAGTCGCAAGGTCCGCCAGTTTCCTAAGCGAGTGGGATGCCAGGTCACGGTTCGTCTTGCCGCTCTTCTTGCCCATGACGGCCAGGACCCTGTCGATCGCATCGTCGTCCTCGCTCCAACTGTCCGGATCTGATGGCATCCTGTCGTCGAGGATCCCCAGGATGCCGCGGGCATACGGCTTCGCATCCTTTTTCAAGGACGATTCCAGCATCCGGACGGCCTCTTCGGACCTCATGAACGCCTCCCTGTCCGCGGACGACAGCACAATCGTGCGGACGTTGTTCCTGATATCATAGTCCTCGGACACGGAGATCACGTCGTTCTCGGTGGCATAGAACTGGTAGAACGTAGTCGCGGGATCCTCGAGGTCCCCGGCGAGCGCTAGGTAGATGATAGGCTGGAACTCCGGATATCTGGCTATCTGATCCAGGCTCATCCCGCTCACTATATCCTTGGGTGTCTTCTTCCTCCCCGTCTTGTAGTCTATTATGGCGCCGTTGTGGTGCAGATCGAAGTATCCGTGTATGGGATGGCCGGCGGAATGATGGTCCACCTCGCAGATGTCGCTGGTCATCTCCAGTCCGAGCTGCAGCATGAACCTGTTCGGATTCGGCTTCGCCTTGTTGGATACGTTGAGCTCGGCCACGGGATCCAGGAGGTCGATGTACCTCATGGTGTTGACCATCGCCATGCGGATCCTCTTGGAGTCGAGGTCCTCCATCAGCGGCGTGGAGAGTCCGGCATAGCGGTCCGAGATCATGTTTACGAAGGAGTCTACCCCTCTCTCACGGACCACTTCCGGGTAGCACACGTACAGTTCCGCGAACTCGTGTATCAGGTTGCCGAACTCGCTGGTGTCCTTGTCCGGGGACGGGAGAAGGAAGTTGAACATGTACTTGCGGGGGCATGCGACGTACGCGTTGAACGACGACTTGGAGAACTCCTCGTCGAACTCCTTGGAGTTGTCCAGTTCCAGCGATCCCTTGTCCGGGATGAACTCCTCCGAGGACGTGGCCCATCTCCCTCTGACCAGGGATTCGGCGAGGTCTGAGAAGCTTGAGCTTCCCCCTCCGTCCATCAGGTCGAAGGTGGAGCACGGTCTGGCAGGCCCTCCGTTCTTGAACGAGTTCACGCAATATATGCGCCTCTGGCCCTGTTGGAGCAGCGCCTGCAGACGGATTGCGTTCTTCTCGGCCTCCGTCTCTGGGTCCAGGTGCCTCTTCCCCACGACCGGGACGTTCCACTCCTGCTCCATGCCGAGGTATATCATCACGGGCCTGTCGACGAAGACGGAGTTCTTGCTGTCTGTGAGAAGGACCCCTTTCCTCTCGTTGTCGGGGATCTGCTCGTTGTGCTTCAGGTTCTGGATGTTCTCCACGGCGAACCTTATCTCGGACAATCTGTCCGGAGTGACGATGACATCGGACATCTGGAGCTCTTCCAGCAGAAGTCCAACCTGCGGACGTGCGGATGCGTCGCAGACGGAGTTCTTGACATCGTTGAATGTCATCCCCTTCTCGAAGATGTCCCTCATAGTGGTCCACAGCTCGAACGCCCTGTCCATCATGTCATCCTCGGTCTGCCTGTGAAGGAGATACTCCTCGCGGTTCCTCTTGAAGAACCCGTTGTAGTTGGAGAACAGCTCCTTGACATCCTTGACACGGAGGGTGTTGAAGCTCATGGACAGGGACAGGAAGCTGATGTAATCCCTGATCTGGGCGAGGTCCTTGACGTTCAGGGAGTTGATGAAGGGAATCCCGCGACGGTACAGGGCGGCCCTGACGGCATCGGCTATCGCCCCGCCGGCGTTCAGGACTATCGCGAAGTCCTCCGGGTCCCCGTTGGCGACGATGTCCGCGGCGTTCTCTGCCAGCTGGCGGTCGTTCCCCACCTCGTATATCGTGTCTATGCGGAACTCATCGTCCGAGAAGATGTCCACGAACTCGACGTCGATGTGGTTGGGGACCACGTGCTTGTCCAGGTCGTCGAACAGTTCTACGCCGACGATCGCCACTCCGCCGGGGATCTCGTAGAACCAGGAGACACGCTTGTCATCAGGCTCGAACTCCGACATGGCCCTCTCCAGGGTCGGCATCCGCCTGTACGATTCGTATATCCTCCTGGCGTTCTTCGTGTTGATGTACGCCCTCACGTCGGCGGTGTGCGTCCTGATGTCCCTGATGTTGAGGATCTCGCTGTACACGTGCCTCAGCCCGAGCCCGGTCTCCTTGGACACCGCGGCGATCAGCTCCATCTCCGACATGAACGGCCTTCCGAGTATGGCGGGCCCCAGCTCCATCGCGATGTGCCGGGGGGTGTAGGCCAGCTTACCTATCCTGGCCGTCCGGATCCTGGCGTTTATGGCGGTCTCCAGCGGTGCATCGTTGGTGATTACCAGACCGAAGTCCTTCACCTCCTCGTACAGTTCGTCGATGGTCTTGAGCCGCCTCATGTTAACATCCTCCCGTATGGCCTCATGGCTTATGATTCCAATCCCGTCCATGCATCGGTAGGATAAGAACACCTGTCTGTTATCTCAGTAATGTCTGTAATGTGTCCCCATTTGCGTATTGACAATATAAACAGAAATATCGGTGACCGTGCATGCAGTCCCATGGACGACGTGTACGTGGTGGAGGTGGCATCGACCGGTCCCGCCGGCATCCCGAAGGACGAGGTCGCCGAGATCGCCGTATGCCGTGTGTTCTCGGACGGGTCGGACTTCGACACCGTCTACAACGACGGCGTCGCCCTGGACCCGAGGGACCTGGGCAAGGAGCCCCTGGATTTCATGCATGAGAACTTCGGGATCGAGCCAGAGGACCTCTACGGAGGATCGCCCAGGGAGAGGGTCACGTCCGACTTCCAGAAGGTGGTCTTCGGGAAGGAGTGCACGTCATACAACGTGGGTGCGGTGTTCGGGAGGTACCTCAGCTTCGAGCCGTGGGACTCCACCCGCAACCTGACGCTCCTGCCGTCCATCTCGGTTCGCATGCCGTCGGACCTGAGAGGGCCGCCCGACAGGGAGCACGTGCTCATCAAGGAGGCGTACGACAGGCTCTGTCCGGGAGACCCGGCGATGATAGGCGGAGGAAGGAGGGCGATACATCTGGCGCAGATGTCCGCCTCCGTCCTCGCCGTCCTGAGAAGGGAGGGGCTGTTCCGATCGGAGCCCCATCTTCATGACCGCGACGCCGAGGACGATGTCGGCGAGCGATATCAGGTACACGACCGCGTAGAGGATGTAGAACGGGACCGCTATCACCCATGATATGCCGGGCACGATGAACGTGAGCGCCAGGGCGGCGGAGAACAGTAGCAGCCCCCCTAGGAGGAACATGGCCCCGCGCCTCCTCCCGAGATACAGCTGGCCGAGTCCCGTTATCCCGAACAGCCCGAGGACCAGGTTCAGGAGTACCGCGACCTTGCGGTTCCCCTTGAACCCCCTCCCGCCATCACGGTCCCTCTTGGACTCGGGCTCGCTCCGTCTGGGGACGTTCTCCTCCAAGGGTATCTTCTTGAAGCACTTAGGACACGTAATGCTGTTCGATGGAACGAGCTCTCCGCAGTGTGGGCAGCGTCTGTCAGTCATATCACTCAGTCCTCATGACGAAAGCGGTGTACGTGGCCGAGGCCAGAAGCTTTCCGTTCTCCCCGTATGCCCTCACATCATATATCTCCAGCGACCTGGAGCGGTTGACCGGGACGCAGACCGCGCGGATCCTCCCGAATGCGGGCCTGTAGAACGACATGAAGGAGCCCTGTCCCGTACAGGGATGGGTGAGGTTGCTGGCTATGCCGAACGCATGGTCCATCAGGCTGTAGATCGCCCCGCCATGGCCCCTGCCCATGCTGTTCATCAGCTCCGGCCTCAAGTCCAGGGAGCATTCCACCCTGTCCCTCTCGATCGACTCTATCTCGATCCCCAGGAATCTGGCGAATGGGGCCTCATACATCTCCACTGCCGTGTCTATGAAGCACTTCGTGTCATCTGACATTCTGTCCAGGATGTCCTGTCTGTCCATGACGGTTCCAACGCGTCATGGTATTTGGGGATTGCAGGCATCCGTTCGAAGGTTCCTAATACGCCACCGCCATAGCATCGGGGCATGGGAGAGCCACTCTCGGTCACGCAGCTCAACACGCTGGTCAGGAACGTCCTGAATTCCAATCCTGGACTCTGCGACATCTGGGTGAACGGAGAGGTCTCCAACCTCAAGAGGGCGAGCTCCGGCCACTACTACTTCACTCTCAAGGACTCCGGGGCCGAGATCAGCTGCGCCATGTTCGCTGGCGCCCGCTCCAGGATCGACTTCGAACCGAAGGAGAACATGAAGGTCTCCGTCTTCGGGAAGGTCGACATCTACGTCCAGAGGGGGAACTACCAGTTCATAGTCCAGACGATGCGCCAGTCCGGGATCGGGGACCTCTATCAGCAGTTCGAGAAGCTGAAGAGGAAGCTCCAGGACGAGGGACTGTTCGACCGTTCCCGCAAGCGTCCCATACCCCAGTATCCGAGGACCATCGGGGTGGTTACCTCAGAGACCGGCGCGGTCATACACGACATCATAACCACATCATCCTCAAGGTATCCGGCGGACATACTCCTGGCGCCGGCCCAGGTCCAGGGCGAGGGCGCGGCCAGGACAATCGTCGCCGGGATCGAGCTGCTGAACAGGGTCGGCGTCGATGTCATCATCGTCGGGAGGGGAGGCGGTTCCCTGGAGGACCTGTGGCCGTTCAACGAGGAGGTTGTCGCCCGCGCCATCGCCGCATCGGGGGTCCCCATCGTCTCCGCCGTCGGTCACGAGACCGATTTCACGATATCCGACATGGTCGCCGATGCCAGGGCCCCCACCCCTACCGGGGCCGCGGCGCTGATACTCAGGGAGAAGGCCGAGATCCGCGCGGAGGTGGACAGGACCATGTCCGGGGCCGACCGCGCACTGGGCGCCGTCATAGAGAGGATGAGGGGGAGGTTCGAGGTCCTGGATGCGAGGCTGTCGCCGGAGTACGCGGCCAGGGACCTGGACATGAAGGGGATGCACCTGGACGGTCTGAAGAACCGCTCGGACCAGGCCCTGACGAGGGCCCTCGCCGACATGGGATCCAGATTCGCGCTGGCGGATGCCAGGCTGTCGCCCGCGAGCGCCATGAGGGACATCGAGCTGAAGAGGTCGAACGTCGAGTCCGTCTCGGCGAGGGCGGTCGCAGGGTCCTCCGCCATCGTCGACAGGGACGCGTCGTCGCTTTCGGAACTGTCGGCACGCCTGTCGGCGCTGAACCCCCTCCGCGTGATGGAGAGGGGCTACGGCATAGTCGTGAGGCCAGACGGGAGCGCGGTCACATCCGTATCAGGGATGCTGGTCGGAGAGAGGATAGAGATACGCCTGAGGGATGGTACAGCGAAGGCATCCGTCAGGGAGATAGAGGAGGCAAGGAAATGACAGACATGGATGTGTTCAGGGAGGAGGTCGCCGGTATGACCTTCGAGGCCAGCATGGAGAAGCTCGAGGGGCTCGTCAGGGAGCTCGAGGAGGGCGGCACGGACCTCGACAGGAGCCTGGAGATCTACGAGATGGCGGTCGTGCTCAGGAACCACTGCAAGTCGATATTGGACGACGGGCAGAGGCGCATACAGAAGATAATGGAGACCGCGGAGGGCACGGTCACCGAGGACCTCGACGTCAGCTGAGGTCCCACAGAGACAGATTCCTCATCTCCGCGAAGGCCTGGGTGTCACGATACAGATCGGTCTTCCTGAAGTCCTCGTCGGAGAACGCAAGGCGGAGGGCGCCTCCCAGCGACCCTTCGTCGAGGTCCGCCGCATTGAACGAGCCGAAGGTCTTCCTCAGCCCGATCAGCAGTATCTCTATGGTATCGTGACCGCGGGCGGCCTTCCAGAGGTCGTCCAGGCGTTCGGCCTCCTGACTCAGCGTGCTGACGAGCTCCCTCCTACCGACCCTCACCGAGCGGGAGTTGTCGAGCACCTCCGAGACCATCTCGTTAGCGTCCAGGCCCAGTGTCCTGGGGTTGATGAACCTGTGGAAGTCGAGGTTCTTGAAGCTCAGGTTGAGGCCCCTCTCCCTCGATATGTACATGAAGAGGCCTATCGGGTAGCTGGATGAGACTATCGCGTCGCGTATCGGCCCGACCGTCTCCTCGAACCTCTCCCTCTTCTCGATGTCGCAATACTCGTCCAACACATCATCGAGGGCATTGCTGCGGATGGCCATCATCTCCATGTCCCTGCAATCGGTGTGGAACAGCGGGGGCTTCGCGTCGCGTCCCCGGATCCTCTCGAGGTCCGGGTCCACGATGCCGATGGTCCTCCCGTCCCCTCTGCGGGACGTCATCTCGCGGACTATGCCGCGGACGTTGTCCTTGGAATGGGCTATGCGGATCCTCGTGCCGTCGGCGTCCGCGAACTTTCCGAACAGCCTGCAGTCCGTTATGCCCTCGACGATCAGGAACGTCCCGTCATAGACGGTGCGCTCCATGGAGAGCTCGTTGCATATGTCCTCGGCCGTCAGATGTTCACGCATCTGCAGGCCTCAGCTCCACGGCATCGTCCCACCTGTCATGGATGATCTGCGGGGAGTGGGTGGCGACGATCATCTGTATGTCACGCACCCTGCAGATGTCGGAGAAGTAGCTGCCGAGGACCTGCTGCCAGCTGACATGCAGGGATATCTCCGGCTCGTCCAGGATGACTATGGACCCCTGGGGGGTGTGGAACAGGAGGGCGTAGAACATTATGAGGATCTGCTTCTCCCCCGAGGACAGCTTTTGCAGGTCCAGGGAGGTCCCGTTGTCCATCGATATGCCTATCTTGCCCCCTTCCGAGACGGACATGGTCTTGTTGAGGTAGATCTCGTTGACGATGTCCTTGTAGATTATGATCGACTCGGCAAGGATGTAGTTCCGCTCCACGTAGTCCGAGATGGAGCAGGCCAGCTGCTCGTACCCCGCACGGTCCTTCCCGATCTCGTACCTCGAGGGAGGGAACTTCTTCCCCGCGGGTATGTCCGGCTCGAACCCGGCATCCTTGATGAAGTCCAGCTTCGCCTTGAGGTCCTTGCACCAGAACTCCAGGTCCCCGTCCGGCATGTCGGCCACATCGTCCCTCTGATGTATCTCGAGCTCCGTGTGCTCCTTCGCGTAGCGGATGGTCTCGAGGAGCTCCTGGGCATAGACGTCGAGCGTCGATGCGAGGTGTCCGTCCCCTCTCCTGACCGCCAGCCTCTCCGGCGGGATGTAGACTGTGTCCACGATCGCGCTCATCTCCGCAGCCGTCAGCGTCGTCTCCACATCGCTCCTCTGCATCTGGATCAGCATGTCGCCCTGGAAGTTCTGGATGATCAGGACGCTCCCCTCGTCGAACCCGATGTCGAGCCTCTCGAACGGCGTCCCCTTTAGGTACTCGATGTCCCCGCGGAGGGCGGCGTAGAGCATTCTCATGAGCGTGCTCTTGCCCATCCCGTTGGGGGAGTGTATGAATGTGAGGGGCTGCGAGAGGACGAGCTCATAATCAAACTCGTTGAAGAGCTTGAAGACGGAGACGGACGTTATCTTCATGGTCATACATGAAATGCAGTTTGCTGTATATAACGCATTTTTTAACCAGTACCAGTATCACCGATGCATGGACACAGACTCAGCATTCGACGAGATCCGCACCCTCATCTCGCAGGGCAGGGGAGCGGAGGCCGTCGATAGGGTGAGGGACCTGGCTACGGCGGATCCCGCCCCCATGACCAGGATAAAATGCCTCTCCCTCCTGAAGGTGGTCGGCGATTCGGACGTCTCCAAGACCATACTCTCCATGATGATGGACTCCCTTCCGGAGGACAGGGAGACGCTGATCCAGATCGCTGGTGCCCTCAGGGGACTGGACTTCCCCTCCAGCGCATACTCCATCCTCAAGGGCATAGAGCAGGACGACCAGGTCCGCACCCTCATGTGCATGTGCCTCGAGGACCTGGAGGAGTACGAGATGGCCCTGGAGGTCCTCGATTCGATCCAGCAGCCCAGGCCGTTCGACCGCGTCATGCGCTCCGAGGTCCTCAGCGCCCTCGGGAACCATAAGGAGTCCGTAGAGAACGCCGAGCTGCTGCTCGCCGAGATGCCGGACGACTTCGATGTCCGCCGCGCGTACGTCTCCGCACTGATGCTCGCGGGACGCGACAAGGAGCTCACCAAGTTCGTCAGGGGATGCCTCAAGGAGAAGGATGCCGACGCGAACGCCCTCGCGGCGTATGCGATGAGGGTCCTCGGCAACATCAAGGCCGCCGCGGGGTACGCGACCAGGGCGATAAAGCTCGACCCCAGGAACGTCAGCGCCATGGAGACGCTCGGCATCTGCCTCGCCCACAAGGGCGAGTACGAGAAGGCCCGCATAGTCGCCGGCGCCATCAACGAGGTCTCGCCCGGGAGCAAGGCGGCGCTCAACGTGCTGAGCTTCTGCGACGGGAACTGATCATCTCTTCTGGCTCTCCAGACCGTACCTGTCCAGGGCATGCTTCGCCTTGTGGCGGGCACGGCTGTTGAGCCACACATCCTTCCAGAATCCAGGCGTGAACAGGATCAGCGCGGTGACCACCTCGAGACGGCCTATCCACATGAGGAGGACCATGAACAGCTTGATCCCCCCGTCCATGGAGCCGAAGTCGCCGGTGGGCCCGAAGTTCCCGAATCCCATCCCCCCGTTGGAGATTGCGGATATGGACAGACCGAACGAGTCCACCATGTTGTATCCGAACGCCATGAACCCGACGGCCGCCACGATCATGGTCGCTATGTACATCATGAAGACCACGAGGGCCCCTCTGACGATCGAGTCGTCCACGCTCTTGCGGTCGATCTTTATCGTATAGACGGCGTTGGAGTGCATCGTCCCGCGGAACCCGTTCTTCACGTACTCGTAGATGATCCTTATCCTGCTGAACTTGATACCTCCGGACGTGGAGCTGGTGGACGCGCCGATCATCGCAACGATCATGAGCAGTATCATGCACTGCGACGGCCACAACGTGAAGTCGTCCACGTAGAAACCCGTGGACGTCCCCAGGGAGACGGTCGTGAATATCGCGTTCTTGAAAGTCTGATAGATGCTCTGGGAGTCCAGGGCGATGCCGTTGACGTTCGCCGCTTGGTACATGAACAGGCAGATCACCAGGGATATGGCGATGAACCATGCGACCATGATCCTGAACTCGGAGTTGCCGCGGTACACGCCCTTCTCGCGGATGTATATCGCCCTGTAGTGCAGGTAGAAGTTCGTCCCTCCGAGGAACATGAACAGTATCGTTATCCATTGGACGGCATCGGAATACGTGCTGAGGCTGGAGTTCACGATGGTCAGACCGCCGGTGGATATGGTCGTGAGCATGAGGCACATGGACTCCAGCGGACTCACGCCGCATACCAGCAGAAGGATGAAGTTGAAGGCGCTGAGCAGCAGGTAGACGAAGATGAAGGACTTCGCGGCATTGGATGCGCGCTGGGAGTACTGCGAGGAGCCGGAACCCGCGAGCTCGTTGTGGAACAGGTCCCGCCCGTACCCCACCATCGGCAGGAAGTACAGGAAGATCAGAACGACGGTTATACCCCCGATCCACTGGGTCAGGGACCTCCAGATCAGGAGGCTCGTCGGTTGTAGGTCCAGGTCGCCGATGACCGTCAGTCCGGTGGTGGTGATCCCGCTCACCGATTCCACCAGGGCATCGATCGGTTTGAACCCGGACAGCAGATAGGGGACCATGCAGATCCCGAACATTATTATCCAGGTCATGGCCACCAGCAGCAGACCGTTGACCGAACGGAACGTGCGGGATTCCGTACAGGTCATGTACTGTGCGAATCCGATCAGGAACAGGGGGGCCGTGAGGATCAGGAACGGCCTGACGTCCTCACCGAACGAGAGTGCGAACGCCGCAGGGATCAGCAGGACCAGCGCGAAGAGCATCTCGACCTGTCCGAGGATCTTGAGGGTGGTGTTCTCCCACCTGATGCACTTTCTGCGGAAGGCCTTCCAGTTCACCAGATCACATCTCCGGGGGAGCTCCCTTTCCGAGCGCCTTCACCACTTCGGGCTCCCTTGCCCCGCATGAGAACAGGATCAGCGAATCGTCCGACCCGATCCTGGTGTCCAGGAGGGGATACGTGATGGAGCCGCCCCTCTCTATCGCGACCACGCGGAGCCCGTCGGGCAGGTTCAGGTCACCGACGTAACGGCCGGTGAGCTTGGAGTCGCTGTCCACGACATGGGTGAAGAACATCCCGTCGGAGCTCTGCATCCTGGTGATGGCGAGCTCGTCGGAGACCATGCACTTGATGATCTCATTGGATATGATGCGGTCATATCCGATTATAGTGTCCAGGCCCGTGTATTTGAATATGTCCTCGTACTCACGCTTGAAGAAACGGGAGACGACCTTGGCCGCGCTGTGCCTGCGGGCGGACATGCATATCAGGAGGTTCGTGTCGTCCTTGCTGGACGTGGACACGCACGCATCCGTCTTGAACACGTTCTCGTCGTTCTGCACGCCCGGGTCCGTGTAGTCCGCGTTGATTACGACGACCCCCGTGAGGAACCTGGAGAGCCAGCGGCATCTCTCAGGGTCCTTCTCGATTATCTTGACGTACCTCTTCTTCTGGTCCTCGGACAGGATCTTCGCCAGGTTCATGCCCACTATGGATCCTCCGAGTATGCAGAACTCCCTGGAGACCTCGTCCACCCCTACGATCTCGTTGAACTCGACGATTGACTGCTCGCTCCCGAAGACGCACAGGCGGTCCCCCGCATGTATCTCCATGGTCTCCGGGGTGGTGTAGGTGGCGCCGTCACGGTACAGCGCGAATATCGTGCAGTCCTTCGGCGTCGGCAGATGGAGGACTATCTTCCCCACGATGGGATGGTACGACTCCACCCTGAACACGGCTATGGCCACCTTGAGGGACTTGACGGCCTCGTACTCTATTATGTTCTTGAGGATGCAGAGCTTGTACATCTTCTCTGCCGTGACGAGCTCCGGGGAGATGATGTAGTCCACTCCGGAGTGCGCGGAGTCCCCGGTGTCTATGATGAAGTCGGGATTGTCGACGGTCGCGATCGTGCGTATCGCCGGTTTGATCCTCTTCGCCATGATGCACACGAACAGGTTCTCCGAATCGGAGCCGAGGGTGGACACGATGACGTCGGCGCTGTGGTTCTCTATCGCATACTTGAGAACACGCGGGTTGGTGCCGTCCTCCCTGAGGACTGAGACGTTGAGGCGACCCTTCAGCTTATCGGCGACATCCTCGTCCTGTTCGATGATCAATACATCGTGGATGTCGGAGATCGTCTCGGCGGAGACGAATCCGACGACTCCGGCCCCGACTATGATGACCTTCATTCGATAGACGACGAATGAGAAGAGTATATGTTTCTATCGGCGGGAATCCGCATCGTCATCCCAGGATTCCGTCACGTGTCCAATCGGACGTACGCGATTGTCGAACCGCGTGGGTCCAGACGGTCGTCGGAAAACGCCAACGCGCGGTTCCCAACCCAATGATATTTACGGAACCGTTCATTTAGCGTGTCTATGTGGCAGCAGGTCAACGAAGACTTCTGGAAGGAGAACCGCGAATCCAAGGTCGGACAGGTCGAGGAGACCGTCCGCGGGATCATCGATCAGGTTCGCGAGGACGGGGACCAGGCACTCAGGGACCTGGCCAAGAAATTCGACAAGTACGACCTCAAGGACATAGCCGTCTCCAGGGAGGAGATCGAGAAGGCGTACGAGCAGGTGGACGAGGATGTGGTCGAGGAGCTCGAGAACGCCGCGTACAACATACAGAGGTTCCACCAGATGCAGATGCCTGCGGGGATGTGGCTCAGGGAGGTCGAGCCGGGTGTGACCCTCGGTGTGAAGTCCACCCCCCTCGAGAGGGTCGGATGCTACATCCCGGGAGGACGCGCCTCCTACCCGAGCACCGTCCTCATGACCGCCATACCTGCGAAGGTCGCAGGGGTGGACGAGGTTATCATGTGCACCCCCGCCCCGATCAATCCCCTGACGCTCGTCGCCGCGGACATCGCCGGAGTGGACGAGATATACAAGTCGGGCGGGGCCCAGGCGATAGCCGCCATGGCCCTCGGTACGGAGAGCATCGAGCCCGTGCAGAAGATCGTCGGTCCCGGGAACGTGTTCGTCACCGGTGCCAAGATGATGCTCCGCAACAGGGTGGAGATCGACTTCCCCGCCGGACCCTCGGAGATAGGCGTTCTCGCCGACGATTCCGCCGTGCCCGAGTTCGTGGCATCGGACCTCATAGCGCAGATGGAGCACGACCCGTCATCCGCCTCGCTCCTGGTCACGTGCGACCCGTCCCTCCCGGACAAGGTCTGGAAGATCATAGAGAGGGATGTGAAGGACGCTCCCAGGAAGGAGATCATCGAGAAGGCGATGGTAAACTCCGGGTACATCGTGGTGGACGACATGGACCTCGCGATAGAGACCATGAACGGCATAGCCCCCGAACACCTCTCCATACAGGTCCGCGACCCGCTCGACGTCCTCGGCAAGGTCAGGAACGGGGGGTCCATCTTCGTCGGGCCGTACACGCCCGTCGCCGCCGGCGACTACGCGTCCGGTACGAACCACGTGCTTCCCACATCCGGGCACGCCACTACGTGCTCCGGCCTCAACGTGTCCCACTTCATGAAGACCTCCACCGTCCAGATCCTGACGAAGGAGGGGCTGGCATCGATGGCGTCCACGATCGAGACGCTCGCCACCGCGGAGGGTCTGCACGCCCACTGCGAATCGGTCAAGGTCAGGAAGCCCATGGAGGATTGATATCCTGACGGGCCGCAGGAAAGAGACGGATGCCCTCGCCGCTTCCGCGGCCCCGGACCTCTACGATTCGAAGCACTACATAAACAGGGAGCTCTCGTGGCTCGAGTTCAACAGGCGCTGCCTGGAGGAGGCGCAGGACAGGACCAACCCCCTCCTCGAGCGCGTGAAGTTCCTGGCGATATGCTACGGGAACCTGGACGAGTTCTACATGATCCGCGTCCCCGGGCTCATATCCAGGACCCCCATACCCGGTCCCGACTACCAGTCGGTGAGCTACAACTCCCTGATGGAGACCGTGTCGGAGACCGTCCAGTCCCTGGTGTCCCAGTACTCCGCATGCTGGACGTCCATAACGGAGGAGCTCGCCGAGGCCGGGATCCTCATCAGCAAGGTGGACTCCCTGACGCCCGACCAGCAGGCCTGGGTGGCCAACTTCTACAAGCAGAGGGTGCACCCCCTGCTCACGCCGCTCGCACTGGACGTCACCCACCCGTTCCCGTTCATCTCCAACAACTCGCTGAACATAGCGGTGAGGATGTACGACAAGAGCCACGAGCAGCTGTTCGCCAGGGTGAAGGTCCCCGTGGGGACGATCCCCAGGTTCGTGCGCGTGCCCTCGTCCAAGGGGGAGCAGTACGTCCTCCTGGAGGACATACTGGAGAGGCACATATCGTCCCTTTTCCCCGGCCTCGACGTGGTCGGGGCGTACATGTTCCGCGTCACCAGGAACGCCGACGTGAAGGTCACCATCGACGAGGCATGCGACTTCATGACGGCCGTCGAGGAGTCCCTGGAGGACAGGGACATAGGCTTCCCCGTGCGCATGACGGTGGAGCGCTCCATGCCGAAGGACATGGTCAAGCTGTTCGCCAGGAACCTCAAGCTCGGGGACCTCCAGGTCCACCGGACGGACGGCATCAACCTCGGGGACCTGTGGGAGCTCGTAGGCCTCAACTATCCCAAGCTGAAGAACAAGCCCTTCGACCCGTACACCCCGCCGGAGTTCGGGGAGGGGATAGACCTGTTCGAGGCCATCCGCTCGAAGGACTGGATCCTCTTCCACCCGTACGAGTCGTTCCAGACCGTGGTGCGCTTCGTCACGGCCGCGGCGGAGGACCCCTATGTCCAGAGCATCAAGATCTGCCTCTACAGGATAGGTAAGGACCCGTACCTGGTCAAGGCGCTGATGAGGGCGAAGGAGAACGGCAAGACCGTGTCCGTCCTGATGGAGCTCCGTGCCAAGTTCGACGAGAGCAACAACATCCTCTGGGCGAGGGAGATGGAGAAGATCGGGGTGCACGTGGTCTACGGGCCGGTGAACCTGAAGGTCCACTCGAAGCTCCTCCAGGCCGTCAGGCTGGAGGGCGACAAGCTCGTCCGCTACACCCACATGAGCTCCGGGAACTACAACTCATCGACAGCCAAGCAGTACGGGGACATATCGTTCCTCACGGCGAACCCCGAAATAGGGGAGGACGTGGGAGAGCTGTTCAACGCCCTGACGGGATTCTTCGGCCCCAGGATGTACACGCACCTCCTGGTCGCACCGCTCACCCTGAAGAGCTCCCTGATAGACAAGATCAAGAGGGAGATCGAGGTGTGCAGGACGACCGGGTCAGGGTACATAGCGATGAAGGCCAACGGTCTCATCGATTCGGACATAATAGCAACGCTCTACAAGGCGTCCATCGCGGGCGTCAAGGTCGACCTCAACATCCGCGGCCTGTGCTGCCTGCGCCCCGGGGTGCCCGGGATCTCCGAGAACATCCGCGTCACGAGCATAGTGGACAGGTTCCTGGAGCATTCCAGGATCTACTACTTCGAGAACGGCGGCAGGTCGGAGATGTACATGGGGTCCTCGGACATGATGCCCAGGAACCTCCTGGCGAGGGTGGAGGTGCTGTTCCCCATACTCGATCCCAAGATGCTCGAGAGCATACGCGACAACATCCTTCGCATCCACTTCGAGGACAACGTGAAGGCGCGCGAGCTGCTGCCCGACGGGACGTACCGTCTCGTCACCCGGCCGTCCGGCAAGCGCAAGATGAGGTCGCAGGAGTGGTTCCTCGAGAACAGGGGTTGCTGGCATGGAACAGAGGAATGATGCCGAGACCGTCGGCTTCATCGACGTGGGGACCAACTCCGTACATCTCCTGGTGGTGAGGTTCTACCCGGAGTCGTCGGGCACCCCCATATTCCAGGACAAGGAGTCCCTGCGTCTCGGCAGGAGCCTGTACCAGGACGGCCGCATAGACCGCGAGTCCATAGACAAGGCCGCGCTGGTGATCCGCCGCTTCTCCCAGATATCCAAGAACCTGGGCGCCGACCACGTCATAGCGTTCGCCACGTGCGCGGCGAGGGAGGCGGAGAACCGTCAGGAGCTCATCGACTCCGTCGCCGACGAGGTGGAGCTGAAGGTCATCCCCGGCACCGAGGAGGCCAGGCTCATCGCGCTCGGCGTCTTCGGGGACACGGGGCCGGACGTCCGCACGATCGAGCTGGACATCGGCGGCGGCAGCACCGAGATAACCATACGCGAGAAGGGGGAGAACCTCTTCATAGACAGCCTCAGCATGGGGGCCGTCAGGTTCCATTACTCGCTCGGCGTGGACTGCACCAGGCCGGTCTCCAGGGAGGACTACTCGTATCTGCTCCGCAACGTGGACATGGCCTCATACCACGCCGTTAACAAGGTCCGCATGCTGGGATTCCGCAAGGCCGTAGGCTCGTCGGGCACATTCATCGCCCTCGCGGAGATGTGCGCCTTCCGCCGCCCGGACCATGACGCGTCCTACCTGAGGTTCGACGAGCTCCATGAGCTCATGGCGGACCTGTGCAGGATGACGCTGGAGCAGCGCCTGGCCGTCCCCGGCATGGGGAAGAACAGGGCGGACATCATCATCCCCGGCGGCGCCGTGGCCGAGGAGCTCATGTCCCTGTTCGGCGTGTCCGAGATAGAGATCAGCAACAACGGCATGAAGCAGGGCATGATGCTGGAGCACCAGCTCCTGCGCGGACGCGCGGTGTTCAGCGCCCGCGACTCGTCCGTAAGGTCGCTGGCCCATCGCTGCCAGTACGACCGCAGGCATGCGGAGACCGTCCAGCGCAACGCGCTATCGTTCTTCGACCAGACCCTCCAGCTCGGGATCCACGACCTGGACGGCCAATGGAGGAGCCTCCTGTCCTGCGCATGCATCCTGCACGACGTGGGCGAGCTCATAAGCTACTCCAACCACAACGTCCTGTCCCAGATAATAATCGAGAAGTCGGAGCTGCAGGGGTTCACGTGCCAGGAGATCCACGCCATGGCGCTGATGGCGAGGTTCCACCACAAGAAGTTCCCTGGGCCCAAGGACTCGAGGTTCGAGGGGCTGTCCAAGGGCGAGGTCAAGGCCATACGGACCTGTGCGATGATGCTGAAGGTCGCCGACGTCATGGACCGCCACAGGAACAACGCCATCAGGTCGTTCAGGCTCCGCGTGGACGGCAACGACCTGGTCATAGACCTGTCGGCTGACGAGGACCCCAGCATGGAGATGTGGAGCCTGGAGCGCATCGCCCCCGACTTCCTGAGGCTGTTCGGAATGGGCCTGGTGCCCGTCTCGTCGGACACCCTGTCCGCCAGGCGCTCGGAGCTTCCCCCAAGGCGTTTCCGATGCCTGTTTATAACGGATTCCGGTAAAAATGCCTGGAAATGGAATATTTCGAACAAACTAATTTAAACTGCTAGGGAATGACCAAAGTAAAGCGGAAGCTGGTCCCCTTGCAGGAAGAGATTCCAAACTGGCTTCTGCTTCACCCTGTTTATGCGCCTTGCTGTGTGACGGGGTTTTCCATCATCATCCCGCCGAATGCAAAGGGTCGGGACTGCCATGGGAGGTGTGCGCCACGGTGATCAACCCCAGATACTTCGACGAGGGAGACTCCCGCACGGGCACCACCATGAAGGCGGGGCTGTGCTCGATATGCAAGGGCGCCCATCGCCTGTGCGGGAAGGAGCGCTGCCCGCTGATGATCAAGTTCTACTCCCAGCAGAGGACGCGCCCGCTCATCGACTCCAGGGACCTGGCCGGGTCCAGTCCCCCTGCCGTGTTCGTGGGGAGGTACGGATATCCGAAGGTGGACATCGGCCCCCTGCTGCCACCCGAGTTCGGGGACACCTCCGAGATGGGGACGCCCGAGAGATGGGTCGGGAAGAGCATAGACGAGATCGTCGACATGAGGTTCCGGCTGGTCCGCGGGAAGTACAGGATCGACGCCAGGGACTTCTCCAAGGGAGGGCGGATGGTCGACAACGTCCAGGAGATCGCACTGGCCGCGAAGTCCATAGACGTGGAGGCCAGCTTCTCCCAGAAGCCGAAGGGCCGCGTCGTGCTGGACGACAACATCGAGCCCTTCGGGCCGTCCGCGAGGCTGGAGGGCATGCGCCTAGGCAACGGGAGGTTCGAGAGGAACCTGGAGAAGAGCTTCTACGACACCGACATGAGGGCGGTGGACGCCGTCGTGAGCGCGTATCGCAGCGGGACCCTGATCTCCGAGATCCAGAAGGCGTTCTCCGTCGGTACGATGGGGATCGGCCGCAACCGCAGGTTCGTCCCCACGAGATGGAGCATCACCGCCGTCGACGACATGATCGGGAAGGACCTGCTGAAGACCACCAAGTGGAACCCCACGATAGACGACTTCAGGCTGTACAGGTGGCAGGAGCTGGACAACCGCTGGGCGATCCTGCTGATGCCGTGCACATGGAGGTTCGAGCTCATAGAGGCGTGGTATCCCGACACCACCTGGAACCCCACCGGCAGGACCATAGACATCATACACGACAGCGAGATGTTCGACGGACGCTCCGAGTACGCCCACATAGGGGGTTGCTACTATGCGTCCAGGATGGCCGTGAACGAGCTGCTGATCGAGGAGGGCAGGACCGCCGGCGCCGTTATCATGAGGGAGGCCCATCCCGGCTACGTGATGCCGGTGGGGGTGTGGAACGTC
Organism: Candidatus Methanoprimaticola sp. MG2; assembly: GCF_047501175.1. NCBI lineage: Archaea > Methanobacteriati > Thermoplasmatota > Thermoplasmata > Methanomassiliicoccales > Methanomethylophilaceae > Candidatus Methanoprimaticola > Candidatus Methanoprimaticola sp. MG2. The sequence continues at coordinate 74,461 of NZ_JBEQWH010000002.1, forward strand.
CGCGAGAACGTGCGCGCGGCGCTGAGGACCGAGCCACTCCACTTCGAGACGCTGGACCAGGCGCTGACCTCGGTGGAGGAGATGATGGACATCAAGCGCGACACGTGGATCAGGAATTCCGATGTGATGCGGGACTGGATGGTTCAAAGGAGGATCGAGGACTATTATTGACACGACCCTTGCAGAGTTCTCCGGCGAGGCGCTGGAATGGGACGGGGAGTTCCGCATAGTCGAGTGCGGGAGGGCTCTGTCGCCCTCGGGCCTGGACGAGATGGACTACGCCCTGAACCCGTACGGGGGGTGCGAGCACGGGTGCATATACTGCTACGCCCCCGGCCACACCCATTCAGACCTCTCGACCTGGAGGGTGGTCCGTGTCAAGAGGAACGTGGCCGACCGCCTCTCTAAGGAGCTGCCGTTCGCGGAGGGGACGATCGGGATCGGCACGGTCACGGACCCGTACCAGGCCGCGGAGAGGCGCTTCCGCCTGACCCGCTCCTGCCTGGAGATACTGAGGGAGAACGACAGGGAGGTCCACATACACACCAAGTCGGACCTCGTCCTCAGGGACATGGACATCCTCGGCGGCATGAGATGCGTGGTGGGGATGACGGTCACCACCGCCGACGACCGCTCGTCCAAGATGACGGAGCCTGGGGCGCCTCTCCCTTCTGCGAGGCTCGAGGCCCTCGGGGCGCTCCTGGACGCCGGGATGGACGCATACGCCTTGGTCGCACCGGTGATGTCATCCCTGGAGGGCAGGGAGGCAGACCTGGCGGACGGCCTCGCGGCCACGGGGGTGAGGGACGTGTTCATCGAAGGGCTCAACACGCGCCTCGTGGACATGACCAGGATGGACAGGATGCGCATCTCCCATTCCGCGAGGGCGGAGGCGGAGCTCGCCCGCCAATGCCTCAGGCGCGGATTGACGGTGAACGGCAGGTCCGGATAATCCAGATGGCCGTCCAGTATCTACCATGAATCGGTTTTCTTCAAAATACTTTTATAGAAGAACTAAATTGTCGAACGTAGAAATACAGGTGATATTGCCATGTACGGTTCTGGAAATCAGCCCGTTATCGTGCTCAAAGAGGGCACCGAGAGGAGCAAGGACAAAGAAGCACAGTTCAACAACATCAGCGCGGCCAAGGCCGTCGCGGACGCGGTCAGGTCCACCCTTGGACCCAAGGGAATGGACAAGATGCTGGTCAACACCATCGGAGATGTCGTCATCACCAACGACGGAGTGACCATCCTCAAGGAGATCGATGTCCAGCACCCCGCCGCCAAGATGGTCGTCGAGGTCGCCAAGACCCAGGACGCCGAGTGCGGCGACGGTACCACCACCAGCGTCGTCATCGCCGGAGAGCTTCTCAAGCAGTCCGAGTCCCTCATCGACGCCAACGTCCACCCCACCGTCATCACCAACGGATTCAAGATGGCCGCGGACAAGGCAGTGGAGATCCTCAACGACATCGCCATCGACGCCAAGAGCGACAAGGTCCTCAAGACCGTCGCCGCCACCGCCCTGACCGGCAAGTCCGTCGGGGACGAGGAGGAGACCCTGGCGGAGATCGTCGTCAAGGCCTGCAAGTCCGTCGTCGAAGAGGGCAAGGTCGACACCAAGAACATCCGCATCCAGAAGAAGGTCGGCGGAGTCATCGGTGACACCTACCTCGTGCAGGGAGTCGTCATCGACAAGGAGAAGGTCCACAGCAGGATGCCCACCCACGTCGAGAAGGCGAAGATCGCCCTGTTCTCCTGCCCCCTCGAGGTCAAGAAGACCGAGTTCGACGCCCAGATTCAGATCACCGACCCCACCATGATGTCCTCCTTCCTCGCCGAGGAGGAGAACACCCTGAAGGCCATGGTCGACCAGATCAAGTCCGTCGGAGCCAACGTCGTGTTCTGCCAGAAGGGAGTCGACGAGCTCGTCCAGCACTACCTCGCCAAGAACGGCATCCTCGGATACAGGAGGCTCAAGGAGTCCGATCTCGAGGCCATCGCCAAGGCCACCGGAGCCAACATCGTCGGGAACGTCATGGAGCTCACCAAGGCCGACCTCGGAACCGCCGGGGCCATCGACGAGACCCAGGTCGGAGAGGACGGAATGGCGTTCATCACCGGATGCAAGAACCCCAAGGCGATCACCATCTTCGTCCGCGGCGGTACCGAGCACGTCCTCGAGGAAGTCGAGAGGGCGCTCGAGGACGCCATCCGCGTGGTCGGAGTCGCCATCGAGGACGGGAAGGTCGTCGCAGGCGCAGGTGCGCCCGAGATCGAGCTCGAGCTCAGGCTCGACGACTTCGCGGCCTCCGTCGGAGGAAGGGAGCAGCTCGCCATCGAGAAGTTCGCCAAGGCCATGGAGATCATCCCCTGGACCCTCGCCGAGAACGCGGGAATCGATCCCATCGACAGCATCATCAAGCTGAAGAACGCCCACGAGAAGAAGAACGCCAAGGCCAAGTACTTCGGTCTCGACCTCGACACCGGAGAGGCCGTCGACATGAACGCCAAGAACGTCCTCGAGCCCCTCAGGGTGAAGGTCCAGGCGATCAACTCCGCTCAGGAGGTCGCCAACATGATCCTCAGGATCGACGACGTCATCGCTTCCCGCAGGGCACCCCCCATGCCTCCCCAGGGCGGAGCACCCCCCATGGGAATGCCCGGAATGTGATTCCATAAAACCTCAGGGGTCTCAGGACCCCGCCCATATACCGGTCCCGGGTCCTCCCGGGACCCTTTTCTCCCCCTCGATGCCGATAGGAACGGCCATTCACGAGAGCTGCCGAGAGCCTCTGCAGTCCGCATTCCGCCCCTATTAAATATCGATGAGGACAATGCGTCCCCGGGATGGATGCACGATGCGTGCCGCACTATACGCCAGGGTCTCCACTGACGATCAGGCGGTCGAGGGATTCTCGCTCGATGCGCAGATAAAGAGGCTGGAGGCATACTGCAGGGTCCGCGGATGGGATATCGCGGACGAGTACAGGGACGAGGGTTTCTCCGGTAGGAACACCAAGCGTCCAGAGTACGATCGCATGATGAGGGAATCGGACGGATGGGACGTCCTCCTGGTCCTGAAGATGGACCGTATCCACAGGAACAGCGTGAACTTCGCCCGGATGATGGACGACCTCAGGGACATAGGAAAGGAGTTCAACTCCGTACAGGAGAAGTTCGACACCACCACCGCCATGGGCCGCTTCGTCATGGACATCATGCAGAGGATAGCCCAGCTGGAATCGGAGCAGATCGGCGAGAGGACGTACATGGGGATGGAGTTCAAGGCGCGCAACGGGACCGGCCACCTGGGCTCCGGACATCCGTACGGCTACACCTACACGGAGGACGGCCTCGAGATCGTCAGGGACGAGGCGCACACCGTCAGGGCGATATACAACATGTATGTGCGCGGTTCCACCATGGACGACATAGCCGGGTTCCTGAACAGTGCGGAGATACCCGCGAAGAAGGGCGGGCAGTGGAACAAGCAGTCCGTCTGCAACATCCTCCACAACCCCCTGTATGCGGGCTACATCGATTGGAACGGCATCATACGCCGCGGTGAGCAGGATGCGATCATAGACCGCTCGACGTTCGAGAGGGTCAACGGCCCGCTCGAGCTAAGCCGATGCGCGCCGCGATATACGTGAGGGTCTCCACCGAGGAACAGGCAGTGGAGGGTTATTCCGTCGGGGCTCAGAAGGAGCTCCTGCAGGACTACTGCCTTGCGGAGGGATGGGACGTCACGGCCGTCTACGAGGACGACGGCTACTCCGGCCGCAGCGACAAGCGCCCGGCATATCGCCGCATGATGGCGGAGATGGACCTGTGGGACGTGGTCGTGGTCATCAAGATGGACCGTATCCACAGGAACAGCCGCAACTTCATGAACATGATGGACACCCTGGAGAAGCATGGCAAGATGTTCGTGTCGTCCTCGGAGTCCCTGGATACGACGAATGCGCTGGGCCGCTTCGTCGTCGACATGATCCAGCGCCTCGCCCAGCTGGAATCGGAGCAGATCGGCGAGAGGACGTACATGGGGATGCGCGAGAAGGCGGAGACGCTCGACTCCGCGGACACGGGCAAGAGGACTATGGGCTTCACCCCTCCGTTCGGATACAGGCTGAGGGACGGGGCGCTCGTCGAGGACGAGGACGAGCTCCCGATAGTCCGGAGGATGTTCGAGGAGTATTCCGAGGGAAGGACCGTGGACCAGATATGCTATTCCCTCAATTCCGAAGGGATCCTCACGCGCAGGGGGAACCCATGGAACAAACGCAACATGGCCAACATCCTGCACAACCCCGTCTATGCGGGATACATGAGGTGGGAGGACCTCCTGATCAGGCATAGGGCGACCGCTCCCCTGACCCCGGGCGAGTTCAACGACGTCCAGAACAGGATGGCCTCGAAAGTGCGCGATCCATCGAAAAGGACGGTGCATCTGATACCCACCGAGGATGACTTCCTGGATGAGTTTTGACTCATTGTATATTAATCTGCTTGTCAACGGCACTTTTTTGAGTACTTCAAAAGGATTCATCCATCCATGGTCCAAAAAACATACTGGCTAAACATCTGTTGGACGTATGCTATTATATACCATGGACGTTGAATTCATGGATGGGTCCGACATCGGGCCCAAGGAGGAAAACTCATGACTGATGAATGCAAAATATTGGATCCCACGGCGTTCGGATTGTTCTTCGTGGCTCTGATCTCTCTTCCGATAGCACTGGTGTGCTTCGATACATACTTCGATCTCGGACTCTCCCAGGTTGCAGACAACCTCAGCGGTCTCCTGATAATAGCTTCATTCTTCATCTTCGTTGCAGCCATCGCTGCATACAAGGCGAACTCCAACTTCGGGTTCATCGTGTTCGGACTCGTCGCCATCGGAGTGTTCTGTGCCGGTGCCGGATATGCCGGAACCATCATCGGAATCACCCTGGCCCTGATCTACGTCATCGCACTGATCTGGTCCTACCATGCCGGCACCCCCAAGCTGCTCACCCTGATCCTGCTCACCACCGCTCTGATCTTCCTGTTCGGAAGCTTCGACGGCGAGATCTTCGTGCTGCTCAAGGCCCTTGCCGCACTGGCCAACTTCGCGCTCACCCTCTACCTCGCATTCGCCCTGGCAGACGAGCACCTCCCCTGCTTCTGAAGCGGGGGTCCAAACCTCTTGCCCCTCACGGGGCCAACCCTTCCCCTTCTGAAACATTATATAAAGTCGTTCAGAATCCCCGTGGACATGAAGACTGAGACTAAAAAGAAGGTCCTGGCATACGGAATGGTAGGGATCATGATCCTCGTCGCCGTGACCGTCGCCGCGTCCGCACTGCTCGGATGATTGCGATAGTCACCGGCGCCTCGTCCGGGATGGGCGCCGAGTTCTGCAGGGCCCTCGATTCGAGGGGATACGAGTCCATATGGGTCGTAGCCAGACGCGCGGACAGGCTCGAGGAGCTCGCGGCATCCATGGAGACGCCTTGCAAAGTGATCCCCGCAGACCTGTCCACGGTCGAGGGGCTGGACTCCCTTGCGTCGGAGCTGCGCTCCGGACGGTTCGGGATAGGCGTCCTGATCAACTGCGCGGGCCTGGGAAGGTTCGGCACCAGCTGGGAGGTCCCTCGCGATGACACCAGGGCGATGATCGACCTGAACATCGCCGCATTGACGGATATCACCCACCTCTGCATACCTTTCATGGAGCGGGGTTCGGGGATCGTCGAGGTGTGCTCCGCATCGGCATACCTCCCCTTGGAACGCCTTAACGTGTACTCCGCGACGAAGGCGTACGTTAGGTCCTACTGCAACGCCCTCAGGAAAGAGTTGAAACCTCTCGGCATATCGGTTCTCGAGGTCTCGCCCGGATGGGTCGGGACGGACTTCATAGCCCTGTCGAAGAGCGGGGCCGATGTGCCGGACCGCGTCTTCAGGCACAGGGTCGCGGCAGAGGACGTCGTCAGGACCGCGATGAGGGACCTGGACAAGGGGAGGAAACGCTCCGTATGCGGGGCCTACAACAAGCTCCAGGTCTTCATGTGCACCCATCTGCCCTCCGTCGCATCCTATGTATGGGGAAGGTCCCTGAGATGATGCGCGAGATGCGACCCGGGGACATAGCCCCGATCGCGGAGATGGCCCGTAGGATATGGGAGATGGACGCCTATGCCGACATAGGCAGGGAGTCATCGTTCCTGTACGTCAAGGGACTGTACGACAGGGGGACGTTCGGATGGGTATGCGAACGGGACGGAAAGGTCCTAGGATGCGTCATAGGCCGCATCTGCAACACGATATCGTTCCCATCGGACATCATGTCCACGATCCGCACGGTCCTCTCCATACGGAAGAGGAAGGGCTACAGGGACATGGTCGACGACGAGAGGACGATCGACCGGACAGACAGGGAGCTCTACTCCGGCTGCGGGAAGGGGTTCGATGGGGAACTGGTGCTGCTTATAGTGTCCGAGGAGGCCCGCGGCATGGGACTCGGCAGGCTCCTGTTCGAGAAGGCGGCGGACGAGTTCAGGTCCCGCGGTGCAGAGGAGATATTCCTGTACACCGATGACGACTGTGACTTCGGGTTCTATGACAGGATGGGCGCGAAAAGGTTGAATGAGAAGAGCGTCAGGCTGTCCAACGAGGACCTCCTGATGATGCTCTACTCATTCAGTTTGTGACGTCACTCGTTGAATCTCAGGAGCTTCAGGAGCTCCTCGGCCGCTGCCGAGGCCTCTCCCAGGCCCTTTGCGGACAGGGCCTCGAGCAGCTCGCGGACGTTACCGCTCTGGGGGAGCATGTATCCCGATTCGCGGACCAGGTCCTCTGCCATGAGACGGTTGGACCTGACGAAGGCCTCCATCAGCTGCCTGAGCACGGGGTCCTCGGCACCATCGGCAAGGCTCTTGGCGATGTTCTCCTGTACGGCCTTGCTCTGGGTCATGGACTGGAGGGACTTGCACATCCCCTCGTTCTTAGGCTGCTGCCTGGGATACTCCCTGGGGATCAGGGATATCGCACCCGAGGGACAGGATCTGGCACAGTCGCCGCATCCGGTGCACTTTGCGAAGTCTATCTGCCCGGTCTCGGTGTCGGTGGCCCCGGTCGGACAGACGTACAGGCACATGCAGTCCTTGGTGCAGAGCCTGAGGTTCCTTGAAGCATAGAGTTCGGTCATCTCAATCCCTCCTCTCGATCATCAGTATCATGAATCCGGGGACCTTGCACACCGGACAGACGGACGGCGGCTCGTCCCCGATGTAGATGAACCCGCAGATGTCGCAGACGTAGACGTTGGTATGGTCCAGGAAGTGCGGGTTCTTCAGATACCTCTCCAGTATCGACTCCATGATGATCGTGACCTTCTCGCTCCAGGTCAGGACACGGAGCGCTCCGCGGTCGGATACCACCGCGGACATCGACTTGGCACCCCCATAGTTCCCAAGGTCGGAGTTGATCCGGGACATCAGCTCCTCGATACCTCCGTGATCCTCGACCACAGACTGTGATTCGAAGTACTTCGAGATCTTCGTGAATAGCTCGGCCTCGCGGGACAACTGCTGCTTCGAGCATCCGCGGGCGAGGTTGGAGCACAGTGCGCTGAGCTGTCCGGCCGATAGCTCGCGGAGGTCCTCCGCATCCCAACCCGAAACCGTAGGTGTCACTGTGGGGACAGGCTCGTCATCCTCCTCGACAAGCTCGAATCCCTCCTTTCCCTCCCCGCAGACCGGGCATACCCAGTCATCGGGGAGATCGGAGAACTTGACCCCCTCCTTGGACTCATCGTATACATAGCCGCATACGCCGCATTTGTATTTCATGGGCCTGCCACACAGGTAATCGTTTATAAGGTAAATCGACCACGACGATGTTTTTAAGCTTCGTGTAGGTCCACCCCGCAGGACAAGGTTTGAAGGTCCCCATCCCATGGACAGATGGGTCATCAAGCCAATGGTTGCGAAATAATAATTTCATGAAAATATAGTAAATAAAGATATCAACTAAAATAAATACGTTCATACAGTTGAACCTTCTAATAAACTATTATTCCGTGGCCACCATACGCCCGAACATGGGTAGGGCCTTCGGATCGTATCAGACCCTGATGCATCACGATCACAAAGTCGCTGACATCACCCTGGATCCGAACGGCAACATCGTCTCGATAAGACGCATCATCGACCGGGACCGCATGCCCTGGGGCGTGATGACCGACACGGACGATGTGCTCAGGAGACTCGATGAATGGTGGGGATATCGCTGCATCCCCGAGAAGCGCAGGCATGTACCGCATGCGACGGACGGATCCAACCTGAGCACCAGGAGGGCCCTCATGGCATCGTCCGGAGCTTCCAACCTGTCGGACCATTATTGGATACGTCCCGAGAATGACGATTCCGGCTGGGATGACGTGAACTTCTATGACAACGATTTCAGCGAAGACGCTGGTCTGGCGTTGCTCGGTCTCATGGACGCATCCGATACGAATCGCTCTCCTGATTATTCGACGGACGGGGTGCTTCCGAAGATGTGGAGGGCGGACAGGACACTGCTCAAGGGCGGGACCGGCAGATGCAGGCAGCAACCCGTCAACGAGGTCATCGCGTCGGAGATCATGCGCCGTCTGGGCATCCCGCACGTCGAATACAGCCTGGAGCACATCGGGGACGAGCCGTACTGCTCGTGTCCCACACTGTCCTCGGACAGCGTCGAGTTGATACCTGCCAGATGTCTCGCGCATACGATCCGCCTCAGAGACGGCCGCACGATATACTCCCACTTCGTCGAGACCTGCGAGCTCATGGACGTCCCGGACACCCTGGAGTTCATAGACAGGATGATCGCGGTGGACCATATACTGGGGAACTCCGACCGTCACTACAACAACTTCACCGTCATGAGGGACCCCCACTCGCTTGAGGTCCTGGGCTTCGCCCCGCTGTTCGACAATGGATCATGCCTCGGATTCGAATCCCCCACTAAGGACATCCCTCCGAGGTCCGTCAAGGGAAGGACGTTCAAGAGGAACCTGGACGACCAGCTCAGGCTCATCCGCGACACGGGCTGCGTGGACCTGTCCAGACTCGACGGGATCGAATCGTCCGTTCGCAGGATCCTGAGTGGGTCGCGGGGGAGGATCGGGGACGAGAGGGCGGACGCCGTGGTGAGTATGCTCCGTCATAGGATCGATTCCCTGCAGGACCATCTTGACGAGTCACCGGGATTCCACGACGATATCCGGGACGACATCCCGGTCAGATGACCATCAGCATGGTCCCGGCCACGATGAGGGCCAGTCCGAACAGGGACCTCCTGGTGAGCCTCTCCCCAAGGACGAGGAAGGAGAACACTATGGTCACGAGGATGCTCAGCTTGTATATCGGCAGAACCACGCTGGCGGGCCCTTCCTGCAGGGCACGATAGAAGCACAGCCACGACGCGCCGGTGGCGACACCGGATGCGAGGACGAACCCCAGCTCCTTCCGGGGGATCCCCCTCACCTGGGACTGCTTCCTGGTCACGAACACCATGACCCATGACATCGCGAGGACCACCACCGTGCGGATTGCGGTGCCCAGGTTGGACTCTATGCCCTCGATCCCGACCTTTCCGAGTATGGACGTCAGGGCGGCGAAGAACGCGGAACCCACTGCGAACAGGAGCCACGACTGTCCCTTGCTCCCGACGGGCGCATCCTTCCTCTCGATCATCAGCATCGTTCCCGCCGATATGGCGACGACCCCCGCCACCCCGACCACGGAGATGGACTCCCCCAGGAAGATCAGGGCCAGCACTATCGCGAGGACTATGCTCGACTTGTCGATGGGGACCACCTTGTTCACATCGCCCAGCTCCAGGGCCTTGAAGTAGCAGAGCCATGACGCGCCCGTGGCCAGACCGGAGAGCACGAGGAACGCCATCGTCCTGGGATCGATGTATGGCAACTGGTCCTGTGACCCGACGATGAAGACCATCGCCCATGCGAACACCAGGACCACGATCGTGCGGACGGCGGTGGCCACCGTGGAATCGATGTTCCTGATCCCGCACTTGGCCAGTATGGCGGTAATGCCCGCGAAGAATGCCGAACCGACGGCGAATGCCAACCACATGTGCAGGTACCTATTCGGACCGACATGGTCCTATTTTAATTTCTGTTAACTTCGACCCCAGGATCCAGGTCTGGATGCCCTTTGGAACCACGATCCTATGGACAACATTCGGATGCTCCTTTATATCCACAATTGCTAACGGATTCATGGACTTCAAGAAAACAGTCGACGGCGACAGCATCACGTTCGCCGTGAAGGGCGACCTCGACATGACCACATCCCCCTCGTTCACCAAGTTCGCCACGGGCGAGACGGCCGGTATGAGGTCGATAACCGTGGACCTTGCCGAACTGGACTACATATCCAGTGCCGGGCTGAGATCCATAATGGCCCTGATGAAATCCGCACCGGGGGCGGATTTCAAGGTGATCAACACATCCGGAATAGTCAGAGAAGTGTTCGAGATATCCGGATTCGACCGCGTCCTGGGGGATTGATTGGATCGAACTCTTCAGCATGGACGTTCGTGCCGAACCGTTCTCGATACCCGTGGTCCGCAGCGTCGTTAAATCGTACGCAACCAACCACGGTCTGTCCGATTACGACACCGGACGCTTCCTCATAACCATTGAGGAGGCCATGGCCCAGGTCATCGAGTTCGGGTTCCCCGACAACCACGATGCGATGTTCAGGGTGTCCGCGTCCGTGGACGACATGGACTTCAGGATCGTCATAAAGGACAAGGGCATCCCTTACGACTACGACTACCTGTCCCGCTCCGAGGACACGGCGGCATCCATGAGTCTCCTGAAAGGATTCGCGGACAAGGTCCAGATAAGATGTCTGGGTGCGGAGGGGAGGGAGCAGACGCTGATAAAGCGCCTGACCGCCCTGCCCGAGTACAGGGACAACCAGGACGAGGATGCCGGACAGACGGAATGCGGGTCCGGCACATCCGCACTGGGACCGTCCGACATAGAGTACTGCATGCTGAGGCCGGAGCATGCGATAGAGGTCGCCCAGTGCATATACGACGAGTTCGGGTACAGCTACATACACGACATAGTGTACTATCCCGACGAGTTCTACGCCGCCACCCTACGTGGCGAGTGCATATCCATGGTGGCGACCGCACCCGACGGGGAGGTCGCCGGACATCTCGCGCTCGTCGGGTCCCCCACCCTCAAGGGCACCATGGAGATCGCGATGGGCGTCGTGAAGAAGAAGTTCAGGAACTGTTCGATCATGAACGTCCTGACGGAGAAGCTGATGAAGCACGGCCGCGAGATAGGCCTCACATCGATCAACTCGCACCCTGTGGTGTACCACGTCTTCACGCAGAAGATCTGCAACAAGACGGGGATGCATCCCTGCGGGTTCGAGTTCAACATCGCCAACGAGGACATGGAGACCTCCTTCGACTCCGGCTTCAGGGGATGCGTGGCCGTGGCCGTCCATCCCATCAGGGATGTGCACAGGAAGATCTACGTCAGCGAGCGTGCGCTGCCCATCGTCCAATACGTCATAGACGCCGGCAACTACGACAGGGAGGTCGTGACGGAAGGGTGCGCCCTTCCAGACGGCGAGTCGGAGGTCACGATGGACGTGGACACGAGGACGGACGCCGGCCTTATCGTGGTCGACCGCGTCCGTTCCGACATCGGATCGGACCTGCGCGCCAGGGACCACTACATAAGGTCCCAGAAGTGCATGGTGTCCCAGATATTCATCAACATATGCGACCCGTGCGCCATAGCGGCGTACGATGCGTCCATAGACCTCGGGTACATCTGCACGGGGATGTTCCCGGGATGCTCGAACTGCGACTACCTGATGATGGAGTCCATAATCTATTCTATAGCGGAGTATGACAAGATGCAGACTATCGAACCTTTCAGCGGACTGCTGAAGCTCGTCCGGGAGGGTGATGTCGATGGATGATCACCCGGACTACCACATCCGCCAGCTGGATTCGCCTGATGTCCAACTGCCCCCGGAGCTGAGCGCGGTCCAGAGGCTGTGGGCCCACGAGGACCCGTACGACATCGAGGGGACGGACGACGTCTTCGCGGAGGCCATGAGGCAGGTCGTGAAATGGCATGCCGCGCGCTGCGACTACTATTCGGACTGGCTGAGGCGCAACTCGTTCGACCCCGACACCATCAGGACCGTCGAGGATGTGGAGAGGATCCCGTTCCTGCACGCCAACTTCTACAAGACGCACACGATACAGTCCAAGTCGCCGGATGAGTACGTCATCACGCTCACGTCGTCCGGGACGTCCGGACAGAAGACGCAGATGTTCTTCGACGAGTGGAGCATGTTCGCCTCCGACAAGTCCGCGGACGTCCAGTTCGGATGGTACGGGAGGATCACGCGGACCCCGACCAACTTCATGATGTACTCGTACGAGCCCGCCCCCGGGGTGAACACCGGGACCCTCCGCACCAGGCAGATGATGAGGAGGTATGCCCCGGAGAACGGCCTGGAGTACGCCCTGAAGTTCAACGGTAGCGGGCATGATTTCGACCTCTTCGGAAGCATAGACGCCCTGCTCCGCTTCGAGAAGGAGGGGCTGCCCGTGAGGATCCTGGGATTCCCGGCGTTCCTGTACTTCACACTGGAGAGGATGAGGGAGATGGGCTATCCCCCGCTGAAGCTGAACCCGGAGTCTCTGGTGATGATGGGCGGCGGATGGAAGGGGTTCGTGGACAAGCAGCTTTCCCCCACCGAGTTCAGGCAGTACATCAACGACCGTCTGGGCCTTCCCCACACCTGCTGTCACGAGACGTACGGTGCGGTGGAGCACGGCGTCGCATATACGGACTGCGACGAGCACCACCTCCACATGCCGATATACAGCCGCGTCATCATCCGCGACCCGGTCACATTGGAGCCGGTGAAGGACGGGGAGGCGGGATTCGTGAACGTCATATCGCCGATGAACACCGGAGTGCCCGTACCCAGCCTGCTGCTCGGGGACATGGGCATAATGCACAGGGCCGGGACCTGCGGCTGCGGCAACGCCGCCCCATGGTTCCAGATACTCGGAAGGGCCGGAACGAGCAAGAACAAGAGCTGCGCGATAGCCGCGTCCGAGCTCCTGAGGAGATGATCATCATGTCACATATCTGGAGAGGAACTAGAATGGAGTCCCTGGACGGCCTTCTGGAAGGGTTGGACGCCGAGATCGACGAGACCATGAGGGGCATGCTGAGGACCTCCGATGTCCTGGAGGCGTGCGAATCCCTGTCGGAGACCATACGTTCCGGCAAGGCCGGATTCCTTACGGAAGCCCTCCTGCGCGACGGCATACAGGACCCCGTCCCGACGCTTACCGCACTGGCGGACGCCCTGTCCAGGGAGTCCCTGACGGTCAAGCTCATGTCCGAGCTCGGCAGCGACGAGCCCTTCGAGATAAGCCGCGTCGACAACGGGAAGCAGCATTTCGAGGGATGGTCCCCGGTCGGTGTGCTCCTTCACATAACCGCGGGGAACTCGCCCATTGTCGCCCCCATGGCGGCGGTGGAGGGTCTCCTCACAGGGAACATAAACCTCCTGAAGGTCGCCAGCAACCTGGGCGATTTCGCCACCGAGGTGCTGCTGTACCTGAGCGGCTTCCACAACCTGGGCGAGTACATCTACCTGCTCCGCATCCGTTCGTCGGACAAGCCCACGATGAGGTTCCTGATGAACCGTGCGGACTGCATCAGCGCATGGGGCGGCGAGGAGGCCATAGAGTCCATTCGCAAGGATGCCCCGCGCGGGACGCCCGTCGTGGAATGGGGGCACAAGATCAGCTTCGCCTACATCACGCCGGAGTGCCTCGACGAGGCGACCGCCGACAAGCTGGCCGCCAGCATATGCCGCAACGAGCAGCAGTCCTGCTCCAGCCCACAGTGCGTCCTGGTCGACACGGAATCCCGCGACGACGTGGACCGTATGGGGGATCTGCTGGCCCGTGCCCTCGACAAGGCAAGGGATTCGCTGCCACGCAGGAAGCCCGAACCGGCCGAGGCCGCCGAGATAACAGCCACCAGGGAGCTTCACAGGGCGGACCTGTACTACAACGACGGGGACGTGATCGAGGATCCCGAGCACACCTACCGCATCCTGATAAGCTACACCACCAAGTTCATGCCGTCCCCGTTGTACAGGACGGTATGGCTCTCGCCGCTGCCCAGGAGGGACCTCACATCCTCGCTCAGGAGCATGAGGCGCTACCTGCAGACGGCGGGTGTGGCCTGCTCGCTGAACGACCTGGAGCCGATCACCACCTCGCTCTTCCGTGCCGGTGTCCAGAGGATCACCCCTCTGGACTCCATGAGCGCCAGCTACTCGGGCGAGCCCCATGACGGCGGTTACGCGCTCCCGAAGTTCGTCAGGCGCGTGTCCATGCGCCTGGAGATGGAGACCAACGGCATAGTCGGCATGAGGGAGCTCAGGACCCCCGACAACACGCCCCCCGGGGGCCCCATACAGGGGAAGAAGGACTATCCTCCGATACCCGAGGGCGGCGTCCGCGTTCTGACCAAGAGCGGAGGCACGACCGCCGCCCCGATCTACTGCGGGTACAGCGACAACGACTATCGCAGGTACATCGTGGAACCCGCGGTCAAATCCATGATGGCCCTCGGTCTCGACCCCGAGAGGGACGTCGTGGCGGACCTGCTCAGGGCGGGGTCGCTCTACGGCGGGATGAACTTCTTCATATCGATATTCGACCGGATGCATGTCCGCAACCTGAACATCAGCGGTCTGGACGATGTCAACCTCGTCGCCAAGCTCATGGTGGACGGGAAGGCCACCGCCGTCCTCGGCGCACCGAGCTACATCATCAAGGTGTTTCAGGAGAACCACGACCTCCTGAAGGGATACGGGAGGGTCCGCAAGATCTTCTTCGGAGGGGAGATGTTCTCCGCCGGACAGGTCAGATGGCTGGAGGAGGAGTTCGGCATCGAGAGCATCCAGTCCATACTGTACGGTGCGAACGAGACCGGCACAATGGGATACGGATGCAGGTTCTGCGACAGGGACGAGTTCCACCTGAACAGCGAGATCCAGAAGCTGGAGATCCTGAGGACGGATTCGGACGAGTCCGTCGGGCCCGGCGAGACCGGCAGACTGGTATTCACCGGCTTCCTGAGGGAGGAGGGACGCACCCAGAGGTACGAGATCGGCGACCTCGGCGAGTGGATCCCCGGGGACTGCCCCTGCGGCAGGAAGGAGCCCCGCTTCAAGCTCCTGGGGAGGTACGGGGACGTCATGCGCATAGGCGGCACGTTCTTCAACTTCCGCAGGATCTCCAAGCTCCTGACGGACTGCCTAGGATACACCGGGAACCTGCAGGTCATCCTGGACCACGACGGTCTGAAGGACAGGATGGTCGTGTGCATCGACGACGGGTCCTTCGACACCGAGGCGGCCTCGGCCGCACTCATGGAATACGACTCGTTCGCCAAGACGGTCCCGACCGGCCTGATATCCTTCGAGGTCAGGGACGTCGGCAGGGACGGGTTCGTGGTGAACAACGTGAGCCTGAAGATCACGCCGGTGGTGGACAGGAGATGAGCGGCAGGAACCCGTACCTGGTGAACCGCGCCTTCCGCACGTTCGCCGTCTCCACCATACTGGCCGTCATGGCCACGTCCATGGGATTCTTCATCAACGGGGTGATAGTCGGCAACATGATGGGGGAGCAGGCCCTCTCCGCCGTGAACCTCGTCTCGCCGCTGGTCCAGCTGTTCAATGCCATAACCGCCCTGCTATGCGCCGGAGGGGCGACCCTCTGCGCCGTCCTGATAGGCAAGGGCAAGGGGAAGGACACATGGGGGGTCTTCAGGTCCGCCATGGTCATAATGGGCGTGATATCGGCTGCCATGATGGCCGTCGGGCTGTTCGCACCGGACATGGTCGCCTCTGCGATCTGCTCCAGCGATGCACTCCTGCCCATGGTCGAGGAGTACGCGTCCATCGCCCTCATCGGTTCCGCGGCGTACCTGTTCATGCCCGGTCTGGCCATGTTCGTCAGGGTCGACGGATCGCCGAACACGGCGACGCTGGCGCTTGGGACCGCGAACATCGCGGCACCCCTGCTCTGCGTGGCCCTCGTCGGCTCCGGCTTCGGCATCGCCGGTGCATCGGCCGCCCTTGTGCTGGGATACGCGATCGGTACGGTCATACTCGTTCTGCATTTCTTCAGGAACAGGGGCACCAGCCTGTTCAAGCCGTCCTCCGGCGCCCCCGGACACATCCCAGAGCTCCTGGAGTACGGGGCGCCCATAGCATTGGCGTCCGTGATGATGGTCGTCAAGATGCTGGTCATGAACATGCTCACCCTCCAGTACCTCGGAGACGGAGGCATGGCCACGATGGCCCTCGCCATGAACACCCTCATGCTCGCATCCATGCTGATCGGCGGAATCTGTCAGACGATACAGCCGATAGGCGGAACCCTCTACGGGTCCGGCGACTCGGAGGGCATCTCATACCTCACACGCACAGTGGCCGTCGTCCTCGTCGCATCGCTCACGGTACTCGTCGTGGTCGTCATGGCCGTGCCCGGTCTGTTCTGCACCCTGTTCGGGGTCACGGATCCCGAGATCGTCGACTCGTCGATAACCGCACTGAGGCTGTTCGCCCCGTGCATACTGCTGTACGGAGTGAACTATGCGATCATGGTCCTGTACCAGGTCCTCGGACACAGGCGCATCTCCATCATGGTCTCCGTGGTGCAGCCGTTGTGCGTCATCGTGACCGCATTCGTTCTCGCCCCCGTGGACGGGGAGCTCATCTGGGCTTCCTTCTGGATCGGCGAGCTGGTAATGCTAGTCATCGTCGCGCTGATGTCCGCCGTCATGCGCAGGCGCGACAGCGGGCTCATGGGTCTGCTCCTCGGAAGGGTCCCCTCCGTCCCGATCGAGTCCGTATCGTTCTCCGGTGACGGGTCCGACATCCCGTCCGCGCTGGAGGCCGTCTCCTCGTTCCTCGCCGAGCACGGTGTGGACGCGGCGAAGGCATCCCACATCCGCCTCTGCTGCGAGGAGCTTGCAGTCAACGTCGTCGAGCACGGGATCTCCCGCAACCCCAAGAGGTTCGCGGACATGGTCGTCAGGATAGGCGACGAGGTCTCGGTCATCATACGTGACGACGGTGCGCTCTTCAACCCGATCGAGTACGACGGCGAGGGCATCGGGATAATGATCGCGAAGGGCGTGTGCAAGGACATGACCTACACCCGTGCCATGGGACAGAACAACGTGAGGGTCACGTTCTGAGACGGACACAGTCTCCCTTACGGGCGTTGAAACGATTTATCGGCACCTGCGATCCAGGGTTCGCAGGTGCCGTCTTTCTCTACGATCTCCGACTTCCAGTGCGATCAGGATGCCACGATGGAGAGCATGGTGATGTCGTCGGTCTGGTCGCGTCCCTCACCGAACGATGAGACATCGGATGCCACAGCGGATGTGATGTCCTCGTCATCGGACTCCTCCAGCAGCCTGACCAGCCTGTCCGTGCCATAACGCTCCTTGTTCCATCCCTCGGCCTCTATGACGCCGTCCGTGTACATCAGGACCGCATCCCCCGCACCCATGCCGATCGACCTGTTGGAGTAGTCGTTCTCGAAGATCCCCAGAGCAGGCTCATGGTCAACCTCCATCAGGGTGACTCCACCCCCGGTCCTGAGCAGAGGTGCGGGATGTCCTGCGCACGAGTACGTCAGCGTCTTGGTCCTGGGATCCGCCACACAGAGGAACGCGGTGGCGAACATGCACGAATCGTTGTCCTTCATGAGGCGCTTGTTGCACTCGGTGAGGCATCTTCCAGGATCCAGTCCGGATTCCAGGAGGAAGAGCATGATCTCCTTGACCCTCATGGCCATAAGGGCGGCGGGCACGCCCTTCCCGGACACGTCCGCTATCACCAGGGCGGTCCTGTCATCGGAAAGCGGGATTACATCATAGAGGTCCCCGCCGACCTCCTTCGCAGGCAGCATGAACTCGAACACACGGAACCCCACGACATCGGAACAGGCATCCCTGTTGGGGACCACCGACCTCTGGATCAGGGCGGCCGCCTCCAGTTCGGTCTTATATCTGTCCACCTCCAGGGATCCCGTCGTCCTCTCGAGGAAAAGCACTATGCAGACGACGTACAGGGCGATCAGAAGGAACTCCGTCAACAGGGATGAGAAGTCCATGTTCGCGGAGTAGATCTGGTCGGAATAATCCAGGACATAGATCGCGAAGATGATTATCGGGAATCCGAGACGACGGGACATGTCACCTCCTGCCATGGCGATCACATTCGCAAGGCGGGCGGGCATGACACGGTACAGTATCGCAAAGACCACTATGTTGAATACCAGGTGCACCGCTATGTTATGGGTATCGCTCTCCGGTCCGAAATGTCCCAAGAGATACGCGACATGATATATGCTGAAGGCCGACGTATATACCGTGAAACAGAGCGTGGACATCAGCAAGGACGTGAACACCTTCGACGACAGCTTTCCACCATATGCGCCGCACGTCACCCCGGTCTCGGCGATCAACAGGATGAACATCGAGAACAGCACGGCGACACGGACGACGCCGTGATACTCCGGATCATATATGGCCGAATCAGGTAGCGAGTTCATCATCCAGACTATCAGGATGAACAGCGTGGCAACGGCATAGGAACCGATCCATATGGCCGCGGTGATGTTACGGGAATACCTTCTGTTCAAGGTACGGTCTATCAGGACCACTATCCCTGAGAAGGGCAACAGGACGGTCACTATGATTATCAGAAACAGTTCAACTTGCATTACACGCAGGTCCCTACCATATCGGCATCTCAATCAGAATGAGCAGCGATATAAAACCAATGGAGACGGGATGCATCCGCCGTCACATTGGACGATCGTTCAGGTCGACGCACCATCCTCGAGCAGGGAGTTGTACCTGCCGATGACCCTGTCACATAAAGACTGTGCAAGGTAGCTCAGGACGAGGGTTATCGCCAGGGAAGCGATCATCGGGAGATAGAACTCGTCTATGAGCCCGGGATAGAAGTAGTTGAACGTCGGATAATGCAGGAGGTAGAGCGGATACGACATCGTGCCTATGAATGCCAATATGTCCCTATGTCTGCCCGGACTCATCAAAAGCCCGCATATCGAGGCCAACAACAGCATCGTAGCCCCCTCATCCGCGAAATCGGAGGCCATCGAGACGATAACCATCAGGATCGATGCCATCGACATCACTGGAACCAGGTATCTGCTCTTTATGGAGCAAACGGCCCATAGTATGATGCAGAATGCCATCCCTCCCACGGATGTAACCACAAAGTCCAAAGTGGATGATGATGACCTGGTCGTCAAGGCCAGGATTGCGAAACAGACGATTAGGATTCCCAGACCATGCCTCTCGAACAGTTGACGGACTCCCGCGGAATACTGGACCCAGATCACCCCTAGGACGAAGGATGCACCGGATGCGTAATAAAGCGGCGAGCCGAAGTAATCGGACATCAGGAACATGGCCGCCGTACAAGCTATCGTCAATGCTACGCTACGGGTCCTCTCCGATCCCATGAAGCCTGTGAGGAAGAATATGATGTAGAACACCACGAGCTCCGCAACATACCAGTGGGGTGAGCCGAAGAACATCCTCTCGACATCCGGCAGTACATTGTCGGCACTCAGATGAACCACAGCCCATGCCAGGGATGAGACCAGCATTATGATCCAATATTGGATCATCAGCCCCATCACCCTCTTCTGAAGAAACGTCTTCAGATAGTTGGCCTTGTTCCTTCTGCTATACTCCAGGCCGAATCCCGACATGAAGAAGAAGCCTGCGACACAAAGATGTCCGATGTCCGGAAAACCGAATCCGAACGCCCATCCTGCATGAAAGAGGAATATTCCGAAGAACAGTATGGCGCGGAATATCAGTGTGTCCTGATAGGACATCGTCGAGTCTTTGATCTGCAGATTCATCTGTTTGCACTAAGTAGTTAAGACTATTAAACTACATCTAATAACCATCCATTATTATTTTATTATGTAAAGATATTAACTAAATTAATTATAGTATTGATAGATTCTATTGATTTTTGGGTATACACTGCAAAATTCTCAAATAATTCATTCGAAAACCCTACAATATCTACACGATCTCCAAAATGTTCAAAATACGCAAAAAATCTAGGGTAAATTGCCTCAAAACATCAAAATCAAGTGTATATTCGGGAGGCCGTCGTGGACAAAAACATGGTTAAAATCCATTATATTTTTGAAATTCCGTAAGAAAAACATCAATTTTCAAAAGTAATCGATATTTCCACTAGAAATCATGATTTTCTTCAATAATTTTTAAAATATTCTATATACATTATAATTTAATTGAATAAAGATATTAGCTAAATTAATAATAGTAGATTGCCTTAGATAGATATCAAACATCAATCATCGATAATAATATATTATGTAAAGTAATTAGCTAAATTAATTATAATATGTAGGAAATATACATCGTGTACGGTAAAAACTAATCAGAAGAACATTACTCTGGATTATGTCAATAATTTATTACAAAAATAATTATATGAAAATAATTTATGAAGATAAGCAATCAGCTTAAATTATAATGATATTATAAAATCAATGAACAATTATAGAGATATGAGGTAAAAGAACGGGCCGGAAGCGATCCGGCCCATGTGTTCGAAGATCAATCCCTGAGCGAGTCGCTCATGTACATCATCATACCCTGGAGGCTGTTCAGCACCTGAGCGTAGTTGTACTCGATAATGGACTCGTCCGGAGTCAGCATCTGCGTGTACTCCTCCTGATGCTTCGGATCGGGGGAATCGGTCGCGATGCGCATTATCTCCTTGAAACCGGAGACCACACTGTCCGTGACGTCGAAGTCTATCTGGAGGATCGCGTCGCATATCGCGATGTCATCCTTCAGGAATTCGATGATGTCATCGCACACGTCCATGTCCATCTTCCCGTCCATGGCCGCCTCCACGATGGAATCGATCTTGGACTCCTTCATGTCCCTGACCCGACGCACGGAATCCATATTGCCGTTCGTGAGGAACTGCTGACCCATGGGTTCGACGGGATCCTCTTCGGCCTCCGCCTCTGGAACGACCTCGGGATCAGGATTGTTCCCGACGACCTCCTCGACGGGGTCCGCCACGGCATCTGCGGACGACTCCAGCTCAGATATCCTGGACATGGCCTCCTGATAGGCAGGCTCCAGGACGGACAGCTTCTCCTCGGCGAGCTGGAGGTCGGTCTTCAGTGATGCGATGCTGGACCTGAGCTCGTCCGCCTGTCTGCGGACCTCGTCCCTGTCGGAGGTCACCTCCCTCAGCTCGTCCTCCAGGGTGGCATTCTCGGTCCGGGAGTAGTCTAGCTGCTGGGTCAGCTGCTCCACCCTCGCACGGCAGCCCGAGAGCTCGTCCTTGAGCGAGGATATGGCATCGTCGGAGGAATTGTCGGGACGGAGGGATTCGACCGCGTCGGAGATCAGGCCGCGGACGTACTCCTCTATGTCCGGCTGATCAGGCACACCGATAGGGGCGGCCTTCATCGAGTTGAAGCGGTCCTCGTCTTCGCGCTCGGAAGGCGACAGCCTCTCCGCGTACTCCGGTGCATCGATGGCATCCAACTCTATCTCGGCCTCGCCGAGGGTATCCAGGAGCGTATCGCACGCATCTATGTCATCCCCCAGGGAGACTATGATGTCTATGTACGTGTCGACGTTCCCGCTGTCGATCTTCGCCATCGAGGCGAATATCATGATCTCGTTCAGTTTTCTGTCCCTGACCCTGGCAACAAGATCTGCATCCCACATGCATACCGCATGGGAAACGGAGGATTTAAGCAGGATGCTTAATCGATGATGCGGATCGATGCGGACCGTCGGATATCTCCGAGGAACCGGGGAGTCTGGAGTTCATGATGCATCTGGCGTACATCATGGCGATGAACCTCCCGAGATCGGCACGGAACGCCTCCAGGTCCGCCCTCTCATCGGGTCCGAGGATGTCGAGGAAGATACGGTCGAAGTCATGGGTGTCGACGGTACCTAGGGCATCGACCGCGGAGGAGATGTCCTCGCTCGTCACGCTCTTCAATCCGCTGATCCGGAGGAGTATCGCACACTGGTTCCCCGTCGCGACGGCATAGTCCAGGGAATCGCCCAACACGTCCGGATCCTGGCCCATGCATCTGTCCACGATGGAGCGCATCGTGTGGCGCACGCTGCGGATGACTGCCACGTCCTCGGCGGTCGGCACCCATCCATCCGTGTCCGCGATGTCCGCCGCATGCCTGAGGAAAGGGTATTGGAACGCGAGCTCATCGGTCATCCACGTGAACTCCCCCTCATCCTCGGAATCCCTGTCCTTGAGGGATGCGAGATATCCGTCCATGAAGGAAGGCATGGGCTTGAGCCCCTCGTTCTCCAGGAACTCGAGTTCCGCGGAGATGTTCGACAGGTCGTTAGTGGCCAGCGAGAGCATGACCTTTGCGCGTGATATGTGCTTGACCAGCTCGGAGACGTATGACCTCCTGTCATCCTCGCTCATCCCCTTGTCAAACGTGGCGGTGGCCACTTCGATGCCCTTACGTATCAATATCCTGTTCAGGACCATAATGTCACGGACGTCGAATATCATCTGAAGCACATCTTTAACTAATTTATGAAATATCTATATTCAATATATTAATAATGTAAACAGCTTAACTCACTTGAAATCGAACGATTCATCTCCGGAACATGACTGTCCAAGGCCACGATGACTGGAACGTGCGGGTCGTTCCCGTTCGTGCCACCGATGATATGCGACATCGATGGCGTCACTCCGGATATTTCAATTTCAGTGTCATGCCGTCGATGGCGACCCCGGGGGACCTTTCGACCGTGATCGTATGCTCCGCGTCGAATCCGATCTCGTCCCCATCCGAGAGGATGGTGTCGTTCTGCAGAAGGTACCCTGCGACATTGTACAGGAAGTCCCTGAGCTCCATCGGCGTGCGGTCCCCGGTGACCTCCATCTCATCCATCCCGAAGGTGGACATCCCTCTCGTGTAGACGGTGTAGCCCCCTTCCGAGCGCGAGATGCCGAACCACACCCAATCGTCCAGGGGGAGCTGTCCCTCGCGTATCTGATCGGCGGTCTCCAGGAACACCTCGGGTTTCACGACGGTCCCCTGGTAGTAGACCCCGATGGCATTGGGGAGCTTCGCGGCCGCGGCGACCATCTTCGTGTGGGTCAGGGCCGAGGGCACGGGAGTCATGCCGTGATTGATCAGTGCGACCATCAGATGGGACGTGTGCCTGCGGGTCGTCTCCACGGCCTCGGGCCACATGTAGTTGTTGGCGGCGTTCTCCTCCGCCTCCCCGTCGGGGACCTTCGTCCTGAAGAGACTGTACGCGACCAGGTTGCCTTCGTTCTCGAACACCAGGTTGCCTTCGTCCTCCTTCTCCCTGCAGCGGACCCCCCAGTCGCTGGCGAGGTTGCCCTTGACCTCTTCGCAATCCCAGGAGTCCCCGGTCAGCAGGACGAACGCCACGAACGGGCCTCCCCTGTGCTCCATCTTCACCAGCTGGAGGTCGGGCCCGAACATCGCGTTGACGGGCTCCCCGCCACCGATCGATCCGAAACTGAGCATCACGGACATGTCACGGGCTATGGTCAGCGCGTACAGGGGCATGTCCGGCGTCACATGGTCCAGGCCCGCACGGGCGGCCGATTCCATCTCATGCACGGAGTCGAGGACCCTGACGATATCGGCAGCATCCAACTTGGAGAGGAACGCCTCGTTCATGGCGAGGGACACCAGGACCTGCCCGTTGCCGCCGTCCGTCATGAACGTGCAATAGGGGTGGTCGGGGATCCATCCGCTGGGATGGACGGCGGTCTTGATCCTCCTCAGGTTGGCACTGTCCGTGAATATGCCCATCACGGACTCCGCCCTGGAACGGACATCGTCATCGTCGTTCGTCAGGAACTCGTGGACTATGTCGTCACCGGGAGTGACGTACCTCTCGCCGTCGAATATACGGAACTCCGTCTGCTCGAGGGTGCGGGAGTTCTCGATGTCGTCGATGATCTCCAGGAACTCCGGGTCGTCCTCATGGATCTCGAGACCTTTGCGGGCGGCGGCGAGGGCACCCTTCCTGTCGCCGTAGTGGGACCTCATGCGTGCGAGCATCGCCCAGTTGGGCGTGTACATGGGCTCCTCCTCGACGCCGCGGGCGAAATAGTCGAAGGCCTTGCGGGGCTTCCCGGTGTACATCAGGGCCACGCCGTACCTGTAGAACCACGTCCCGCAATTCGACGACAGGTCCTCCACGCGGGAGAGCCAGTCGACCGTGGTGCAGTAGTGCTCGTAATCATCGATGTTGTTGCACGTGTAGGCGACCCAGAGTGCGAACTCCATGTCGTGCTGGACCTGTTTCTCCGTGAACCTTCCGTCCGCCATGCCCCTCGACATTATGCCGCCGAGGCATTCGAGCATAGCCTCGAAGTCGATGCTGTCGCCATTGGCGATGGATTCTATCTCTCTGACTTCCTCATCACGGAGTATTCTCTCAGGCCCGCTCATGCTCCCAGTGTATGCGGGGTCCTATTTTAGGGATTGGTCGTGGATGTACTCCGGGGACGGTCATCGGAGCATGTCGTCCATCCCCGCGGCGCCCCTTCCGACGCCGATCTCCATGGCGCGGATGAGGTGCTTCTCGGCCTCCTCGACCCTTCCGGCCTTCATGAGGACACTGGCAAGGTCATGGTGCAGGGATATGAGCGGCTCCTGGTCCGGCAGGCCGTGGTTCTCCAGCAGGCCCTCCATGACGTTCACCGCTACGGTCAGGTCCACGATCGCCATGTCATTGTCGCCGATGCTGGATTCGGAGTCGGCACGCATGACCAGGATCATCACCAGGGAGTCCGTATCCTCCAGGACCCCGCGCTCCATGAGGTCCGTGCCGACCTCGATGGCATCGGTGCACGACCGTATGGACGAATGTACGTCGTTGAGGGCATCGTATGCCTCGGCGGACAGGCCGTGGAGCTCCATCCTCCGGTTCTGGAACCACGGGTCCCGGGATTCCGTCATGGACAGCCCCTTCTCCACGAATACCCTGCAGTCCTCGGGGTGGCCGCAGTCTATGAGGTCCTCGGACGCGGTTATGCAGAGACGGACTATGGACCTCTGGTCGTAATGCCTGGACCCGGCATCGAGGCCGTCGAGCTTAGATGCCACGTGATAGTACTCCTCCACCGGGTCCCCGTCCTGGTCGAAGACGAGGGACGCCATGGCCGAATGGATCCTCACGTACGTTCCGGGATCCACCTCCGTACCTGACGACACCAGGTCATCGGCAAGCTCCGAAGCGGTCTCGAAGTCGTCGAGCGCCGAGGTACGGTACTCCATCATCGCCAGCACGCGACCGCGGTTCACATAGGCCTCGAGCAGTTGCTCGAGGTCCTCCGACGCCTCGAGTTCGTGGACCCTGTCATTGAGCTCCCTCAGCGATTCTTCCAGATGAGCGTCCGCCTTCTCCATCACGGGATTATCCCGTCGCGACGGTATAAGAATTGTCTCTGTCACGCGACACCGCGACATCGCCATCTTAAGATATCTGATACCCATGGCGCGACCATGAATCATGAAAGGATCCTGGCCATCCACGACATCTCGTGCGTCGGCAGATGCTCCCTGACCGTCGCACTGCCCATCATCTCGGCAGCAGGAATCGAATGCTCCGGGCTGCCCACCGCGGTCCTCTCCACGCACACTGGCGGATTCAAAGGATTCACATACAGGGACCTCACCGAGGACATGATCCCGATCGACGAGCACTGGAAGACCCTGGACATAAAGTTCGACGCGTTCTACACGGGATTCCTGGGATCGTTCGAGCAGATCGACATAGTCTCCAGACTGTTCGACGACCTGTCCGATGAGGACACGACGATATACGTGGACCCTGTGATGGCGGATGGCGGAAAACTGTACGCAGTGTTCGGGCCGGACTTCCCCGCTGGCATGAGGAGGCTCTGCGAGAAGGCCGACGTCATTATGCCAAACCTGACCGAGCTCTGCCTGATGCTCGGCCTCGAATGGAGGGAGGGGCCGTACACCCGCGAGTACATCGGCTCCATGCTCGAGAAGGCGCGCGCCTTCGGTGCCAAGAGGATCGTCCTGACCGGCATAAGCTACGAGAAGGGCAGGCTCGGGGCCGTCTACATGGACTACGAGACCGGCGAGACCGGCGAGGTCATGAGGGACGAGATCCCCGGATACTACCACGGGACCGGGGACGTGTTCAGCTCCGCGCTGGTTGGGGCCTGCGAGAACGGGCTCTCCCTGAGGAACTCCGTCGAGGCGGCCGTCAACCTCACTGTCACCAGCATCGTACGCACGTACAACTCCGGGGAGGACATACGCTACGGGGTGAACTTCGAGGTCGGCCTCAAGGACTACATCGCGGAGATCGACGCGTCCCGCCCGGGCATCACAATGGAGCCGATACACGACGATGACGACATCAGGATAGTGTCGTCCGTCGCGCACAGCGTGTGGACCGAGGCATACGAGGGGATCGTCCCCGTCGAACAGACCCTCTACATGCTGGACAAGTATCAGAGCTACGAGGCCATATCCAAGGCCATCTCGGAAGGGTACACGTATCTGGCCATAAGGGACGGGTCCAGGATCGTCGGATTCTGCGCGTACGTCCCCGACGAGAAGGGGATGTTCCTGTCCAAGATCTACATCCTGAAGGACCACAGGCACAGGGGACTGTCCAGGAAGGCCCTCGGATACGTCGTCTCGGAGGCCAGGGACCTCGGGAAGGACGTGGTCCACCTAACGGTCAACAGGGAGAACAGCCACTCGATCGAGATCTACAAGAAGCTCGGGTTCGTCATAACAGGATCCGTCGACAATCCCATCGGGAAGGGATTCGTGATGAACGACTACCTGATGGAACTGAAGGTCCAGTGAGATGTTCATACCTGCCACCAGGGAGGACATGGACGCCCGCGGATGGGACTCCCTGGACATCATCCTGGTGTCCGGCGACACGTACACGGACAATTCGTACAACGGGTCCGCCATGATCGGCCACTGGCTCATCGACCATGGGTTCCGCGTCGGGATGATCGCCCAGCCGGACGTGTCCTCGGGAGGGGACATCACGCGCCTGGGCCAGCCGAGACTGTTCTGGTCCGTATCGGCCGGATGCGTCGACTCCATGGTGGCCAACTACACCCCGACGAGGAAGTTCCGCAAGGACGACGACTTCACTCCCGGAGGGGTGAACGACAGGCGTCCCGACAGGGCCTGCATCGCGTACACGAACCTGATAAAGAAGCATTCCAAGGGAAGGCCCATCGTCCTCGGGGGGATCGAGGCGAGCCTGAGGCGCATCGCCCACTACGACTTCTGGTCCGATTCCGTCAGGAGGTCCATCCTGTTCGACTCCAAGGCCGATGCCATCGTATACGGCATGGGGGAACTGTCCAACCTGGAGATAGCCAGGCGCATGCGCGACGGGATGGACTGGAAGGACGTGCGCGGCGTATGCCACATCTCCTCCGGACGCCCCGAGGGGTGCCTGGTACTCCCTTCGTACGAGGACGTCAGCAGGAAGGAGGAGCGCAGGGCGTTCATGAGGGCGTTCGACACCTTCAGACACAACCAGGACCCACTTACCGCCAAGCCGCTGTGCCAGCAGCACGGGGACCGCTGGCTCGTCCACAACCGTCCCCAGAGGGCCCTCACACCGGACGAACTGGACTCCGTCTACGAATCTGACTACGAGAACGCGGTCCACCCCTTCTATGCGAAGATGGGCAAGGTGAAGGCCATGGAGACCGTAAGGAACTCGATAACCACCCACCGCGGGTGCTACGGTGACTGCTCGTTCTGCGCCATATCGGCGCATCAGGGGACCACCGTGGTGTCCAGGTCGAAGGAGTCCATACTCCGCGAGGTGAGGGCGATGGCCTCCAGGAAAGGGTTCAACGGCACCATCCAGGATGTCGGCGGCCCGACCGCCAACATGTACAGCATCGAATGCTCCAAGAAGCTGTCGAAGGGACGCTGCGAGGACCGCAGGTGCCTGGTGGGGAGACCGTGCCCGAAACTGCCCATAGACCACAGGTGCCAGATCGACCTGCTGGACTCCATATCCGGCATCGAAGGGGTCCGCAGGGTGTTCGTGAATTCCGGCATAAGGCACGACATGATCGTCCACGACCGGACCTCCGGGGGAGAATACCTGGACTTGCTCGTGTCGAGGCACGTCTCGGGACAGATGAAGATCGCTCCTGAACATGTCTGCGACGATGTCCTGAAGATCATGGGCAAACCTGGGAGCGACGTGCTGATCGATTTCAAGGAGATGTTCGACTCGTCCTGCGACAGGATGGGGAAGGACGAGTATCTCACCTACTACTTCATCGCGGCCCATCCCGGATGCACGATGGATGACATGAACAGGCTGTCCTCATTCTGCCACGACCGCCTGGCCGTGACCCCGGAGCAGGTCCAGGTGTTCACGCCGACGCCGTCCACCTACTCCACGGCGATGTGGTGGTGCGGATGCGATGCAGAGAACAGGTCCGTCCGCATCGAGCGCTCCATACAGAGCAGACAGAAACAGAAGGATGCCGTCGTCAGGAGAAGGGATGGGCGCAGACCTGTCTGACCTCCTCACCCGGAGGTGCGCCGGCCTCGTGCCGAGGGTCGAGGCGGAGTTCGTCCGGAAGAAGGACTTCTACTACGCCTGGGGACTCAGGGGGGATGCCGCCATGGTCAGGATCTGCGACTACCTGGAGGATGCTCCCGAGGGGGTCCTGGGGGACATCGGCGAGATGGCCGTCAGGAGGGCGAAGGGACTCGACTGGTCCACGCCCTCGTCGCTCCTGTCCCATGTGAACGCGGATGACTTCTCCGCCAGGAACCGGCCGACATACGTGGCGAGGAGCAGGAACCTGCTCAGGACGGACGCGGGCGACCACGCGTTCATCCCGGACTCGGTCCAGCGCCTGTTGGATGCTGGCCTCCTCGAGGCGGACGACATCCACAACTCGTACTTCTCGTGGACGCGCGGGGACAGCCACCGCAGGCTGGGATTCTGCGCGACCATGTTCCGCGTCGTGGGGATATCCTCAGCTCTGGACTCCCCCGACGTCCCCGATCGTGTGCTGGACTACGTGGTCTACCACGAGTGCCTCCACCTCAGACAGCGCTACCGTGCCGAGAGGCGCGTGCACGATGCGGAGTTCCGGAGATGGGAGCGGAGCTATCCGGATTGGGAGGGATGCGAGCGGTTCCTCCGCGGGTTTGCAAGGAGACGATGCGAAGGTTTTGTATCTGATGCTTCGATGGTCATGCATGGAGCAGCAGGGATTCATCTTCGAGGGAAGCGACGGCAAGGTGGAGCTGAACATAGATCAGGTCCAGGAGATGGCCGCCAGGAACGACCCCGACGGAGTCTACGCCCTGGCCATGGCCTACATCTTCGGATGGGACATAGACATGGACGAGGCCAAGGGGTTCGAGTTGCTCAACAAGGCCATCGACATGGGGAACACCGACGCGATGGCCCTCATGGTCCGCCTGTACATGCAGGACGAGTACGACGGCATCGACAACGAGAGGGCCGCCGAGCTCGCCGTCACCGCCGCGAAGGACGGGATACCCGATGCCCAGATGTATGCCGGCCTGGCCTACATGGACGGCGTGTACGTCGAACAGGACTACTCCAAGGCGGCCAAGCTCCTCTCCCTCGCCGCCAACCAGGGCGAGCAGGAGGCCAGGACCTCCCTCGCATACCTCTACGAGAACGGCCTGGGGGTCGTCAGGGACGAGACGAAGGCGTTGAAGATGTACCGCACCGCCGCACGCGGAGGGAGCATAAACGCGATGTACCACACCGGCGTATGCTACGAGTTCGGGGTCGGGACCAAGGTGAACCTGGACCTCGCCAAGGAATGGTATCTCAAAGGGTCCCAGGCAGGGGACGCGTTCGCGACGGAGCGCCTCGGTCACCTGACGCTGGAGGAGGACCCCTCCGCCGCATTCGAACTGTTCCTGAGAGCCGCCCTGGAGGGGGTCCCCACCGCCATGGGGACCGTGGGATTCTGCTACCTCTCGGGCACCGGCACCGAGGCCGATCGGGACGAGGCTCGCAAATGGCTCAGGATGGCCGCGGACAACGATGTCCCCGAGGCTGTGGACGCGCTCCGGTCCCTCGAACAGTGAATGCCCTGCAAACGACCATTAACGATGGCGTGTATCACGGTCCGATATCATGGCTACGGGAATCTCACTCGAACAGGCCGCCAGGGATGGAGATGCGGATTCGCAGTTCCAACTGGGTGTACAGTACCTCTATGGAACCGACGTTCCCAAGGACCCTTCCAAGGCAGCGGAATGGTTCAGGCTCGCAGCTGACCAGGGCTATGTCCCGGCCATCAGGGAGCTCGGCATACTGATCGCATCCGGGGAAGGGGTGGATCCCGATCCGGAGGAGGGTGCCAGACTCATAGGCCGCGCCGCCGACGAGCTCGATCCCAGTGCGATGTACCACCTCGGGCTGATGTTCGAGAACGGCATCGGGCTCCCTGTCGACAGACAGAAGGCCGTCAGGCTTCTCGCGTACGCCGCGATGATGGGATTCCCCGGCGCGGAGGTCGACGCCCAGCGTCTGGACGATATACTCACCGAGGAGCGCAACAGGAAACTGAAGTCGCGCCCGGTCATAAAGCTCATGCTGTCCGACGTGGACGTGGAGGCCGCCTGCTGCGGACCGATGCTGGAGGACCTGCTGGCCCAGCGCACGGTGTTCACGGAGAGCGAGTCCGGCCCCGCCCTTCTCGGAGAGGACAAGTTCGGGATGGACACCGTCTTCCAGGAGTGCCCGTACTGCGGCGCCAGGATCCAGATCGTTCCGAGGGACAAGGAGTACTTCGGCTAATCATATTGTCCCTGAGGAAATCCGCGGCATCGACGGACCCTATCTCCGCAGCGAGCTTGATCAGCCCGATGCCGCGGCCCCTCATCACATCGACGCCCTCTCCGTTGTAGTACATGAGGCCGATCATGAATATGCCCAGTGGGCTCCACTGGAGGGCGGCCCTCTTGAAGAAGGACATCGCGGAGACGTGATCGCACGGGACCCCGGTCCCGGAATAGTACATCATGCCGAGCGCGATGGTCGCATCCAGGTCGCCGCCGTCCGCGGAGGATATTAGCATCCTGGCCGCCAGGGCCTCGTCCTTATGGACTCCGTCCCCGTTGAGATACCTCATGCCGATCTGATACAAGGCATGGGGCTCCCCTTTGCTGGCAGCCTCGGCATACCACATCATGGCACGGTGCGGGTCGACCTCGACCCCGTCTCCCGTCTCATACATGCGGGCGATATTGAACATAGAATCCAGGTTCCCCTGCTCCGCGGAGAGCCTGAAGAGACGGTATGCCTCTTTCTTGTCCTTGCGGACGCCCATCCCGTTGAAGTACAGGATCCCCAGGTTGCACTGTGCTCCCGGATGGCCCTGGTCGGCCGCGAGGAGGTACCACTTGGCGGCCTCCATCTTGTTGACCTTTATCCCTTCGCCCTTGTCGCACATGTATCCGAGACCGTACTGGGCCTCCACATAGCCCTGATCGGCGGCCATGCGGTACCACCGTATGCCGGCGACCTTGTCGACGGGGACGCCGATCCCGTAGCAGCAGAAGAACCCGAAGGTGTACTGGGCCTCGGGATAGCCCGCATGCGCCGAGGCGGAGATCAGAGAGACCGCGGTGCCCATGTCGCGATCCACCCCTTCACCGTTGTAGTACCTCTGTCCGAGGAGGTACTGGGCCTCGCGGTCGCCGCGCTCGCTACGGGACGTAAGTTCCAACAGGGAATGTTCTTCCGACATGCAATCGCACTCACATCCCATCCGCACATGATTAAGCTTCTGACAGTTTCCACCCATTCGCTATTAATCCCTTGAACGACATTCGCGTCACATGGCAGAGAAATCCAACTCTTCATCCGACGATGGGTACACCATCGAGGAAGCTGTCGAGATCATCGACAGGGCTATCCAGAGAAAGAGGTCTGAGATTGCTTCGTTGGAGAAGAAGGGGAATCGTCTGAGGAACGCAGACAAGAAGGCCCTGAACAACGAGCTTATCGAGTATCTGAGATCAGACATGAATGCCTACATCACCGTCATCGCCGACATGAGCGACGATGAGACCCTCCTCGAGGGGATCGACCTGGATGCGGACCCGGTCCCCGCACCGAGCAACTACTCGGACTACCTCGACGGCCTATCAGCCGACGACCTGGAGAACGAGCAGGAGGCCGAGGAGCTTCGCGCAGACTATTGCGATGGGGTCGTCGAGGACATGTGCCTCCAGATCGGGGAGTCCGCACTGAGATCCAAACAGATGATCAAGGCGATGCTCGAGGACCCGTATGCGATGGAGCAGCTCGGGGAGATCATATTTTACGACGACTACCTTTACGATCTCTTCAGATCGATTTCCGAGGAGAAGCCCAAGGAAAAGAAAAAGGACAAGAAAAAGAAGAAGAAGGATTGACGATGCCGTCCAGCAAATACGACAGGGAGCTCAGGTTCATAGACAACGAGGTCGGAAGGCTCAACAGAAAGCTGAAGTCGATGGTTGATGCCGTTCCGGACACCCCCTCCGAGGCCGCGAAGAAGGCCGACGAGATACTCGGCGTCAAGGAGAAGATATCGGAGCTCGTGACGAGGAAGAGGGAGATCGAGGACGCCTTCATCAAGGCGGGCCTGGACGTCCCCAACATCGACAGGAGCATGAATGCCACCGTCCACAATGCCGGAGGGTTCGAGATCGTCTCGGCGGAAGAGGCCGAGGCCAAGGCGTTCCCCGCATCCGCGCGCCGCCTGGAGACTGCGGACGACGTGTCCGCGGAGATCAAAGGCGTCACCGACGAGCTCATGAAGATCGAGGTCCGCATCGCGCAGGCGGAGATCGATGACGACGAGTCCGAGAAGCAGAAGCTCCAGATGATGGCATCCTCCCTCCGCGAGAGGCGCGAGACCCTCATCCAGACCGCCAAGCAGATGAGAGCCGAGAAGACGGACGGGCCCGCCTCCGGGCCTGCGGTGGATGACAAGGTCAACGAGCGCATCGATGCCCTCGAGGCTGACAGCCGCGCCCTTCGCAGCCAGGTATCGGAGGTCAGGAACAGCCTCCAGGACGTCAAGGACCAGCTCAGACAGATCCTCAATGCCCTCAACATAGAGGAAGAGGACTGAACCCCTTTAGGCGGGCACACGCCCGCCTCATGCCCCATATCTCTCTGATTCTCTCAACAGCCCGCACAGGAGTTCCCCGTCGCGGGCGATCCAGAAGTCCCTGTCGCACACCAGGATCAGCCTCCTCTTCGCACGGGAGACCGCAGTGTTGATGACCTTCATCCCGATGTCAGTCTCCGAACTGGTGAACCTGAACGGCACGTCCCTCGAGATTGTCCCGTTGTCCGCCACGCTGAGTATCACCGTGTCCCACTCCCTTCCCTGAGAGCCGTGGACGGTCATGACGCAATCGTGATACCTCTTGGGGATGCACCTCTTGATCTCGAGACACTGCATCGAGTACGGGGTCAGGATGCAGATGTCGACGGGGTCCATGCGCTCCCCATCGATCAGCGAGCGGATCGCCATCGCCTCACCCTTGTTCTCCCGATTCTGTCTCCTGTCGCATTTGGCGTCGATGTAGTACATCCCGAGGTTCCCCTCCCCCGATCCTGCGACGCCGTTGTGGTACACGTACGAATCGAGTACGGAACCGAGGTTCCTTCCGAACCTGTGGGTGGATGTCAGGTCATGACGACAGGTGATGCTGAATACGGGGCCGTCACCGTTCAGGAACCCGTCGCGCAGGCTCTCGAACGGCTCTGTCAGCACGGCCTCCGAATGGAGCGCGGAGAGGTCCCACAGGAACGAGAGGCCCAGTGACCTTCCCTCGGCGGTGCCCTTCAACACCTCCTCGCGATCAAGCTGGGATACGGGCGGAAGCTGCATGTGATCCCCCAACATGGACACGGGGACCCCGCAGCTGAATAGTGTCAGGGCAGGGATCAGTCCGCAGTATCCGGCCTCGTCCAGGAAGATGCGGTCGACGTCCAACTCCATCCTCCCGTCCTCGGCAGACCCTTTTGGACGGAAGCGGGATATGAACTGATGGGGAGTCCCTGCGACTATCGTCGCCGCAGATATCCTGTTGCCTGTGGTCCTGGAGCGGAACGCATCCGCCTCCTCCCCGATCTCTGCGATCTTCTCGGCTATGTCCCCGTCTGACCAGTCGTCGTATTCCGATATCGACGCGGCGGGCCGTTGCCGGTGATACAGCCCGTCGGACACATCGGAGAGCCTGGAGGACAATGGGATATCGTCGGCCTCCAACATGAGGGACAGGTCCGACCTCATCCTGCAGACGGACAGCACGGAGTCCAGCGGACCTGCCAGCTCCGGATGGGAGCCTACCAGGTCGTCACGGTCCCAGAATCCTGCTTCGATGTGCAGGAGCGCCGCGAGGTCGTCACGTACGGAGTCGCATGCCCTCTCGAACAGGACCTCCTCCAGGTTGTCCAGGGACCTGAGGCAGTCGTCCAGTCTGCGCTGGGCCTGACGGTCCTCGCACATCGACGGATACTCTCTGAGGAAGTCCCGTGTGGGTATCCCCAGGCGGACGATGCCATCCGGACACTCCCCTTCCGGAAGCGCCCTCAGGACACCGCGGAGGACCTGTTCGACGGAATTGTTGGTGGGTGCGAATATAGCTACCCTCTCCCCGGCGGCGAGGCACCCGCGGATGCACGAGGAGAGGACGAACTGCGTCTTCCCCGTACCCGGTGCTCCCCATACATAGGACATGCTACTCTTCAGGACCCCGTGCGATGCGGCGACCTGCTGGACATTGGCCTCCGCACCTGTCGGGAACACCGGGATGGCATCCACGGACGGCACATCGGGTATGCGGATCATGTCCCCGTAGCGCTCATAGAACTCACGGACGGCGGATATCAGGAACTTCATGTCGGTGAGCACGCTCACCCTCGCCCCATCGGAGATCCTCCCGAGCACCTCCTCCCCGGGACGGATGACTATCGTCTTGGAGATCTCGTCGTATCTCGTGAACCCGGCGGCATCCTCGTCGATCTGGTCGCTGTCGACCCTCAGTATCAGTCCGGACGCGTCCGACAGACGGGCCGCCAGATACAGGACCGCATAGCCGTCCCCAACGTCGACGCCTGACACCTGGGTCTCGGACATCCCCAACGGCGGGTCCGTGACGTACTGCTTGAACGAAACGTAATCATACAGCTGCCCCGCAGACGAGGATACCATCCTGGATATCTCGAAGCCATCCATGGGGGAGGCTCCGTGCGGGCCTTATTTAGAATTCTCGGCCCCGGTAAACATTACCGGGGCCGATGTGTCCCCGCTCAGGAGTAGAAGCTGGCCCAGTTCTGCTCTATGTCCTTGTCCTCGAACTTGGGGACGTTCTCCGAGAAGTCGTCCCAGTCCGCAGGCTCCCTGGACAGGAGGACGAACGTGTTGTTCCCCGAATCGAACTTTATGGCGTCCGGGGAGACCATGATCTTGACGTTGAAGAGCATGCTGAAGTTGAGATCCTTGTACTCCCCGTCGGGATCCTGCACCGTCATGTCACGACGGATGCTGTTGACGCGGATGGTCTTCTTCCCGAGGATTCCCTTGACCTCCTTGGTGACCCTGTCCAGGAAGAACCCCGAACCCAGATCCAGCGACCAGAACTCCACAGCCGGGCTTCCGTCTGGGGAATCGGTCTTGATCCAACCCGTGTAGTCGTTTTTGCTGGTACCAGCATAAATGCGATATTGGACCTCCTTCGATATCATCTGAATCACGATGGGCTATACGGCACCGTTATTTATGGAGTGCGTCAGCACGCTCGGCATGCATGTGTCGGGGATTGCATACCGGCAATGGCCAGCTAATTATAATTAGTCGGGAATCAGGGGGTATGTTCGCCGATGCCTGCGCTAAAGCGGCCGAGTATTCCAGGCCAGTCGTCATCTCGACCAGGCATCAGGACAGGTCGGTCTCGACGGAGTGCGGTACGTTCATCGTCCTGAATGACGAGGGCTGGATCATGACCGCGGGACACATGTTCGACTCCTATCTGAAGTACCAGGCGGACCTGAAGAAGGTCGAGGAGATCAGGCAGCTGAATGATGCCCGTAGCTCGCGTCCCGGGTCCCCCAAGGGGGAGATCAAGGTGGACTCGTCCCTGATCATCAACCACTCGTTCTGGTGGGGATGGGACGGCGTGCGCCTGAAGAACGAGATCCTTCTGGTGAGGGACCTCGACCTCGCCGTCGCGAGACTGGAGCCGTTCGATCCCGGATGGGTGAGGGAGTATCCCGTCCTCTGCGGCCCGGACCGTCCCCGCCCCGGGACCAGTGTCTGCCGCTCCGGATACCCGTTCATGAACGTCATGTCCACATGGGATGAGGAGAACAGGAGCTTCCACATACCTCCCCTCCCGAGGACGGAGATGATATTCCCGAACGAGGGCATGCACACCCGCAACGTGATGCAGGGCAAGACCAACGATGGGAACTACGACAAGCTGTATGTCGAGACATCCACACCGGGGCTGAGAGGACAGTCCGGAGGCCCCATCTACGACAGGGACGGACACATATATGCCATGCAGGTCCAGACCAGGCACATGCCCCTCGGATTCCACCCCACCGTCGAATACGATGGCCGCACGGTGGTCGAGAACCAGTTCCTCAACGTCGGACTGGGGATACACGTAAGAGTGATCAGGCAGATACTGGACGAACATCACATCCGGTACAGGTCCGAGAGTGACAGCGAGGAGTTCAGGATAGTAGGATGACAGAGATGGAAGAGCCCCTGTTCAAGGTGTCCACGGCGTATACGCTGTCCCAGTACCGCAACTACAACCGTACCGTCCAGAGGGAGAACGGTCTCAACAGGAAGCTTGTGCTCTCGATGCTGCTGTACGTGGGGCTTGGGGCACTGATGTCCGCCTTGTTCCGCTCGTGGTTCCTCTTCATCCCCCTGGCCGTCCTCGGAGTGCTCAACTACTACATGTCCCTGAAAGGCATCAGACGGGCGGAGATGGCACAGTATCAGCAGGAGCAGCTCGTGGGGACCGTCAACTACGAGTTCTACCCCGACAGGGTCGACGTGACCACCAT
The DNA here is from genome assembly GCF_047501175.1 of Candidatus Methanoprimaticola sp. MG2. Taxonomy (NCBI): domain Archaea; kingdom Methanobacteriati; phylum Thermoplasmatota; class Thermoplasmata; order Methanomassiliicoccales; family Methanomethylophilaceae; genus Candidatus Methanoprimaticola; species Candidatus Methanoprimaticola sp. MG2. Next base: position 111,830 of record NZ_JBEQWH010000002.1, read on the forward strand.
CAACGGGAAGGCGTCCAACTACTTCTCCAACGTCTACACCGTCCTCGAGAACGACGTCGCGTTCTACATCATGATGGCGAAGAACTCCGGGATCATACTTCCGAAGGAGGACTGCACCCAGTCATTGGAGGAGTTCCTCCGCTCATCCCTGAAGATCAGGAAGGTCCGTTCCGCTGTTTGATTGCCAACCATAACCAAACTATAATCTTTAAATCTAAGACTAGATACATAATTATGGATGACAGTTACTGTCAGCGCATAGCAGCTGTCGGTAGGGCCCTTTCTGACCCATGCAGAGTGGCTATTCTCATGAACTTCAAAGGAAGAACACTCTCAATCAGCACTATGACCGAAGAGATGGACACTTATCAGTCGAACCTGTCTTATCACGTCTCCATCCTCTACAAGGCCGGGCTCCTTCAACGCGTGGACATGGGCAGATGGCACTACTACGCCGTGGACCAGGAGGCCATCTCCGAACTCGGGGACTTCTCCAGCACATGCTGCAAGAAGGCCAAACGCAGGAAAGGTCCGGACAACCACGACGATCCGTGAACCGAGGAACCTCTTGGATGCAGGGATGCCCATGCGACCAGAGCCAGGGTGGCCCCGCGCCCGGTATCCGACTGTGGTCATGCCCAAATCATTTTCAACGGGTTCTGACTCCGCCACGGCATGATGGGAATGTTCTGTCCGAGGTGTCATGCGCTCGTCTCCCCTGCCGAGGTCAGGTGCAGGACGTGCGGCGCTCCGTTGGACCAGCTGGTGGAGAGCAACCAGTCGGTGCTGGACTTCTCATCCGAAAGGAAGAGGGCACCGGATGCGGTACTGGCGATCGAGGAGATCCCCGAGGCACCCTTCATGCCCTACAGGCCCCGCGGGTGCCAGCTCGATATCATCAACGACATGGTCACCGCCCTGGACTCCGGGAAGCACTTCGTGATGGAATCGGGCACCGGGACCGGGAAGACCATCATATCCCTGGCCGCCGGCCTCGACCATGCGACCCGCACCGGGAAGAAGATAGTGTACCTCACCAGGACGATCTCCCAGAGCGACCAGGTGATGAGGGAGCTGCGTTCGATCTCCAAGATCAGACAGATAACCGGCGTGGCCATCACCGGCAGGGCCAAGTCCTGTCCCCTGTTCCGCGGAGTGAAGGACTATGACTCCATCCCTTCCAACGTCCTCTCCATGATGTGCGAGGACACGAAGGAGAAGAGCAGGCACGGTAAGGCTGGGGGATGCAGGTACTTCGACCGCATCCAGATGTGCCTTCCCCAGATCGAGAGCTACGTCAGGACGGAGTTCCCCACATCCGACGAGCTCGACAGCTACTGCGTCAGGATGCAGGTCTGCCCGTACGAGGCGAAGAAGCTCCTCATGAAGGATGCCGAGGTCGTCTCCGCGCCCTACGTCCACATCCTGGACCCCGACATAAGGGACAGCCTGATGACGAACCTGGACTGCGTCGGATGTCCCGAGAACCTTCTGATAATCGTGGACGAGGCCCACAACCTCGTTGATGCCGCACGCGAGAGCGAGACCTTCCGGATAGACCGCGCCATGGTGGATGCGGCCATAGACGAATGCACCACGTACAAACGCCCCCCTATGGTCTGGGGAGACGTCGACGTGAAATCGTTCCTCACCTTCCTGAAGGCGTCCATAAGGTCCATAGCCATAGAGCTCGTGCCTCCGATGTCCAAGAACGACACGGCTGTGATCCAGGGGAACGTCCTGGAGGACAGGATCATGGGGAAGTTCGGCATGGGCCGGACCGACCTCGACTCTGCCATCGAGACGCTGATAGACCTCGGCGAGGCGAGGACGGAGCTCCTCATGGAGGCCGAGGACAGGCACATATCCGAGATACAGGAGGTCGCGGTGTTCCTCAAATCCTGGTGCGAGACCGCATCCGAGAGGTTCGTGCGCACCGTGAAGGTGGACAAGGACGGGGAGTACCTCAGGGCCAGCTGCATAGATCCCCGCGAGATATCCATGTTCCTCAACTCCACCAAGGGCACGGTGCACATGTCCGGGACACTCCAGCCGCTCGACCAGTATGCGAGGGTGATCGGACTCTCCAGCAACTGCACATTCCGCAAGTACCCGTCGCCATTCCCGCCGGAGAACCGCCGCGTCGTCTACACGGAGGACCTGACGATGAGATGGCAGGACCTTCAGAACGACCCGTCGCTATCGGGGAGGATCGAGCGCACGATCGCAGAGCTCTGCAACTCGGTGGAGAAGAACACCCTGGTGTTCTTCACCTCGTACAAGTCGATGAACAGCATGCGCGGCTATCTCGAGTCGCACATCGATAAGAAACTGTACTGGGAAGAAGCCGGGAAGGGTTCCATGCAGAGGAACTGGAGCTCGCTCTCGTCGTTCCGCTCCCGCAGGGACGGCGTCCTGTTCTGTGTGATGGGCGGGAAGTTCGCCGAAGGCATCGACTTCCCGGGAGAGGAGCTGTGCTTCGCCATCGTCGTAGGGATCCCCTACCCGCCGCCATCCCCCGAACTCACCGCCATGTCCGACATGTTCGACTCGAAGTACGGTGCGGGAAAGGGGTGGACATACTGCTCCGCGGTCCCCGCCCAGAGGAAGATCAAGCAGGCCGTCGGCCGTCTCATAAGGACGGAGACTGACAGGGGCATGGCCGTCATACTCGACAACCGCGCGTCCCGCTTCGCAAGGGAACTGGACGCCAAGCCGACGAGGGACCCGGTGGGCGAGGCCGCATCATTCTTCAGATGAGTAGTTCGGAAACCCGTTTATATGATGCCCAGATAGACGGCGACATCATGCCTATGGTGAACGTCCTCTACGACATCAAGATCTGGGTGTTCCTGGGGATAGTCCTCGCCCTGGTGTTCGGTTTCGACAACCCGTGGGCGGCCACGATCCTGATGGTAGTCCTCATAGCCCAGATGGCGGTCTCCCTCGACGGGATCGAGTTCAACAGGCATGACTTCAAGACGTACGACCGGAAGATAGTCGCATGCGTCCTGGCATGCTTCGGGATCAACACGCTGCTGACCCTGGCCGCAGGACTGTTCTTCATAGAGGACGACCACCTGTGGACAGGATGGGTCATGCTGTCATCCGTGCCGTGCGCGGTCTCCGTCGTCGTGGCCTCGCTGGTGATGAGGGGTGACGCGAAGATGTCGGTCCTCTCCCTGACGGCGGTCTACCTGTGCGCGATCGGGTTGACACCGCTGATCACGAAGGTCCTCCTGGGGAACGCGGTCGACCCGCTGGAGATCCTCAAGTACATCGTCCTGTTCATCGCAGTGCCCTTCGGACTCTCCTTCGGGATCAAGAGGCTCCACCTCCCCAGAGGCTTCAAGAGCGTCTTCATCAACCTGATGATGCTCCTGATGGTTTTCATAGGGCTTGGGAGCAGGAGGGACTTCATCTTCAACGACTTCGACGTCGTGCTGTATCTCATCGTGGCCTGCGTCCTCAGGACGTTCGTCCTCGGCATCATACTCGTGTTCCTCTTCCGGAGGATGGGCATCAGGAGGGAGGACGGCATGGTCTACCTCGTCATGGCGGTGTGGAAGAACTCCGGGATGTCCATATCGCTCACGATGGCGCTGTTCGCCACCACGATGCCCGATGCGGTCCTCCCGTGCGTGGTCTCGCTGGTCGTCGAGGCGACATGGTTCGCCGTGATGTCCAAGCTCGTGGACCGCATCTGGCCTCCCGAATCGAAGGACGGACATCCGGCGGACACGATCGCCGGTTGAATAGATTTATAACCGAAACGACAATCGCCGACTCGAGCGGGGATAGCCAAGCGGCCCACGGCGCCGGTCTTGAAAACCGGTGGAGGATTCTCCTCGGGGGTTCAAATCCCTCTCCCCGCGCTTCATGCATAATCCGGCTCGTGTCCATGAGTTCCTTCTGGCCCGTACATTGACATCCGATGACATCGTACCACAGAAGATGATCCCATCTCCCATCCCATACCCTAATAAAGGGGTTCGCGTGTGGACAACGGAATCTCATGACCCCCGACCAACCGGACAACAGGACCAGCGACAGGAATCACAGCCACGGAGCCAAAAAACCATACGGAAAGGGTGGCAGCGGCCCGAAGGATGGCGGTTATAGGGGTCACGGTCCAAAGGACGGGAAGAGGGGCCGTGGACCTGGAAACAGGGAGTACAGGCCACGTGATGGGGATCGCGAGCACAGACCCTACAACAAGGACCGCAGGCCTAGGGATGGGGAAGGGTCCGGAGACCATGGCCACAGGGACGGGGACAGACCCTATGGTCACAGACCTCATGACGGGGGCCGCAGACCCAGGGATGACAACGGATCGGACAGAGAGGACCGCACACAGAAGGGGGAGTACAGACCGAGGTCCGACGACCGCAGGGACCGCGGAGGCAGACCATACGGGGACAGGCCTCGCGGCGACAGGAGAGACGACCGCGGATACAGGAAGGATGACCGCAGGCCTCGCGGCGACGACCGCTCCGAGAAGCGCGACAGGGACGAGACCGCCGAACAGGAGTCCAAGCTGACGATCCCGTCCACTCCCCAGAAGATCCTCTTCAAAGGGATAGATTGCGAGAACAACGGCAGGTCCGACCTGGCCATGATCCTGTATCTGAACGGTGCCGTCCAGATGAGCGGCGGATGCAGGAACAACATGGAACGCATGCTCCGCGATGCGGGTCGCGACCAGTTCAAGACCATCAGGGGAAGGCTGGCATCATCCTGTTCCGATGAACTGATGATGTTCTTCGACTACATCTGCATCACGCTGGACGATGGTTACGACAGGGGATTCCTAGACTGTGCGGCCCAGAGCGGCAACGTGATCGCCATCTACTGCAAGATACGTCTGGACGAGGTCGACGGCGAGGACGGGATGGTTGACATCTTCGCCTCCGCCATGATCTCCAACGAGGAGATGGTGACCGACGGCCTGAAGCTTCTGGCCAGGAAGAGGAAGTCTGTCAAGGCCTCCGACTACCTGAAGAGGAACGATGAGCGCAACAAGCTGAGACAGTCCGTCCGCACAACGTTCGTGAAGGCCATGAAAGGTGATACGGATGCTGAGAGGAGGCTCGACAAGCTTTCCGAGACATTCCCGGAGGCAGAGTTCCTGAAGGGCTACCTGGATGCATACAGGGACGGCACCGAGGAGGACTATCTCAGGAGCGGTATGCCGGAGTTCACGGCCACCATCGTGTCCATGGCGCCCGAGCTCGGTATCTCCGAGACGCCCTTCGGGAAATATCTGGGCGCGAAGAAGATGCAGGTCAACGAGGAGGATTGGATCCAATCGATGATCAACGCTGTCAAGGCAGGGTCCGACGACGCGCTGGAGGAGCTGAAGCCCGTCCAGAACAGGAGGGATGTGAAGAGGTTCCTCGCGTCCGTCTACAGTGCGAGAGGGGATGTCGCGAGCCTCGTCCGCACATATGACGGCGAGGACCACACGTACCTGGACGAGTACTGCAACGGGAACAGCGAGAGGATCCTGGAGGTCGGAAGGGCCTTCGGAGGGCTCAGCGAGTTCGATTGGCTCAAGAGAGGATTCCGCGGAGGTTGCGAGGAGTGCAGGGACGCCCTCGTCGCGATGGCCAGCGACGAGAGGCGCCAGTGCAAGCAGCTCGTCTATGCCCTGCACGACGTCGGCGCGGACCTGGAGTCGGCCAAGCTGTACGTCGCGATGGGCGACAACCCCACGCTTCCGTCGGTCAAATGGCTCGCCAAGGTCTGCGGCGACGAGGAGGCCAAGGAGTTCCTCCGCTCGCACTACGAGAGCAAGGGCGACATTGCCACGTTCGAATCGATCTTCATCGACGACGGTTACACCAACAAGCATCCCGCCGGGAAGAGCGGAAGGAACTTCGCCAACGGCGGTCGCAAGAAGGGCGGCAGAGGTCGCCGCTGATCCGGGACGGTCAGTCGCAGGACCGCATCGCACCCGTCAGACCATGGCCTAGGCAAGATTGAAAACGTAGGCGGCGTATCCCGGGACGGGATCGTCCGAGTGATGATGAACCTAGGCTGATTCGATGATGAGCCCTATGAGTCCTGACGGGGTCCCCCTCATTCCTGGGAATAGTCCGTCATCCCCGTGTACGCCATGAAGTCCGAGAGCTTCATGCCGTCCTCCCACCGCATTATGTAGAACCCGCTGTTGGACACCTCCAGCTTGGGGATCCTCCTGTACAGGACACCGTGACGTCCGCGATATTGGTGGTCCGTGGGGATCGTGAACAGCCTCCACGGGTCCCCGCGCTGTGACTTCAGCCTGTACGCGTATATCGGGACCAGGTGCGAACGGCAGCAGTCGGAGAGCATAGTATCCGCCTGTTCGGAGAGCCTCTGGTTCTTGCTGAAGTGCATGACGTCGTCACACGAGCTCTTCACCTCGATCGGGAACGAGAAATCCCATCTGAGTGCGACGAGGTCCACCCCGAGGGAGCCTGCCGCACGTATGACGAGGAACGGGTCCCTGAGCATCGTGTTGTAGTTGGCGGTCTCCATCGCATTGCAGGTCTTGACCATCTTGGACAGGGCCTTCTCATCGCCTGCAAGAAGTGCCTTCAGCTCACGTTCGTAGACGTCTCCCGGTGGTGCCATATCCCTTCGGGATGCTGATTCGATGCTGTGTATATAAGGGGATTCGGGGGGTCACCGAAAACCCCCTCGGAGGCCGGTTCCGAACTCGTCCAGGATGATCCCCGCGACGACCGTGCTGTGCATGACGTAGCTCCCATGGTCCGCCCCGGGAACGATGATGGTCCTGCCGTCCTGTACGGAGGATGCGATGAACTCCGTGTCGGAGCGCTTCACGCAATCCCTGCTCCCAGCGACGGAAAGCACCGGACAGGCGATCCTGGACAGGTCCTCCTTGGATATGTCGGGCTCACACAGCATCATCCTGAGCCTCGGGTCCCCCTTCCCCTTGCTCATCCTGAGGAGGAACATCCCGAATCCCTTGAGTGTGGACGGACTCGTGTTGGCACCGCAGACGACGATCCCGGACGGTATGTCCGGGTGTTCGATCGCATGTAGGAGCGCGACGATCCCACCGTCACTGTATCCGCAGATCAGAGGGGATTCCACCCCCAGGTGCACTATCAGGGCGTGAAGGTCATCCGCAAGGTCGCTGTAGTGGTACTCCCCATCCGGCGGAGGGGAGCTGCGCCCATGTCCGCGGGAATCCACGAGATACACGGTGAACCTTTCCTTCAGGACCTCCGATGCCTCGTCGAACATCGTCAGGTCCTCGGAGTTGCCATGCAACATCATCAATGCCGGGCCCGACCCCTTGACCTCGTAGTGGATCGACACGCCGTTGACATCCGCCATCATCGGACGTGGATGGGCGGACGGATATAGAACTAATCCCGGCCCGGAGGCCGGGGAGAGGTTTCAGGGGGAGAGCCTTGCAGGGTCCCTGGGGAAGAGGATCGCCTCCCTGATGTTGGGAAGGTCGAGGGCCTTCACGAGCATCCTCTCGATGCCGATCCCCCATCCTCCGTGCGGGGGCATCCCGTACTTGAACGCCTCGAGATAGAACTCGAAGTCCTCGGGATCCAGACCCTTCTTCTGCATCCTCTCCACTAGCCTGTCGTACCTGTGCTCCCTCTGGCCTCCGGACGAGATCTCCTGTCCCTTGAAGTCGAGGTCGAAGCTGAACGAGTAGGGTGTGCCGTCCTTCTCCATGATGTAGAACGGCTTAGCCTCCTCGGGATACTCCGCGATGAAGTAGAGGTCGCATCCCTTCCCGGCCATGTGCTCGCCGACGATCTTCTCGCCCTCGGTCCCGAGGTCGTCGCCCTCCTTGAGGAGGAGTCCGGCGGCCTGGACTATGGCGAGGCACTCGCTGTAGGTGAGGATCGGGTAGGGCCTTGCGGGTACGTTGATCTCCTTCCCGATGACCTCCAGCTGCCTGGCGCCCCTCTCCTTGAGCCCGGTCAGCACGTGGTCGACGACCTGCTCGATCGCGCGCATGACATCCTCCTGGCAGGATATCCAGGACATCTCGCCGTCGAAGGAGATGAACTCCGTCACATGACGGTTCGTGTTGGACTGCTCCGCACGGAACGCGGGGCCGATCTCGTACACCTGGTCGAGCCCGGAGGACATGAGGATCTGCTTGTACAGCTGGGGAGACTGGGCAAGGTATGCGGGCCTGTCGAAGTACTGGACCTTGAACAGCTCCGCCCCTCCCTCGGCACCGGCGGCCCCGATCTTGGGAGTGTACACGCGGGTGAATCCCATCTCGCGGACGGCCTCCTCGATGAGGTCGACCATCAGGGACTTCAGCTCGAAGATCGCCTTGACCTCGGGCTTGCGGACGTCCATGAAGCGGTGGTTGAGGCGGGTGTCCATCTCGACGTTGACCTTGTCCACGACCCCCAGGGGAAGGGGGACGCCGGCAGGGGAGATGACCTCCGCGGCGGAAGGGATAATCTCCCACCCGGTCGCGGTCTGATTGCTCTCCTTGACCTCGCCCTCGATGCGCACGACGGTCTCCCTGGACAGCCCGGTGAGCATGGAGAAGAGCTCCGGGTCGATCTTCTTCTTGGGCATGGTCACCTGGTAGGTGCCACACCTGTCGCGCATGGTGATGAAGGAGATACCTCCGAGGTTCCTGATGTCCTGGACCCAGCCGCCTACGGCGACGGTACCGTCGGAGACGGTGACCTCTGAGGATTTCTTGACGATTGCCATAATCCGCGGGATACCCCGCGCGTATATAAGAGGAACGAGGCCGGGGCCGGAAGCCCCCAGGACCGTTCCCGCATGGTTTGACGAGTGTGGTCACGGGAGACGTCCGTCCCCGGGGGACCTCATCTCTTCTTTCCCTGATTGGCCACCGCGTCCATCTTCGCCTGGAGGGCCTCCTGGTCCCCCAGATACCTCTTGGAGATGACGTTGAAGTCCCTGTCGAACTCGTAGACCAGCGGGACGCCGGTGGGGATGTTCACACCGGTGATCTCGTCGTCGGACATCCCGTCGAACATCTTCACGAGCGCCCTCAGGGAGTTGCCGTGGGCCGCGATGAGCACCCTGTCCCCTGCGACCATCCTGGGCTTGATGACCTCCTCGAAGTAGGGATACGCGCGGGCGACGGTGTCCTTGAGGCATTCCGTCAGGGGAAGGTCCTCCGGATCCACGTCGCGGTACTGGACCTGGGACGCGGGATTCCTCTCGTCGGACGGCTCCAGGGCAGGGGGGCAGGTCGCATAGGACCTTCTCCATACCTTTACCTGGTCCTCCCCGTACTTCTCGGCGGTCTCGGACTTGTTGAGACCCTGGAGCGCACCGTAGTGCCTCTCGTTGAGCTTCCAGCTCTTCTCCACCGGGAGCCATGCGCGGTCCATCTCGTCGAGGGCGAGCTGGAGGGTGTGAATGGCCCTCTTCAGATACGAGGTGTAGCAGATGTCGAAATCGAATCCCTCCGACTTCAGTGTCTGTCCCGCGGCCTTGGCCTCGGAGACTCCTTTCTCGGACAGCTCGACGTCGGTCCAACCCGTGAAAAGGTTCTCCTTGTTCCATACGCTCTCGCCGTGACGGAGGAGCACCAGGGTCATCTTGTCGGTCATGGGTCCCCGTAGACCCCATAACTCTTAATGCATTCCGTCCCCGGGGGCGGGCGATCCGGGCCGCGGGAACAGCTCTAAAAGGCTGGCACATGGAAAAAATGCCGAATAACCGTGCCATATACGCGACATGCTCCTAAACGAACCCCGCACCTTTATTATAGAGGCTTTCAATAAAGAGTCTCAGTCATATTTCTCATAAAGGTGTGAAAATGTCCGAAGAGAAAGTTACAGTGTCCGTCATCAAGGCGGACATCGGATCCGTTGTCGGCCACTCCAGGCCCCACCCCGATATGATGCAGGCAGCCAGGGACATCCTCAAGGATACCCAGAAGGCCGGAGTCATCGAGGATTTCTATGTCACCCGTGTCGGAGACGACATCAACCTGTTCATGTCCCACTACAAGGGCGAGGGCAACAAGGATGTCCACGGCGCCGCCTGGGAGTGCTTCCAGAAGGCAGCCAAGATCGCAAAGTCGATGAAACTCTACGCCGCCGGCCAGGACATCCTGACCGATGCGTTCTCCGGGAACGTCAAGGGAGCCGGACCCGGCTCCGCCGAGATGTCGTTCGTCGAGAGGGGCTCCGAGCCCATGCTGTTCTTCATCGCGGACAAGACCGAGCCCTCCGCGTACACCCTCCCCCTGTCCAGGATCTTCCTCGACCCGTTCACCACCACCGGACTGGTCGTCGATGCCAGGGCCAAGAAGGGATTCGATGTCGAGATCCAGGATGTCATCGGCAGCAAGAAGGTCGTCATGTCCTCCCCTGAGGAGACCCTCAGCATCCTGAGCCTGCTCGGGGACACGTCCAGGTACGCGATCAAGAGGATCGAGTCCAGGGCCGGCCTCGGACCTGCCGTCGTCGTCTCCACCGACAAGCTGAACCTCACCGCCGGAAAGTACATCGGAAAGGACGACCCCGTGTGCGTCTGCCGCTGCCAGTCCGGACTCCCCTCCGTGGGAGAGTACACCCAGCCCTTCGTCAACACCATGCTCGTCGCAGGATGGATGAGGGGATCCCACTACGGAGCGTTCTATCCCTGCTCCCCAGAGGACTCCGACCCCGTCTACTTCGACGGACCCCCCAGAATCTGCTGCCTCGGATTCCAGCTCAACGAGGGTAAGTTCCAGGGCCTCGAGTCCATGGGAGCCAAGGGCGGAGAGCACATCCCCGTCGACTTCTTCAAGAGCGACACGTTCGACCTCGCCAGGCAGAACGCCGTGAGGGCGAGCAAGTTCATCAGGAGCCAGGGGCCGTTCATGCCCTCGATCCTCGGACCCGAGGAGATGGAGTACACCTCCAGGCCCGAGGTCCTCAAGGACCTGACCTCCCGTTTCGAGGACCTCTGATGAAAGCACCCGTCGTGGTGATCAACTTCAAGGCCTACCAGGAGGCGGAGGGCGACAGGGCCTTCCGCCTCGCAAAGGCCTGCCAGAAGGTCTCCAGCGAGTCGGGCGTGCCCATGGCGGTATGTCCTCCGCACCTCTGGCTCGGAGCCATCGCCAGGATCCTCGAGATGCCGGTCTACGCGCAGAGCGTGGACCCTCTCCCTCCCGGACCGGGGACGGGATTCGTCACGCCGTCCATGCTCCACTCGACGGACGTCGCAGGGACGTTAGTCAACCATTCCGAGCACAGAATACCCAAGGACGACATCGGGAAGATCGTGGAGATGTGCTCCGCACTCAAGCTCCACACATGCATCTGCGCGGAGACCGCCGAGGAGGCCTCGGACCTCGCAGGATTCCACCCGAATGCCGTCGCGGTGGAACCACCGGCACTGATCGGAGGGAACGTCTCCGTCACATCGGCGGACCCGGGCATCGTCAGCGGAACGGTGGATGCCGTGAAGGCCGTCGACCCGAAGGTCCTCGTGTACTGCGGGGCGGGCGTGAAAACAGGGGACGATGTCAAAGCATCCATGGATCTTGGTGCCAACGGGGTGCTGCTCGCCTCCGGGGTCGTCAAGGCCAAGGATCCGGAACAGGTCCTGCGCGACCTCATATCCAAGATCTGAGGGATGGCGACCCATCCCGGAAAACACCTTAATCGATATCCCTTCTCTGGTATCTGCGCAACGTTTATCTTCCAGCCTGAGAGAGCAGGTGCCGACTCAGATGGCATTGAAACAGTGGCTGCCCCTGATTGGGATAACGATCGGCGTCTTCATCTTCAACATGTCGGAGTTCATGCCGATCGGACTCCTGACCGACATCGCCTCCGATTTCGGGATATCCGAAGCGACGGCCGGACTGATCATATCGACCTATGCGTGGACGGTGGCCATACTCTCGCTTCCGATCATGCTGCTCCTCAAGAAGATGGAGTACCGCCGGATGCTCCTGATGTGCGTCGCGATGTTCGCGGGATTCCAGTTCCTGTCGGGGATCTCCGGCAGCTACTGGATGCTGGTGGTGTCCCGTCTCGGCGTCGCCGTCTCACACTCCATATTCTGGTCCATAGCATCTCCTCTCGCGGTCAGGGTCGTGGCACCCCAGTATCAGAAGCTTGCGATCAGCACCATAGCGGCGGGGACGTCCATAGCCATGATCATAGGACTGCCCCTGGGAAGGATAATCGGACTCTCGCTGGGATGGAGGATGTCGTTCATCGCGATCGCCATCATAGCCGTCCTGGCGCTGGCCCTCCTCGTCACGGTGTTTCCGAGATTGGAGAACCCGGGGACGTTCACCGTCAAGAGGCTCCCGGAACTGTTCAGGAACAAGGTGCTCCTTGGCATCTACATCCTTGTGGCGATGTATGTCACCGGCTACTACACGGGATACAGCTACATAGAGCCGTTCCTCGGTCAGGTGTCCGGGATGTCGGATGACATGATCACGGTCGTCCTCACGATATTCGGTCTTGCAGGGATCGGTGGCAGCATCCTGTTCACCAGGATCTACGACAGGACGAGATACAGGTTCATCATGACGGCCATCGGTGGAGCCGCCATGTGCCTTCTGTTGCTCAGGGCCTCCGCAGGGTCAGTCATCCTCGTCATCGTGGTCTGTGCGCTCTGGGGGATGTTCGCCACCTCTTTCAACGTGGCGTTCCAGAACGAGGCTTTGAAGGCATCCCCGTCCGATGCGACCGCCATAGCCATGTCGCTCTTCTCAGGGATATTCAACGTTGGGATCGCATCGGGATCCATGATAGGGGGGCTTGTCACGGACACCGCCTCCGTGGATTGCATAGGGTATGTCGGAGGGGCTTTCATCCTGGCATCGCTCGTCTTCACAGGACTGTATCTCATCCACAGGATGAGGGACAACGACCTCGAAAGGAGGGTAACGGACCTTTCACCCCGTCGATGCCTTCGCTATGATTAAATATTGAACAGTTGTTCAATTGTTCAAGTGATATATGATGAAGGCCATACTCAAACTGGAGAACCTGTGCTGTGCGAACTGCGCCGCGAAGATCGAGGACCAGGTCCAGAGGATCGACGGGGTGGAGAGCGCGGGCCTGTCGTTCATGACGCAGAAGCTGTCCATAGAGGCGGCCGAGGACGACATCGAGGACATAGTGAGGGAAGTCTCCCGGATAGTGAAGAAGATCGAGAGCGACGTCACGATAGTGAGGATCAAGTGACCCTATGAAGAGTCTTGAGATTAGATTGATCGCCGGAGGCGCGCTGTTCGCATTCGGTCTGATATTGCATTACATGATGGGTGCCGACACGCTGGTCCAGCTGGCGGTCTTCGGCACATCCTACCTGATAGTCGGGTACAACGTCGTCTACAGCGCGGGAAGGAACATCGTCAAGGGGAACGTCCTGGACGAGAACTTCCTGATGACCATAGCCACCCTGGGAGCGTTCGCGATATCCATGTATCCGGAGGCTGTGGCCGTCATGCTGTTCTTCCAGGTAGGGGAATGGTTCGAGAAGAGGGCCGTCGGAAAGACGAGAAGGTCGATCGCCGACCTGATGGACATACAGCCGGACTATGCTCACGTGATCAGGGACGGTAGGACAGAGACGGTGGGCCCGGACGAGGTCAGGGTCGGCGAGACGATAGAAATCCTCCCCGGGGAGAAGGTCCCTCTGGACGGCACCATCGTGTCCGGATACACGTCCATCGACACCCACGCACTGACCGGCGAGTCCGTGCCCAGGGATGTCATGCCGGGCGAGAAGGTCGTCTCGGGAACGGTGAACCTGTCGTCGAAGATCACGGTGGAAGTGACCTCCGAATACGAGGACTCCACTGTGTCCAAGGTGTTGGAGCTTGTGGAGGAGTCCTCGATGAGGAAGGCCCCGGCCGAGAGGTTCATAACGCGCTTCGCGAGGTACTACACGCCAGCGGTCGTGAGTGCGGCGATCGTCATAGCCGTGGTGCCGACACTGCTGGGCTATGACTTCACCACATGGGTCTACAGGTCCCTGACGTTCCTCGTCGTGTCCTGCCCGTGTGCCCTCGTGATATCCGTCCCTCTGAGCTACTTCTGCGGCATAGGGGCGGCATCCAGGATGGGCGTCCTGATCAAGGGCGCGAACTTCATGGAGTCCCTGTCCAGGGTCGGGACGGTGGTGTTCGACAAGACGGGTACGCTGACCCACGGGCGCTTCGAGATATCGAAGGTCCATCCGATCGACATGGAGGAGGACGAGCTGGTGGACATCGCCGCCCTGGCCGAGTCCGCTTCGAACCACCCGATATCCGAGTCCATACGCCGTGCCGGGAACGGGGAGACCGACCTGTCCAGGATATCCGAGTCCAGGGAGATCGCGGGGAAGGGCGTCTATGCCAGGATATCCGATTCGGAGTACATCGTCGGGAACGGCCGGCTGATGGCGGAACACGGCATCGAGGCATGCGACGAGGAGGTCGCAGGAACGAACGTCCACGTCGCGAAGGACGGCAGATACCTGGGACACATAGTCGTCTCGGACGTCATCAAGGAGGATGCTCCGCGGACCGTCGAGGAGCTCAGGGAAGTGGGCGTCGAGAGGGTCGTGATGCTGTCCGGGGACACGAGGGTCATATGCAGCAGCGTAGGGGACGCCGTAGGCATCGGGGAGGTCCTGTGCGAGCTCCTCCCCTCCGACAAGACGACCGAGCTGGAGAGGATAATGTCGGAGGTCGACGGGAGGGGGACAGTGGCCTTCGTGGGGGACGGGATCAACGACGCCCCGTCGCTGGCACGTGCGGACGTCGGCATCGCCATGGGCGGCCTCGGCTCCGATGCGGCGATAGAGGCCGCGGACGTGGTCATAATGGACGATTCCCCCTCGAAGATACCCCGGTGCATCGGACTGTCGAAGAAGGTGAACCGCATAGTGATCCAGAACATCGTGTTCGCCCTCGCGGTCAAGTTCGGCATAATGGGACTGGCCCTCGTCGGCTACGCGGACATGTGGCTCGCCGTGTTCGGCGATGTCGGAGTGTCCATAATCGCCATCGCCAACGCCATGAGGGTCCTCAGGACCGGGGATCGTGACGGTCCCAAGGTTGCCGCTGCAGTGGAACAAACCGCTTGAATAATAAGCCCCTGGGAACGGGGGCGATACCTTTTACCATCCGACATGCATTCACGAACATGGATGCACTCGGTAGATCCGTGGCCCTCATCGTAGTCGCGATGGCGGTCCTATGCCCCCTGTCCTTCGCAGAGTCCGACGCTGCTGCGGAAGAGATGGACGGGCTGATGCTATACCAGATATATCCCAATACCAGTGAGAAGATAACTGGCGTTGCCGTACACAACTATGGTTCGACCGATGTCGACATGAAACAGTACATGATTGCAGACATGCCCTCCCGTTCTGGGAACGAAGGCATCATATCCTTCTCCGAATCCATAATAGTCAGACCCGGCGAGACCCTGGCCATAGCCTCGGATTGGTCGTCTACTGATCGTTTCTGCAACCAGGAGAACATAGTCTTCTTCGATGGGGATAAGAAGAATCCTGGGATCGAGGTGTATAGGAATTTCTCACTCTCCAAAAACGGAGACGATGTCTATCTGGTGGATGCGGGATCCTCAGGATTCAAGGTATTGGATTCCGTGTGCTACGGAGATAAGATCATCAAGGACAAGCCGTACTGGATTGGCAACAGCTCAGACAAGATGTCCAACTGCTGGATCCAACGCATCGGAACCAGTGATACCGACAGTGCCGAAGATTGGATGGTATACGGTCGGACAAACTTCGAATTCGACGCATATGTACAATATGATGCCAAAGTGACGCCTTTCCTGTTCCCAGACAGTGGCGGGATACCGATATACGATGCTATAAGCAGTGCTAAAAAGAGCATCTATATCGAGATCTACATGCTGACGAGTCCCAACGTCGTCGCTCTATTGTGTGAGAGGGCATCTGAAGACATTGAGATCAAGATCTTATTGGAAGGAGGCACGCTGGGAGACTATGATCCGATCACACAGGTAGCTGGCGGGCTAAGAAAGCTTGTGGACCTGGGCGGGGATGTAAGACTCATAGGCGTCAGCGACACGGGATCCAACCGCTACGCGTTCGACCATGCCAAACTAGCCATCATAGATGGCTATAAGACAATAGTCACTTCAGAGAATTGGATTCCATCCAATATGAACGGTTCTATCGATGATGACCCGTATCAAGGGAGCAGTGATGGGAATCGCGGATGGGGTGCGATCATCGAGAGTGTCGAATACGCTACGTTCATGACCGATGTGTTCGAACACGATTCGGATTATGCATATGGCGATGTGAAACCATTCATCGAGGAATACCCCAATGCCAAACCCAAATCGATAGAGTATGTACCAGTAGGGAAAGGACAATGGGAAACGTATTCTGCAAAGGTAACTCCGATTCTTTCCAATGACAATTCATTTGCCGCCTTGGAACATTACAGCAATGTTGCCACCACGAGGCTCTACTCTCAACAAATGGACCTTGGAAGCACCTATATGGACCATGAGACGGAAGATACACCGTTATACATGTTCGATCAAAAGGCCGACACTGTAGACACACGGATCATTTTCACCTCGAAAGATAAGATACAACCGGTAGTGGACTCCCTCAACCTGAAGACGAACATCAAGGTTGCAGCAATGGACAAGCCCACTCTCCATAACAAGGGGATAATATCCGATGACACCGCGTGGGTATCATCCGTGAATTGGACGGATAACTCGTTCTTCAACAACAGAGAGGTGGCCGTGGCCATCCATTCGGAAGGAGTGTCGGACTATTTTACGACAGCATTCCTTGCTGATTTCGATAGATACTACACACATGACGGGTTTAACATCCAATTCACGGAGAAATCCTCAAGTTATGAATCCGGACAGGAGATCACAGTATCCGTAAAAGTGACACCCGAAGGCAATGAATACACATACGAGTGGGACCTTGGAGACGGTTCAAACACCTGGACCACCAACACACCGCGCATAGCTGCTAAACCAACCGATGGGGAGCACACATTCAAGGTCACCGTGACCGATTCGAACGGATTGACCAAGAGCGCATCGTTCGATTACGTCGTAGGGGATCCCACCGACACCTCGGACATATCCACGATACTGAACGATTATCTGTACTACATAATCGCAGGGATACTGGTGATCCTCGGGATCGTCGCAGCGGTAATCAAAGGCGTGAACAGATGAGCGGTTTCATCATGGTGAGGCGCGCCGGCGGCGCCGATGTGCCCGCCATGTACCGCATCTACAACACCAACCTCGACGAATACTTCGCCCCCGAATCCATCGAGTTCTTCATGCTCCAATGGCCAAGGGGGCAGTTCGTCGCCACGACACTGACCGGAGAGACGGTCGGAGCCCTCAGCAGCTACATAATGCAGGATGGTGCGGCCACAATCACCCTTCTGGCCATCGACTCCAGGTTCAGAGGCCTGGGTGCAGGTTCCGATCTCATCGGATCGTTCATACAGGAATGCGCCGCGAACGGGATATCGCGGGTCCAGCTCGAGACCAGGGAGACGAATCTGAGCGCCATCCGGTTCTATCAGAGCAAGGGGTTCAGGACGACCGGACGCCTGCCCAACCTCTACACCGACGGTGGTGCCGGGGTCAGGATGTGCATGGACCTCAGTCACGCCTCAGCAGCATGTATACGGCCACCGCCGCTATGATGACGATGGCCGACGCGATGATCGCATTCCCCTTGACACCGAGCTCGAACTTGTTGACCTCGCTCTCGGGTATCGCATTAAACGCGTACTCCCCGCTCCCGTTCGCAACGAATGTCACATAGTTGTACGAGTACTCGGTGACCTCGACCGTATTGCCCATGGAATCCGTGATGATCGGGACATAGCCCGATGGGATGGACACGCTCATGGTCACCAACATACCGTAATCCGTCCCGAACCCTTCCAGATGTATCATCCAGGTCTTCTCGCGGTCCTCCCCGTCGATCACCGAGATCGCGGCCAGGAGCATGGAGTTGACTATCGGGGTATCGCCGGAGACCACGATGATCTTCGCCCCGGCATCATTGAACCTCATGGTGGCGGATTGGAACTCTATGTCGCCCGATGTCGACCTTATCACGATCGCCGAATCCTCCACCGTCATTATGTTGATCGTCCCCTCGTTCGGACGAGCGAATATGCATGATGCGATGTACCCGTCCCCTGAGACCTCACCTTCGATCGACCCTCCGGACTGCTTCTCGATGATCCCGGAGTTGTAGACCCTGCCGTCTATCAGGAGGTTCCCGACGAGCATGATGTCGCCGGAATTGACCAGGTGCCCGCCGGCATCGACGACCAGATCGGAGTTGTTGGGGACATAGATGTTCGAGGAGGAGTACAGGTTCGTCCCTCCGAGGACCACGGCTCCGCCAAAACCGGACCATATGCCCTCATCCCCGTAGATCGGGAGCCTCTGATACGTCTGATAGTACGTCTCCCTGATCTCGGCGTTGGAGACGCTGGACCCGAGGGAGTATCCCCCCAGACGCAATGCACGGTCCTCGGACACTATGAAACAGGACTCCAGGTCCAGCTGATGGTTGCGGACGTCCAACGTTATGTTGCGGGAAAGTATGACCTCCGGCTCCTCCCCGTTGCACAGGACGCTGGGCGGATCTATGATGCCTCCCCCCACGATGACCCTCTTGATACCGAACGCGTCATCGATGGACACGGAGAAGTCCCTCATCACATAGAACGTCCACATATTGCTGAGGTAGTACCCGGAACCTCCCTCGGTGTCCGCTCCAAGGGACAGATAGTCAACACTCCCCGTGCGGAAATGATAGTCCAGCGTACCGACCACCGCGCTACGATTGGTCATGTAGCCTATGGTCCCTCCGGTCACCTCGACATCCACTGCGACGAAGTAACCGTCCGATCCGGTCGTGTACAGGCGGTCGACGGTCGCGGAGGCCCCGACGTTCAGAGACATCTCGCTCACGGCTATCAGGGAATCGCAGGCGTTGAACGTGCCCACATCACCGCATATGGAGACCTCCAGAGAGCCGATGGCCTTGTAGGCATTGAAGTACGATGAAGGCAGCGAGGAGCTCAGTGATTGTGATGATGAGACCATCGTGAGCGTGGACACCTCGCCGGAGACCATCGTGAACTCTACGTCAACGGGCTTCGGCGACTTGACCACCCTGTCGACGGTGATGACGGTGAGGTCCCTCAGGGTCCCCGAATCCATCACCACGACTATGGAACCGTCGACATCGGTCCAGTCCACGAGACGGATGCTGGACCCGGAACGTACCTCCTTGGTGCGATAGGTCGGGTCGTCGGAGACCTTCGTGGTGACCACGACCCAGCCGTTCTTCCCCTCGCTGATTATCACGTCCGCGTCCGGGTAGATGTCCTGCGGCAGGGGGTCCGTGTCACTGGCCCCCTCGGACGACGGGGCGAGGAGAACCACGGCTACGGTCAAGATCAGCAGAGATCCCAGAAGCGCGGCCCCCTTCATAGTGACTGGATTGATCTTCCGGATATAAGGGAATAGGGATGTCGCTCGGAAAAGGAATGCGGGGAGATCCCCGCGGTTTGGGTCAGTTGAACATGTTGTCATCAAGATGTTCGGTCTGATAGTAGTAGGAGGACCTCTCCTTCTGTGCGGAGGAGACGTCCTTTCCGAGACCCTTGTTGTAGGAGCCGTACCTCTCGCGGATCTGCTCCTCCGCGCTCCTGGAGCGCCTGAGGGCCTTGCGGATGTGCTCCGCCGTGATCAGCTCCGAGTCCTCCATGACGGCGATGTCCCCCGCCGCACGGATGAGCCCTCCGAGCTCTCTCAGCCTGAGCGTGAGGGCACCGTTGGCATTGTCCTCCTTGGCCCTGCGGCGGCCCTCCTCGATGATGAGCTCCACCGCCTCCACATCAGCGTGCGGGATGTGCCCGTCGAGGTTGACCTCCTGTGCGACGAACTGCGCGTACTTCGCACGGTTGCGGGGGGTGTCCTTCATCGCGACATCGACCAGTACCTCGTACCCTCCGCCGATGATCCTGGAACGGAGCGGGGAGAGGATGTTCTCGAGGTCCTGTATGTTGCATGCCGCGACGAGGATGAAGTCGCAGGGGACGTCCTCGACCTTCACGCTCGCCCCGGCCGACTGGGGATTGCGCCCCACGATGGGGAACGTCTTCTCCTGCATGGCCGTGAGGATGTACCTCTGAAGATCGCCCAGATGGGATATCTCGTCTATGAACAGCACCCCTTCGTGGGCCTCGTGGATCGATCCGGCCACGATCCTCTCGTAGGCGGGGGTCCCGAGCTTCTCGTGACCGCCGTACGGGTCGTGCCTCACGTCCCCGAGCAGTTCGGTCTCCGAGGCTCCCGTCGCTAGGACGAACGGGTTCCTGTGGAGCTTCACGAGGACCTTCTCGTTGGAGGTGCGCTGAAGCTCCCCGCGCTTGTCGAGGGCCTTCTGGTCCAGCATGCGGATCCTGTCCCCGGCGCGCTCGAAGATCACGACCTCCTCCTCGCCGTCGCGGGTCCGGGTGGTGTGGACCTTCTCCTTCCCGGCCGTGGCCTGCGGAAGGGCGACCTCCAGCATGCCGCCGAGAAGGTCCTGGAAGGGATTGTTGCGACCTCCCATGTCGACCTTGCTCTTGCTGCAGTGGGGGCAGTTCAGGTCGGTTGGCAGGGAGTACTTCCCGCACTCCTTGCACCTGTACCCCAGATGCTCGGCGACGTTCGCCGGCGCATCCGAGGGGTTGAGCAGCACCCCCACGGACTCCGCGCGGATGCTCTCCTCCTTCTCGACCTCCTCCTTCTCGAGGACCTCCAGGAACGGCCTCTCGGCGTTCTCCGGGTTCTTCACGACACGGACCTCCTGCCTCGGCTGAGGCAGGTTCATCGAGAGCGCGCGTGCGATCATGGACTTGCCTGTGCCGGGAGGTCCGACGAGCAGAAGGTGCCTCCTTTGCCTGGCGGCGATCTTCGCGAGCTCTATGGCCTCCTCCTGGCCCAGTACGCGGTCCAACGGGTCGGACGGGATCTGGATCTCCTCGGTGGACGACATCTTGGCGAAGTCGTCCCAGGTCTCGACGAGTCTTTTGTCTGTCATCAGTAGAGGTCTTCCTTGGTCCAGATGAGGATGTCCGACGGCATCTTGGTTATGTTGCCCTTGCGGGTCCCGACGACGGTCCCGATGCTCTTGTCGACGGACACGTCGAGGATCCTCTGGGAGATCACACCGTCGAAGACGATGGCCTTCACTCCCTCGGCATCCTCCTTGAGCGTGTTGACCAGGCTCTTGACCGCGACCTCGCGGAGGACCTCGTTGTTCTCGCCGAGGATCTTCGCGTTGTGGGTGGTCGAGAGGTCGAGGAGCATGTCCCTGAACTGCTCCTGCTCGGGGGAGAGGGTCTTGTTGCTGGTGGCCCTCTTTCCGCGAAGGGTGCGGGTCCTTTTGGGCTTCTCCTCGACGGGCGCCTCGACGGTCTCCTCCGCGGGTGCTGCGGGCTCCTCCGCGGCAGGTGCCTCGACGGTCTCCACAGGGACCTCCTCGCGGACCATCAGATGGGTCTCGCCCGGGACCGCCAGGGAGCGCTCGGCGGCAGGCATCTCTATGACGTCGGACTCTGCAGACTCCTTCTTCCTGAACTTGTCGATCGCCCCGGAGTCGAAGCGGTCCTTCTTCTCCCTGCGCTCGTCCCTGTCTCTCCTGTCGCGGCGGTCGCGCCTGCGGTCATCGCGGTCCTCACGGTCCCTGCGCTTCTCGTGGTGCTCCTCGACGACGGGCTCATCATCGGCCTGGCGGTCGTTGTTGACGAGGAGGCCGTTCATCTCCATGTACTGGTCCCCGGGGACCTTGTTCCTGAGACACTTCACGAGCTGTTTGCCGGAGAGTTCCTCGACCTCGTGTGCACGGGGCGCACGAGCGACGAAATCGACCTCTGCGACCTGGAAGAGCTCCCTGAGTATGAGCTCCCCTCCGCGGTCCCCGTCGACGAATGCGGTGGAGACCCTCTCGCGGGAGAGGTCCTGGACGGTCTTGGGGATGTTGGTGCCCTCGACAGCGATGGCGTTCTTGATCCCTGCCTTGAGGAGGTTGAGGACATCGGACCTTCCCTCGACGATGATGATCGACTCGGAGTCCTTGACATTGGGCCCTGCAGGGCACCTGTCCTTGCCGTATGTGGTGATCTCCTCCACCTGGACGCTCTGCCTGACGCTGTCGGTGAGGTCGGTGCTGGATCCCTTGGACTGTTTGATGAGCTCGTTGAGCAGCTCCTTGGCACGCTCGACGACCTTCTCCCTCTTGGTGACCCTTACATCCTCGATCCCGAGGACGTGGATGGATGCCTTGCAGGGTCCGACGCGGTCGACGGTCTCGAGCGCGGATGCGAGGATCACTGTCTCGACCTGGTCGAGGCTCGAGGACATGTAGATGATACCGTCGGATTTCCCGCCTTTGGACGTGATCTCGACCTCGATCCTGCCGATACGGCCGGATTTCTGGAGATCCCTAAGGTCCAGCTCGTCTCCGAGGAGTCCCTCTGTCTGTCCGAAGATCGCTCCGACGACATCGGGCTTCTCCACGATACCGTCGGCGTTGATCTTCGCCTTCACCATGTATTTAGTTGCACTAGGATCGATATTCATTTGCACCCTCCTGGGGGTGTCTGAGAAAACACGGTAGCCCTGCTCCGTCCCGAACTGCGCCGTGCACCTTATGCTACGGCACGCCGTACCAAACCTTCAGACGAGCTCTTGTTGGGTCGGAGCACCGTTGCCCATCGCCTTTCTGGTGTTCGCCCCTCGTTCGGGGGCGAGTGATGATAGTGAGTGTGAACAGGGTTGCACAGTGCAATCCCTAACCCCGAAATGACGATATGATTTATAAATACTACGTAAAACCTGATGGAAATCGGCCCTTCCTGGCCGGAAGGACCGGTGGTTTTCAGACGGCCAGCACCCGTATCCCCTCCGAGAGCGAGATGTCGCGAGTCTCGGAATCGCACGTGAACAGTATGACCTGCATCTCCTCGGATATCCCCTTCAGTGCCCTCACGGCCCCTGCCTTCCTCTCGCTGTCGAACGGGAGCAGGACATCGTCCAGGACCACGGGGACCTCGCCCGAGCCGAGCTCCTTGGCGATCGCCAGCTTTATGGAGAGCAGGGCCTGCGCCCTGAGGCCGGAGCTCCACTGCGACATACCACGGGGACCGTCGGGACCGCGAAGGAGGACCTGACCTCCGAGGGGATCGATCTCCAGATCGTATCTGCCCCCGGTCATCGACCTCAGGTACCTTGCGGCCGTGGAAGCGACATCCGGCTGGACGTCACTGAACGCCCTGCCGCACGCCCTGTCCACGATCTCCTTCATGATCATTATCCTGGCCCCCTCCATCATGATCTCCGCCTGCCTGTGCCTGAGGACCGCCAGATGGTCCATCGCCTGCTCGACCTCGCTGTCGTTCAGTACGGCCCTCCTCTGCTCCTCCAGCCCGCCTATCTCCTTGCTGAGCTGCTGGACGGCCCCGGACAGACCGTCGTCATCCGGTTCGATGCGCCCCGGTTCGACATCGGGGTCGAGACCCGCGTTCGACAGGGCTCTGCAAAGCTGCTGTATGCCGGCATCCAATTCGCCGGCCTCCACGGTCTTTCTCCTGGACTCCTCGAACCCTGCCTCACCGCCGAACCTCGAATGGAACTCCGCCAACTTAGCATTCGCATCGGAATGGGCCATCCTCGCACCCATCAACGGGGTGTCCAGGGAGGAGCACTCCCTTGCGGCATCCCTGACGCTGACGAGCCGCCTCACGGCGGCCTCCGCATCCGTGAAAGGCATCCCGAGGAACGAGCATATCTCCGCCACATGTCTCTCGAAACCCCTCGCCTCATCCTCGAGCCGATCCCTGCGGGAGGTGTCCGTCGGCATCTGCGCCGTCGTCCCGCCTCTCCTCATGGAGAGGACGGCCATGCCCGCCCCGACGACTGATACCGTACCGGCCACGGGATGGACGACGACAGCGAGGACTATTCCCGTGACGATCAGGACCATCCCGAGGATCATGGCGGCCATGGACCTATCGGACCTCCTCGTACCGGCCACGGACGTGGTCTGGATCGGCCTCTCGAGCTCCCGCCTGTTGTCCATGTATGCGTTCAGCAGTCCGGGAAGCCTGTCTATCTCCTCCCCACGGGCTGCGACCTTGCGACGGTCGAGTCCCTGGAGCCGGATCCTCGCGGCTTCAATACGACCCTCCACCTCCTCGACCCTCTCCCCTGCGGAGCGCACCCCTGACTCCAGCGATGCCTTCGTGGAGATGTCGCCGTCGGAGACCTCGTGGAACCTCCCCAGGTCGGAACGTCTTTGCCTCAGGGTCCTGAGCGCCTCGTAGTTGGCCCTGTTCGATTCGACGATGCTCGACCTGGCCCTCTCCTCGGATTCCCGGCCCATCCGTTCGTTCAATCCGTCCAGCTCGGACCTCTTCGCCCTTATCTCGGCGGACAGGTCGCCGTACAGTCCGACCTTCGCCTTGAGTGTGGAGACGGACGCCTCCGCATTGCGGAGACCCTCGTTCACGGTGTTGAGCTCCGAGGATGAGTTCGAACGCTGGCCGAGGACCGTCCTCTCGCCATCCTCTATGGACTGCCTGACCTTGTCCATGGCCTCCCCTCCGGGGATCGTCAGGAACCTCGACTTCAACTCCCCCTGCTCGATCATCTTGGAATCGTCCAGCGACCTCTGATCCATGGCGAATATCTGCCTGTATAGCTCCGAATCCTTCGGGATGCATCCCGGAACGTCCCCAGAGACCTTCCTGTGCTCCAGTTCCAACGTCCCGTCCCCGTCCGCATCGGAGTAGTGCAGGGTCCCGGTATCGGACTTCCTGCGTTCCGGGTATATGGCACGCTTGTTCGTGGGAGACAGGACGGAACGTATGAACTCCATGGTCGAGGTCTTCCCGCTCTCGTTGGGACCGTACATGACCGTCATGCCCTCATCGAAACGGTAATCACGTTCGCGGATGCCCCCGAACGATCCTATGCGCACCCTGGATATCCTCATCTGGACGCCCCCAGCATATTGACGACGGACCTTGTCGCATCGGTTACGATGGCCCTCAGGTCCTCCTCGGGCATGCTCTCGAAGAAGGGCCTGTTCTTGCGGAGGATCGGATTGGAGCAGATTATGTCGATGATGTCCTGGACACTGGCATCCCTGATCGAGAAGCCCACGTCGGCAGAGACCCCGATCATGTCCCGTTCCCCCCTCCTGAGCTCCGGGTCGATGGATTCGGTGGTCTCCACGCCCATGGACGATATGGTGCACCCGAGATACGCCTCCAGGATTGACATTACATCATCCGGCCTGTCGCGTATCATGCGGTCCAGCTGTCCCGCGCCGATGAGCGTCAGACGGGCCACGGACCCTTTCCCTACCCGGGTGGCCAGTGCCTCCTTCAAGGAGTTCATGTCCAACCCGGTGATGTCCTGCCTGATGTCATGCCAGACGATGGCCTGGGTGGGGATGAACCTAAGACCGTCCACACGACCGTCCCTGACGGTAACCAGATATGCGCCCTTCTCACCGGTCTCCTTGAAGCTGCGTCCCTGGATGTTCCCCGGATATACGACCCACGGATCCTCGCAGAGGACCGCACGCTTGTGTATGTGACCCAGGGCCCAATAGTCCACCCCCTTGCCGAAGAAGTCCGATCTGGAACAGGGCGAGTAGTCGTACTCAGACGAAGGGTTGTCCACATCGCAGTGCACACAGGCCACCGTGAACCTGTCGGGTGACCCGCGCATCATCGACGGAAGGTTGCGAGAGTCGTGCCAGTCCATGAAACTGGCCCCGATGACCTCGGCCGATTCCACGCCCTGGATGTCGATGGCCTCCGGCTCCGTGCCGAAGACGTGGACGTTCGGGGGGAACGGGATCTCGGACTCCCATTGGGTGACCGGGTCATGGTTCCCGCGGACCATGAAGATCGGTATGCCCGCCCTCGCCAGCTCCCTGCACAGGAAATCCCTGGTCCTCGGGGTTATCGTCTCCTCGTCGAAGGCATCGCCCGATATGACCATGGCATCCGCCCTCTCGTCGATCGCCACATCGACGATCCTGGAGAACGATGTGAACACCGATGCCGTCATCTCGGCGGCCCGTCCCCTGTCATCCCTCGCCACCCCGCGGAACCTGGACCCGAGATGGAGGTCCGCACAGTGAATGAATTTGAATTGTGCACCCATGGTTGAAACACCCTGTATTCCGTATTTAAGGGGATTCGGGGGGTGACCGAAAAACCACTCGCTATGCGTTGATGCGATGCCTGATCGTATGTACACTCCATGCAAGAGGTTCTTATTCCCCTAGCACTATCATCCAACCCGTTCCCATGGACTGCATCAAGAAGAAGGTCAACGAAGAGCTCCAGCAAGGCTGGATAGGCTGCAACAAGACATGCGACTACCACCCGTGCCATTTCACTGGACAGGACTGCACCTTCTGCTACTGTCCGTTCTATCCCTGCCACGACACGGATTTCGGTGAGATGATCCAGGGCAGACACGGGGAGGTGTGGTCATGCTCGGACTGCCTGTTCATCCACCGGAAGGAGGTCTGCCAGTTCATAGTCTCGGAGACGGAGCGCCTCGGCATAGAGGAGGCGGGGGACCCCAGATTCAAGGACATCTTCACCGAGGCCAAGGAGCGCTTCCACCGTACCGGCAGGGCCCTCATGGTGGTGGGCGCCACGTCCGATGCCGGGAAATCGATAACGGTTGCCGCGATCTGCAGGATCCTGCACCGCAGGTGCTACCTGGTGGCACCGTTCAAGAGCCAGAACATGAGCCTCAATGCCAAGGCGACCCGCATGGGAACCGAGATCGCCATGGCTCAGACCGTTCAGGCCAAGGCCGCCGGCCTCAAGACCCCGGACAGCCACATGAACCCGATCCTCCTGAAACCGAAGAAGGACACCGTGTCCCAGGTCATCGTCTGCGGGAAGCCCTACGCGGACTATGACGTGGAATCCTACTACGGCGAGTTCGTCCCCGGCCCCGGACGCGGGATAGTCAGGGAGAACATAGAGTTCCTCAAGAACAGATACGATTTCGTGATAATGGAGGGCGCGGGGTCGCCCGCCGAGATAAACATCTACGACAGGGACATAGCCAACATGGGTGCGGCCGTGGAGGCCGACGCGGACGTGATACTCGTGGTCAACGTCGAGTGGGGCGGGGCGTTCGCCTATGCGCTCGGCACGATAGAGCTCATACCCGAGCCGGACCGTCAGCGCATCAAGGGCGTCATATTCAACAACGTCCGCGGGGACCTCTCCAGGTTCAAGGACGGCATCCCCGAGTTCGAGAGGGTATGCGGCGTCCCTGTGATAGGCGTGACACCGCACGGGGACTTCATACTCCCATCGGAGGATTCCGAGGCACTCCGCGGGATAAGCCGCAAAGGCGACGGGAAATGCCTGATCGGCGTCGTCAAGTACCCGAGGATCGCCAACTTCACCGACCTGGACCCGCTGTTCCTGGAGGATGTGTCCATCGTCTTCGTCGAGAAGGCAGGGGACCTGACCGGCGTGGACGCGGTCATCCTGCCCGGGACCAAGAACTCGGTCTCGGACATGCTCTGGATGGAGGAGAGGGGGATCGCGGACGGCATACGGTCCCTGAGAGGGAAGGTCCCGATCGCAGGCATCTGCGGCGGGTTCCAGATGATGGGTGCGACCCTGGAGGACCCGGAGGGCATAGAGGGAGGCGTTCCGAGGACGATCCCGGGCCTCGGGTTCTTCGACATGACCACCCGCTTCGGCGAGTACAGGAAGAGGGTCGTCAACAGCGACGGGCGCATGCTCGTCGGGGAAGGCGGGGAGATCAGCGGATACGAGCTGCACATGGGGATGTCCGACATCGGGGAACAGCCCCTTTTCGAGATATGCAACTGCTTCGACAAGGACCCGGTCAGGGAAGGCGCCGTACGCGAATCGGAGGACCTCTTCGGGACATACCTTCACGGGATCTTCGACAAGAAGCCGTTCAGATCCCATTTCCTCTCGAAGATAACCCATGACGGCAGGACCATGGACATCACGGACATCCGTGACTACGACGACATCCTGGAGGAGAACCTGGAGAAGCTGGCGGACGTGTTCGAGACAAACATGGACATGGGTGCCGTCATGAGGCTCCTGGGGGTGGACGAATGAGGGTACTCCTCCTCGGGACCTCGTCCGATGCAGGGAAGACCGTGTGCTCGGCGATGATCTGCAGATACCTCGCCAGGAACGGGATCAGACCGGTCCCGTTCAAGGCGTTCAACCTGTCGCTGAACTCGTACGCCACCAAGGACGGCGGGGAGATCGGGATGGGCCAGACCTTCCAGGCATGGGCCTGCGGGGTGGAGCCGGAGACCGACATGAACCCCGTCCTCTACAAGCCGTCCGGGAACGGCGTCATGCAGGCCGTCCTGGGAGGACGCCCGTACATGGACCTCAGGGACGGGAGGAAGATCGACCGGGATGTCGCCCTGAGGCAGATCCGCGAGTCGTACGGGAGGCTGGAATCGGGATACGACATGGTCGTGTGCGAAGGGTCCGGGTCCCCTGCAGAGCTCAACCTCATGGACACCGACCTGGCGAACACCGGCCTCATGAGGGAGATCGGCGTCCCCGCGGTCCTGATCGGGGACATAGAGAGGGGCGGCGTGTTCGCGGCGATATACGGCACGTGGAGATTGATCCCGGACGACCTGAAGCCTCAGATGAAGGCGTTCATCATCAACAGGTTCAGAGGGGAGCCGTCCATCCTGAAGGATGGCATAGAGCGTATCGAGGAGCTCACCGGCATGAGGTGCCTCGGAGTGCTCCCCTACCTGCCGCTGAAGTTCCCCGAGGAGGATTCCCTGTCGGGATCGGGCGGGGAACTGAGGGGGGACGACCCCCGTCAGGCGTTCATGGACAACCTGGACGCGCTCATAGACGCGGCGGAGGAGGCCGGGTTCGACTTCGACGGGATCGTCAGGATATCCGAGGGATGATCATCCGCCCGAGGCGACCCTTATTGCCCTGACCTCCCCGTCGTCGGAGGGCACGGAGTCCATGGGCACCGGCACGCCCCCGACCAGGTAGATGTAGGAGTCCGGGGTGAGGCCCGCGCCGCGGCCCGCATCCTCGACCGTGATGCCCGGGGGCACGTCCACGACAGCATCTGAGAAGACGATTCTCGCCATGACTGGACCATGTCCGGGAGGATATTTTACGGTTACCAGCATGCGGGCGAACGACACGGTTAATTACCGTCGAGTGTTCCCAAACGCCATCGACTTCCGGCACGGAACTGGTGGCGGGGGAACGGGATTCCCATGAACAGCGAATACAAAAGATTCATAGAGAGCAAATCCCAGATGTGCGAGAGCATCGACAGGTTCTCCACAGAGCTCTATGAGAAGTACGATGTCAAGAAAGGACTCCGCGACGTCAAGGGCAACGGCGTCGTCGTCGGCCTTACCAGCATCTCCCAGGTCGACGGGACGGAGATCGTCGACGGCGTCAAGGTCCCCTGCGAGGGCAAGCTGAAGTACCGCGGGTACGACATCAAGGACATAACCGCCGGATTCCTGAACAAGCGCTTCGGATTCGAGGAGAGCGCGTATCTGCTGCTGTTCGGTGCGCTGCCTTCCGAATCCGAGTTGGAAGAGTTCAAGCTGCACATGTCCGAGGAGAGGAAGCTCCCCGTGACCTTCACGAGGGACGTCGTGATGAAGGCCGCCAACAAGGACATCATGAACTCCATATCCAGATGCATCCTGTTCCTCGCCTCCTACGACAAGAAGGCGCTGAACAACTCGGTCGAGAACGTCCTGAGACAGTGCATCTACCTCATCAGCGTGTTCCCCATGCTCACGGTGTACAGCTACCATGCGTACAACCACTATCTCAACGACGAGAGCATGTACATCCACCGCCCCGACCCCAAGCTTTCCACCGCTGAGAACATCCTCCGCATGCTGAGGCCGGACAAGACCTACACGTACCTGGAGGCGACCGTCCTCGACCTCGCCCTGGTCCTCCACATGGAGCACGGCGGAGGGAACAACTCCACGTTCACCACCCGCGTGACCACTTCCGCGGGATCCGACACGTACTCGGTCATCGCCGCCGCCATGTCCTCTCTGAAGGGGCCGAAGCACGGGGGCGCCAACCTGAAGGTCATGGACATGATGGACGACATCAAGCGTCACGTCAAGCACCTGGACAGCGAGAAGGAGATGAGGAAGTACCTCAACGAGATACTCGACAAGAAGGTCTTCGACCACCAGGGGCTCATCTACGGCATGGGCCATGCGGTGTACTCCATCTCGGACCCGAGGGCCGTCATCTTCAAGTCCTTCGTCCACAAGCTCGCGATGGAGAAGGGCAGGATCGACGACTTCAGGACGTACGAGATGATCGAGAGGCTCGCTCCCGAGCTGATACTCGCCAAACGTCCGAACGCCACGAGCGTATCGGCCAACGTGGACTTCTACAGCGGGTTCGTCTACGAGATGCTGGGCATC
This sequence comes from Candidatus Methanoprimaticola sp. MG2, assembly GCF_047501175.1. Classification (NCBI taxonomy): domain Archaea; kingdom Methanobacteriati; phylum Thermoplasmatota; class Thermoplasmata; order Methanomassiliicoccales; family Methanomethylophilaceae; genus Candidatus Methanoprimaticola; species Candidatus Methanoprimaticola sp. MG2. Next base: position 142,385 of record NZ_JBEQWH010000002.1, read on the forward strand.
CCCAGGGAGCTCTTCACGCCTCTCTTCGCCACCGCCAGGATAATCGGGTGGAGCGCCCACAGGCTGGAGGAGCTCATCACGTCCAACAAGATCCTGCGTCCCGCATACGTCAATGTGATCACGCCCAAGGAGTACATCCCCCTGGAGAAGAGGGATGCCGAATGATCGGATCGCCGAACGGGAAGAAGGTCCTGAGGAATGCCGAGAAGGCCATGGGCAAGATGCAGCTGCAGTACCAGTCCGAAGGGGACCACATCGTCCTGAGCGCGATGGGCGACGACCTCCCCATCGGGATGCTCATCCATGCCGACGAGCAGAACATGACCCTGAACATCTACTGCTACCTGATGTTCGAGTTCAGGAACGATGCCAGGGGTGCGCTGATATCCGAGCTGAACACCCTGAACAACACGATCAACAACGGCGGATTCTACATGTCCGACGATGAGAACAAGATCTACTTCAAGATCGTCCAGAGCTTCTACGACGACATCCCGTCGGTGGACACCATCGCCCATCTCGTGACGGTGGCGTTCAAGACCGTCGACGTTAACGACGGGAAGCTGAAGGACCTTATCCCGGAAGACGTCAAGAAGGACCTGATGTACTCGTGAGCCAGAGGGACGGGGACGTACCGGGATTCGCCCCCTCCCCTCCAAATTCCTGTCAGTGTATCGAGATCATCCTCTCGACGGGCCTGCGGGCCCTCTCTATCGTCTCGGGCGAGAGCGTGACCTGCGGTGACATGGTCTCCAGACAGCTCAGGATCCCCTCGGGGGTCGCCATCTTCATCGCACCGCATACGGCGGCACTCGGGAAGTGGAACACCCTGCCCGGGCATTCCGACTCCAGCCTGTGCCCCATCCCGACCTCGGTCAGGACGATGAACTCCCTCTTGTCCGACGACCTCACGAACCTGATCATCGCCTCCGTGGATCCAATGTCGTCCGCGAGAGCCAGGACGGGTGCCCTGCACTCGGGATGGGCGATGACCGGTGCTCCCGGATGAGCCCTGATGAGGTCCTCCACCTGCTTGACGGATATGGACTGGTGTATGGGACAGAAGCCGTGCCAGAGGACAATGTCCTTCTGGGGGCACCTAGATGCGGAGTACGCACCGAGGTTCGCATCCGGGACGAACACTATGTCGTCGGAATCGACAGACGACACGATCGAGACCGCATTGGACGATGTGCAGCACACATCCATCTCGGCCTTGCAGGCCGCGGTGGAGTTGACATAGCCCACGACCTCCGCACCGGGGTTCCTCTTCCTAGCTTCGATGATCTCGGACGGGGTGCACATCTGCGCCATGGAGCATATCGCCGCATCGTCCGGTATGAGGACGGTCTTCTCGGGATTGAGTATCTTCGCCGTCTCCGCCATGAACGTCACTCCGCAGAACACTATGACGTCCGCATCCGTCTCCGATGCGGCGATCGACAGTCCCAGGGAATCCCCGACCTTGTCGGCGAGGTCCTGGACCTCGGGAAGGCAGTAGTTGTGCGCGAGAATGACTGCGTTGCGCTCGGCTTTGAGCTTGGCAATCCTTTCGGAGACCGAATCCATGCCATCGCAATCGGGACTACCTAATAAAACACTCCGTCTGGCATCTCTCGCAACAGTTAGATAATCATTGCCGTATGGCTCCCCATGGAAGACAAGGAGACCAGGGCGAATGACAAGTTCGCCTGCAGCGACAGGGACAGGGCGCTTTTCGAGGCCGGTATCAAGATGGGTACCCTCTATCACCAATTCGTCGGGATCCCTGTGAACTCCCAATCGGTGTGCGAGCTCGAATCCGCGATGGCGGATGCCATCAGGGTCCAGCCCTACGTCACCGATGCCAAGGTCAGGATAGAGCGCGGCTCCCTGCCCGTCGGGAACGACCGGTACTCCTACGCTTCCCTCACCGGCGACATGATCGACGCCGTGATCAAGGTCGATGTCGGCGGGTGCGAGGTGGTTGCGGAAATGAGATACGATGAATCCCTTGACTATCCGCTGATGTACATCTCGGACATAAAAACACAGAAATGAGTTGATGTTTGGGATTCGTCGGATCGAATGCTTCCGAAAGTATGCTGGATTCGCCGACTCTTTAAATAATACGTATCCTATGCGGGATAAGCCGACCTATCGTCCGGCAGGTGCATCATGATAGCCGATATCAAGATTGGGATCACGGGTCTTCCCGGATCAGGAAAGACTTACGCGCTCCTGCGTGTTATCGAGATGTTGCAGGACGGAGAAGTGAAGATAGGTGGCATGATCGACGAGCCCGTCGGGGACGGCAGGCACAAGACCGGATTCACCGTCCGCAACCTTCTGAGCGGTGAGACCGAGGTCTTCGCCAGCACCGAGTTCGAGAGCAAGGTGATGGTCGGGAAGATCGGAGTGGACCTCAACACCCTCGAGGCCGTGGGCGTCAAAGCCATCAGGGAGGCGTGCGAATGCTGCGACATCATCGTAATAGATGAGGTCGGGAAGATGGAGGTCGAATCTGAGGCGTTCATCGAAGCTGTCAAAGAGGCCCTCGATGCCGAGAAACCGATGATCATCACACTCCACAAGAAATCCAGAAACCCCCTGTTGCAAGACATACGCAGAAGGGACGACGTCCGCATCCTGGAGGTCACCCCCACCAACCGCAACATCCTACCGTACAAGATCGTGCGCCTGATGAGCGGTGAGAACGTTTGATGTCCGAAGGCTCCATCATAACGGAGGGCACGACGAGGATCCAGGTCCCGGAGCAGCATTCCACGCACGGGCCCGGCAAGAAGATCGGCCCCGTTTTCTTCAACGAGCAGATGTCCTTCAACCGCGACATAAGCATCATGCTGCTCCGCGCCCTGAACCGCGACTCCATCACTGTCGCGGACGCTATGGCGGCCACCGGGTCCCGCTCGGTCCGCATAGCCAACGAGGTGCCGGGCTCCGAGGTCGTCGCCAATGACATCTCTGCCCTCGCCATCCCGTGGATAGACCGGAACATCGAGCTGAACAACCTGACCAACTGTCGTTCGTCCAACCGCGACATGCACGTCCTCTTCTCGGAGGAGACGTTCAACTATGTGGACCTGGACCCGTTCGGCTCACCGATGCCCTTCCTGCAGTCGGCCATACGCGGATGCGGGAAGCGCGCGATCCTCGCCGTGACGGCGACAGACATGGCACCGTTGGCAGGGGCGCACGCTGTCAAGTGTCGCAGGAGGTACCAGTGCGAACCGATCCGCGGATACATGTGCCATGAGGGAGGCCTCCGCATCCTGATGTGCAACGTCGCACGCGAGCTCGCCAAGTTCGACAGGGGCATGAGGCCGCTGCTGTCCTTCTATGCGGACCACTACTACCGCACGTACATCCAGATAGAGGAGGGTGCGAAGTCCGCGGACGAGACCCTCGCGAAGCTCGGTTACATGCACTACGACACGGACACGATGGAACGTTCCACATCGTACCGCATCGATGACGAGCACCGCCTCGGCCCGTTCTGGCTCGGACCCCTGCACGACCAGGAGTTCCTCTCCAGGTTCAGCACCGAGGGCATGGCGGACGAGCGCAGGTGCAGGAAATACCTCGACCTCTGGACGAACGAACTGGACGACCAGGTCTTCGTGTACGACATGAGCGAGCTGTCGTCGCATCTGAAGCTCTCCCCTCCGAAGATATCCGATTTCATCGACTATCTGAAACAACACGGTCGCGCATCCGCCACGCACTTCTCGCCGACCGAGTTCATGACGGACATACCGCTGGAGGACCTGGTGAAGCTCTACGCGGACGTCAGCCCCGACACCCAGTAAGGTTAATATGGTGTTGAGCATCCTTTCGACCGGAGTAATAGAATGCCCGGCCTAGCCATCATTGGAGCACAGTGGGGAGACGAAGGAAAAGGAAAGATCACCGACTACCTCGGTGAGGATGCGGATCTCATAGTCCGCTTCCAAGGAGGCAACAACGCCGGCCACACCATCGTCGTGGACGGGAAGGTCTTCAAACTCCACGGACTGCCCTCAGGGGTCGTCCGCAAGGGCAAGCTCGCAGTTATCGGCAACGGCGTCGTGGTAAACCTCGAGGAGCTCGCCGAGGAGATCGAGCAGGTGAAGGAGGCGGGAGGGAGCATCGAGGGACTCAGGATCTCCGACCGCGCCCACCTCATCATGAACTATCACAAGAAGCTCGACGGCGCCGAGGAGAAGTACCGCGGGAAGAACGTCGTCGGGACCACCAAGAAGGGGATCGGTCCGGCGTATCAGGACAAGATCGCCAGGATCGGCTTCCGTGCCGGGGACCTCCTGGAGGACGACCTCCTGAAGGAGAAGATCGGTTTCATCATCCCCTACAAGAAGGACATGCTGGACATGATGGGCGCCGAACCCTGCCAGTGCACCACCGAATCCCTCTACGCCAAGATGGCTGGCTGGAGGGACATGATCGGTGACTGCATCTGCGACACCTCCGTCCTGGTCAACGACGCCCTGGACGAGAACAGGAACGTCATATTCGAGGGCGCCCAGGGAGCGATGCTCGACATCGACCACGGGACGTACCCGTACGTCACATCCTCCGCCACCTGCGGGGGAGGGGTCTGCACAGGGTCCGGGGTCGCCCCCAACAGGATCGACAGGATGCTGGGTGTAGTCAAGGCCTACACCACCCGTGTCGGCGAGGGTCCGTTCGTCACGGAGCTCGCGGAGGAGGACGAGAAGAAGCTGCAGGCAAAGGGAGGCGAGTTCGGGGTCACCACCGGCCGCGGAAGGCGCTGCGGATGGCTGGACCTCGTCGTCGTGGAGCATGCCCAGAGGATGTGCGGGTTCACGTCCATCGTCATGACCAAGATCGATGTCCTCGACGACGTCCCCGAGCTTCCCGTGTGCGTCGCATACGAGATCGACGGGACCGAGTACAGGCACTTCCCCGCATCGATATCGAAGCTCAACAGGGCGAAGCCCGTCTATGAGACCCTCAGGGGATGGAAGGGCACCGACGATACGGAATCCCTCGTGAAGGGAGGGTATGACAACCTTCCCGGAGAGATGCGCGAGTACATCGAGTTCACGGAGAGGTACCTCAAGACCCCCGTGGACATCGTGAGCGTCGGCCCCGGCAGGGACCAGACCATCGACCGCCGCAACGGTGACTGGTGGTCCTGATATGGCCGCCGATCACTGCGTCGTCTGCGGCGCGAAGGTGTCCATCTTCAAGTCGAAGGTCAAGGACGGCTACATCTGCGCATCGTGCCTGAACCAGCTGCCACCGAGGACGTACAACGACAAGGAGAACCTCACCGGTGCCGAGATCGGCGCAGTGATCGAATCGGTCAAGAAACCCGAACCTCAGAAGAGGTCCATCTTCGAGGCTCCTGCGGAATCGAGGATGACCGACTTCGACCGCATCCGCGAGTACAAGAAGCTCCTCGACGAGGGGATCATCACCGAAGAGGAGTTCGAGAGGAAGAAGAGGGAGATCCTGAAACTCTGACCTCCCTCGTTTGTATTTTATCAGTCGATGTTCGACAGGTCGTGCTCCGGATGCTCCGGGTCCTCGTTGAATATGAACTCGGACCTGTCGTCCAGCAGAAGCTTCATGTCCCCGCGGGTGTACCTCAGGACGAGTCCCACCAACAGTCCGCAGACGACGGTCACCGCGACCATCGAGAGCGCGTACATCATGACGGAGAGGTCCTTGGTCATCACGAAGAGCGCGATGACTCCCAGCCATCCTGCCATGCCGTGAAGGTTGTGGACGCCCATGACGTCCAGGACGCCGAGCTTCTTGCAGAACCAAGGCTGGAGATAGATGAAGCACAGGGTGGACAGTATCCCCCCGAGCATTCCCCAGAAGACCGCGAAGAACGGGTCTATGAGGAGCATGATGGGACTCATGCACACCGGACCTGCGAGCAGCGTGAACGCGTATATGCCAGGGTTGATCTTCTTCTGAACGATCTTGCACGTGAGATACGCGCTGATGATCGAACCCATCCCGGCCATGTAGCAGACCGCTGTGGCCCGGGAGACGTCGGCAGGGTCCAGGACCGCGGTCACGAACGACGGCCAGAGCATGAACAGCAGCATACTGGCCAGCCATGCGAAAGTGTAGCTGTGCGTGGTGGAGAACATCGGTTCATCGAAGGCGCGCTTGTCCCTGATGGCCGAGATGACCCCGATTCCGAAGTATGCGGCGCACATGTGGACCAGGATCGCTCCTCCGGGGTCCATCGCGACACCCGTGTTCGTCATGAGGATATCCCCGAAATAGATACAGAGATACTCCACGAGATAGAACACGGGGGCGAAGAGTGCGCCCACGATGATGTATTGCCACGATTTGATCGTACCTATGAAGCATCCGATCGTGACGACGACTGTGATGGATGCAACCGAACCGCGTATCAGGTTCGCCTGTGTCCACATGGTCCCCGCTTCGGCGATGGCATCCGCCTCGACGATGCTGATGATGCCGAAGTAGACGATATATGTCGCTGCGGCGGACAGCAGCACGGCCACGGCGACGCCCCACTCGAACTTCTTGATGAACATCATCAGGATCGCGATGAGGAACGTCATGAACCATATGTCCAGATGTTTACCGAATTGAGAGGTGTCCTCCGGGGCGACCGCCTCCGCAGATACGAAGTTCTGAGGCAGGACCACCAGAGCCACCACTACAACGGAGAACAGCACGAATGCCACCTTCAGCAGCATGTCCCTGCGATTCTCCATCCGCTTGGTCTCTTCCAAAATATTTCCTCCCACACCTTGTGTGTGACCGAGAACTTCATCCATGAGTATATTAAATTTATTGAGATGTCAATATAAACAATGACATCTCAATAATAACAATATTTAAAGATTTCAATTTCCTTGAATATGTGGATATTATGATTCATCCACTGGGACGATTATGGAGTATCCCATCGGACGAATGCAGGTCATCGAGTTTGTAATACAGCCCTTTCAGCGCCTCCGATAGGATGCGGGAATTCGTCCTGTCCCCGGGAGCCGCCGCCGTGTCGACGACGACCCACTTGGTCCTCGGGACATCCATGGCCTTCGCGATGGAGAGAGCTTCCTCGAACGGATCGCGACCCTCCTCCAGGGCCATGTTGGCCAGACCGTCGGTCATGATCACGACGAAGCATGTCTCGGCCGGATGCGTCCTGACATAGCTCGAGACATAGTTCCTGGAATATGCCAAGGCCTCGCTCAACGGGGTCTTCTTACCGACATTGATGTCGTCCAGGACCTTCCTGATTCCTCCGACGGACTGCGTGGCCGGGAGGACCATGCCTACATGTGCCTCGTTGAACTCCATTATGCCGACGCTGTCCCTCCTGACGTAATGGTCGGACAGCATGGACAGGATGGCCGCCTTCACGGCCCTCATGCGACCGCGGATGATCAGGGACCCGCTGGTGTCGATCATGAACAGGAACATGCAGGAGGTGCGTTTCTCACGGACCTTCTCCATGAGGTCCTGCCTCTCTATTATGATGCTCCGGGAATCGTCGTCCGAGCGACGCATCCTCTGGAACGGCGCTGCGGCACGTATGGTGGCATCCACCGCGATGTCCGGGCCCATCTCGGAGAAATGACGCGCGGAGACGTACCTCCCGTCCCTCCCGACATCCCTTATGGACTTCCTCATGAGGTTCGCATCGAGCTTCTCGGACCTGAGGATCTCCTCCTTCAGGTCTATGGAGTCGAACATCTCCCCTATCTCTATGGGCACCTCCTCGTCATCGACGCACGGCCCCGTCTCGGAGAGGCCCTCGACGACGGCGACCTCCGCGACCTTCGCATCGGTCTCCGGAGAGGAGTTGCGCTCATCGTGGATGAACCTCCTCATATGTGAATCGGAATAGAAGTTGACGACATCCTTCGGCTCCTCCTTCTTGGAGACAGCGTTGCGCTGACGCCTGTGGCCCAGACACAGCTTCATGGCCGAGACCGCGTCATCCCTCGATACAGTCGTCCTGCCATCCAATGCGGCCAATGACATCGCCACGCGCACCGATGATATCTCCCCTCTGTGACCGGGGCATCCGAACTCCGAACTGGACTCGGATATGAGACGGAGTATGTTGTCAGGTACGAGGACATGGGGCATCAGCTCGCGGGCCTCGTGCACCCTGTCGCGTACATCATCCCATTCCCGAACGCGATCGTGGACCGCCCCGTCGAGATTGATGCGGACGACATCCGCCCTGAATCCCGGGTCGTCGGAACCGTGGACGGTCACAGACATGTCGAACAGATCCGAGACCCCGCCTCCGAGCACTGTCTCGCGCAGATTCATGGTGGCGACGACGGACGTGTCGCACGTGTACGAGCTGGATATCCCCTCCCTCTCGACCCTCACGTTCCCGTCTATGACGGTCCCCATAAGTGCACGGACGAAACGGCGGTCGAAGAGGTTTATGTCGTCTATGCACAGGAAGGTGCCGTTCGCGCGATGCAGAAGTCCGGGACTCAATGTGGCCTTTCCCGATTCGAGGGCACTCTCGATGTCCAATGAACCGTATACCTGTGCCTCCGTAGTGTTGATCGGCAGGTTCACTGGCTCCGAGTCCATCGCACATTCGGCCACGGCACGCATGACAGCGGTCTTGCCGACCCCCGAAGGGCCTCTGATCAGCAGGCCGCGGATGTTGCGGTCCACCGCCATGCACAGGAGCGCCAGCTTCACATCCTCCAGACCGCGTATCGGCCCCGTGGACAGATCGTTCAGTATCCTCTGAGACATCTCAACAGGTCCTCCTGCCTGAACACCGCCGCCTCGAACTGTCCGCTCTTGAGGCGATGGCGCAGAACCAGTCCGGCGGTCTTCTCCAGGTCCGAGGTCTCCACCCTGTCGCGTCCCTCCAATGCGGCATTGGCCCTGGCGGCACGGACCATGGCCAGGTCCGCCCTGTGCCCTTCTATGCCGAAACGGATGGATATCCTGGCGACGGAGTGGATCACGTCATCGGAGATGTCCACGGCCTTCACCGCACCACGTGCATCCGAGATGGTCCTTCTGAGCATCTCGGTGTCCTCGGCACATGATTCCGTGTAGCCCTCTGGGTCCGAATCGAATGCGAGGCGCCTCCTTATGACCTCCATCCTGACGTCGGGGTCGTTGTTGCCCACGATGTCCACGGCCAACCCGAACCTGTCCAGAAGCTGTGGCCTGAGGTTGCCCTCCTCGGGATTCATGGTCCCGACTAGGATGAACCTGGCAGGATGGGAGAACGATATCCCCTCGCGCTCGACGTAGTTCCTGCCCATCGCCGCCGAATCGAGCAGGAGGTCCACGATATGGTCGTCCAGTAGGTTGACCTCATCGACATAGAGTAAGTTCCCGTTGGCCTGTGCCAGGACCCCGCCCTCGTAGGACCTCTCCCCGGTGCTAAGGATGTGCTCTATGTCGAGGCTCCCGGACACCCTGTCCTCGGTCGCGTTCAATGGGAGCTCCACGACCTCCATCTGACGCATCTCGGAATCGAGACCTCCCTCGGACAGCCTCTGCTTGCACTCCTCGCAGAGATTGCGCAAGTCAGATACGTTACAGTGATACCTGCATCCCTTGGACGAGGGCACCTCGGGAAGGATCTGCACGAGGGAACGGACCGTCGTGGACTTCGCGGTGCCCTTCTCCCCGCGTATGAGGACCCCGCCGACACCGGGGTCGACGATGTTCAGCATCAGGGCGCGTTTCATCTCTTCTTGTCCGACTATCCTTGTGAAAGGGAACAGCAAATTTCTCTCACTCATCTCCGACATCTCCGTTGTTTCGTCTTCGGAATATGATGTATGTCTCAACTAATAAAATGACCCCATCATTGTTTCTATTGTTTTATTCAATAATAATGTTGAGTACTCAATAAACTTAAATATCCAATTCTGCTATTAATGTTCAACGGTTGGGACACAAAGACCCATACCCTGATTCTCAGGGTGGCCAGATATGTCTGGCTAGGTCTGATATGCAGGTCCCTTCACCGTAAACAAACATCCAGGCTGGATGTAACCAGACTGGAAACAAGGAGGAAAAACAGATGAACAACCAGTACCCCGGCAGGGTAAAGATGAGCGGACTCAGGCTCGAGCTCTTCAGCGAGGACGACATCCGCGAGATCGACTACGCCACCAAAGATGTGCTCTCCACATACGGAGTCCAGGTCTCCGACCAGGAAGCCCTCGAGATCTTCCGCGACAACGGCTGTGACGTAGACTTCGAGACCAAGATGGTCAAGATCCCCACCAAGCTGATCAACCAGGCGCTCTCCACCGTCCCCAAGAAATTCTACCTCTACGGAAGGGACGACGAGCACACCGTCGAGCAGATGCACAAGGGAAGGGTCCACTACACCAACTTCGGAACCGGAATCCAGATGTGCGACTACCTGGGCGACAACAAGTACGAGACCAGGGACTCCACCGACGCCGATCTGGCCAACTGCGCCAAGATCGTCGACTGGGCCGACAACATCAGCTACTTCTCCCTTGCAGTCTCCGCCAGGGACTGGGCAGGTGTCGGAGCGGAGGACGTCCACGAGATGATCACCGCCCTCAAGAACACCGTCAAGCACTTCCACCACATCGACCCCGTCGCCGAGAACGTCGACTTCTACTGGGAGATCCTCAAGGCATACTACGGCGGTGACGAGAAGATGGCCCGCGACAGGCCCATCATGTCCATGCTCGTCTGCCCCACCAGCCCCCTCGAGCTGAGCCACAATGCCGCTCAGGTCATCATCAAGGGAGCCAGGTACGGCATCCCCGTCAACGTGCTGTCCATGGCCATGGCCGGCGGATCGTCCTCGATCTACCTCGCCGGAACACTCGTCACGCACAACGCCGAGGTCCTCTCCGGTATCGTCCTGAGCCAGCTGGCCAACCCCGGAGCGCCCGTCCTGTACGGATCCTCCACGACCACGTTCGACCTCCGCAACGGAACCGCTCCTGTTGGATCTCCAGAACTCGCTGTTATCAGCGCAGCCGTACCCAAGCTCGGACAGTACTACGGACTGCCCGTGTTCGTGGCTGGTATGTAGACCGACGCCAAGATCCCCGATTCCCAGGCCGCCCACGAGAAGTCCATCACCTCCCTGCTGCCCGCCATCTCCGGAGCGAACTCCATCTACGGATCCGGAATGCTCGAGCTCGGACAGACCTTCTCCATGGAGCAGCTCGTCATCGATAATGACATAATCGCAATGAACTTCAAGGCCATGGAGGGAGTCCCCGTCACCGACAGGACCCTCGCGGTCGAGGCCATCAAGGAGATCGGAGTCGGGAACGACTTCCTCGGACACATGTCCACCATGGAGAACTTCGAGTCCTCATCCAACCCTGCGATGTTCGACAGGACCATGCTCGGAGAGTGGAAGGCCAACGGATCCAAGAGCGCCGTCGAGAGGGCCCACGAGGTCGTCGTCGATGTGCTCGCAAACCACACCGTGAAACCCATTGATGCAGACAGACTTGCGGCGATGGAAGCCATCGTTGCCGAGGCCGATGCGGCCTTCAAGAAGAGAAAGGAGGAGTGATTAGTATGGTTACGACCCAGGAACTTGCAGAGAAAGCGAAGAAAGCAGTCATGAGCTACAACGTCAACGACTCTAAGGCCGTTGCGACCGAGGCGATCGCCAACCCCGACGTCGACCTCGTCGCTCTGATCAACGACGGATACAGCGCTGGGATCAACGAGGTCGGAGTCCTCTTCGGACAGAAGAAGGTCTTCCTCCCCCACATCATGGCCGCTGCCGGTGCACTCACCGCGGGAATGGACATCCTGACCCCCGAGATCGAGAAGCGCGGCGGATCCGTGGGAGCCGGACTCGGGAACGTCGTCATCTGCTCCATCGAGGGAGACATCCACTCCATCGGAAAGGACATCGTCGCCATCATGCTGAAGGTCGCCGGGTTCAACGTCTTCAACATCGGAAGGGACGTCGCCCTGAAGGACATCATCGCGGCCGTCAAGAAGCATGAGGCCGTCGCTGTCGGGACCTCCGCGCTCATGACCTCCACCATGGTCGGTCAGAAGACCTTCGAGGAGATGATGGTCAAGGAAGGCCTCAAGGGCAAGTGCCTGACCAACGTCGGAGGGGCCCCCGTCACCCAGCAGTGGGCCGACGAGATCGGTGCGGACATCTACACCGAGAGCGCCACCGACGCATCCGCCAAGTTCGTCGCCGCATTCGGCGACAAGGCTTGAAACACCAAAAGGCCCACCCGGGCCATCTTCCGGCATACGTGCCGGAAGAGACATTCAAATCGAAGGCGTGGCGCATTAGTCCTTGTACTAAGCTCATTGTTTTCCTCTAGTGCCACGCCTCCGATCCATCATATCGGTCGGATCCGGACCTCTACCCTGCTGTTGAGGACCGCCGCTCGATGGATGCAAACATCGGATGCAGACTGTTTGAAAACTGTATTATCATTCCTGATGTTGGATGCATTATGAATCAAAAACAGACAATTTGAGAGAAATGCCCGAGATGCAGGACAGACCCAGTGTTTCGGGAATAATCCATATTAAATAATGTTGAAAGCATCACTAATAACGTGCCAGATCGTGAGGACATATATTGGAACTCGTTCCTGCCGGCGTTCTTCGACAGGATGAGTCTTCAGATGCGCAAGAACATGACCGACATCGTTTCGGACTATGACCTTACCAGCGCTCACGCCATCTATCTAATCGCACTGAAACTGCAGGACGGCCAGACACTTGTCAGCCTATCGAGATTCCTGGACCTGGACACCGCCAACACGAACCGTGTCATCAAGATCCTCAAGGAGAAGGAACTGGTCTACGATGACCGTAAGACCGACAAGAGCAAGAAGTTCAACATATACCTGACGGACAGCGGCAGGAATCTGGCGGACCGCATAATGGCCGGAATCACCGAACTGAACAACAGCTATTTCGAGGGCATCCCGCGCGAGGATGTGCTCCAGCTCCGCAACACGCTGATCAGGATCCTCAGGAACATGAACCTGGACATCGACAGCTACATGGGCTCCAAGTACGAGGACCCGTTCTATACCCATCTGCACATCATCCCTCCGGAGGACGGATATGAAACAGAACCCATTCGTCTGTCTCAAAAACGTCAAAACGTTTGAATTGCAGACATATCTCAAACATTCGATATGCAATCTCTTTATATTGAATCGTCAATAAAATCTCATGGGAGAGATTGTGGCAATAGTGACCAGCCCTCACCCCGAGGGAAATTCAGCCTCCATCGTCGATGCCATAACGGATGGTGCGATGGGATTGTCAACAAATCTTATTCAACTGTACACGCTCGGCAAGTCCAAGTTCATCCATTGCTGCAACGAGTGCGGCAAATGCAAACAGACAGGGTTCTGTGCCATCGAGGATGACATGTCCGAAGTCCTGAATGCGATCCGCACCGCGGACTGCGTCATCTTCTCGACAGCCGTCCACTTCAACAACGTGTCCGCCCAATACAAGATTCTGGAGGACCGCATGTACTCCTTCCTGAACTCGGACCTGTCCATCAACATCAAGACCGGGAAGAAGGCGATCGTGGTCGTGACCGCTGCCGCATCCCTTGAGAATGCGAAGGTCATCGCCAGCCACATGGCCGCATCCCTCACCATGATGGGCTTCGAGGTGATCGACCGTGTCGTGTTCTCCTCGGACATGGGTACCAAGAAGGCATCGGAGGATCCCGACATCCTCCTAAAGGCGAAGCAGGCGGGGATGAAGCTTCGCAACACCCCCACCGTCTGATGGACGGACCGCGTCCATCGAGGATGCCGACGCTCCCCTGACGGTGTCCTGATGCGCAGACTGCCGCCCTACGGACGGCCTGGCATCAAGTATATAGTTACCTTATCCAATCAGCGACCGATTCTAATGAAGACCAAGATCAAGGCTTCCAGAAGGTCGATGGGAATGAACTACGCGATACGCGAGGTCACGGTCCCGGCAGCTGCCGCCAGGGAGGCAGGTATGAAGACTCTTGATCTGAACATCGGGGATCCCAACAAATGGGATTTCGAGACCCCCGAGTATTTCAAAGCCACCCTGCGTGCCGCAGTCGACGAGACTGACAACGGATATGGGGATTCCCAAGGGAACCTCGACCTCCGCGAGGCCATCGTGGACAGGGAGCTCGAGAAGCACGGTGCCCACATATCCGCATCCGACGTGTATGTCGCCGCAGGGGTCAGCGAGGCCATCAATGTCATGATGGGCACGCTCATCGAACCGGGGGACGAGATACTCGTTCCCGGCCCGGGGTACCCGTCCTACGCCCAGTACATCAACTTCTACGAAGGCCGCACCGTTCCGTACAGGCAGATCGAGGAGGAGGACTGGCGCCCCGACACGGACATGATAAGGAAGAGGATCTCCAACCGCACCAAGGCCATGGTCATCATCAACCCGAACAACCCGACCGGCGCAGTATACGATGAGAAGACCATACGCGAGATGGGAGACATCGCCGCGGAGTACTCCATCCCTCTGATCTCCGACGAGATCTACGACAAGATAATCATGGAGGGGACCCACTTCTCCGCATCCCAGCTGTCCGACGACATCCCGAGGATAATCTTCAACGGATTCTCAAAAGTCAACCTGATGCCCGGCTGGAGGATGGGATACATGTACTTCATGGACAACAACGGCCTCCTCGACGAGGTGCGTGAAGGGCTTATGAAGCAGTTCCGTGCCAGGATATGCCCCAACGTGCCGTGCCAGGCCGCCGCCCGTGCCTCGCTCCAGGGTCCGCAGGAGTACATCGTGGACCTGAACAGGAAACTGAAGACGCGCGCGGACTACACCTACAAGCGTCTCAACGAGATCGATGGGATCAGCACACGCCGCGCGAAGGGAGCATTCTACATGTTCCCCTCCATCGATCTGAAAGGGACCTGGAGCACCGACAAGGACTTCGTCCTGGACCTCATCAAGGAAGAGGGCGTCGTGCTCGTCCACGGGACCGGGTTCTGCGACGAGTTCGGACAGGGTCACTTCAGGACCATCACTCTGCCTCCACTGGACGTCCTGGAGGAATCCTACGACAAGCTCGAAAGGTTCATGAACAGGCACAGGGCCTGAAAAAACTGAAAGATGGGGGTGTCAACCCCCTTTTATTCACTCCAGCCTCTGGAGCATCTTCACGACAGCGTCGACGACGTCACGTCCCTTCTCGATACGGTCCATCGCCTGAAGCTCGGTCATACCGGGACCGGTGATGCCGAACCCGACAGGTTTGTTGAATTCGAGGCCGAGGTCCATGACCTTACGGGATGCCTGTGCGACGACGACCTCATCGTGCTTGGTCTCTCCGGAGATGACGGCGCCGATGGTTATGACCGCGTCGACATCGTCGTTCTGTAGCATACGTTTCACGGCCAGGGGGATCTCGAACACACCGGGGACTTTGATCTCCTTAGTGATCTTCACTCCGAGGAACTCCGCCTCAGCCTTCGCACGCTCGATCATGAGCATGGTGACCTCGTAGTTGAACTCAGCTGCGACCAATCCAATCTTGTACTCCTTCATTTGAATCACCTGTATCTAACGGGCCCTGCATCAGCAAATCCCTGTCTCAATCCCGTACCCGCCCTCTTTGTAAGGGATTCCGGACGGAATAGTAGATCGTAAGCGTTTATCGCGTGCTCCCTGGCCCTGCTGTCTGCAAGGAAGGCGAGCTCGGCATCGTCCTTGGCTTCGTCCTCGTGGACGAACACTTCTATTATGTGCTTGTTCGTCATCAGCTGTGCACGTATGAGCCCTGTGGAGGCCTCGTGCGAGCACATCTTGTCCTTCTGCTGAGGACCCGGCATCCCGAGGGCGATGACCAGGTCGCAGCCCTGCTCCTCTATGAGCTTCTTGGCTGCCACCGGAAGGTCCTTCACACCCGGGACGGTGTATCTGACGATCCTGAAGCCGGTACCGGTCTTCTGGAGCTGATCTATGGCCGAATGGCCCATGTCATACCTAGCGAACGTCGTGTCGGCAATTCCGATGGTCTTCATGGTGAACCTCCCATACTGCGTATCTTGGCGATGATGCGACGGGTCGCATTGAGATCCTCCGCGCATTCGGTAGCTCTGACCACACCGATGTGTCCGAGGCCGTGCTCCTCGAGCTGCGACCGGAGGGCGTCCAGGTCGAATCCCTGATCGAATCCCAGGACGATCAGGTCCGGTTTGACGAAACGGACCGTATCGAATATGTTGCCGTCCCCTCCGACGATCACCTTGTCCACAGGCTTTAGTGCACCCACGACCCGTGCCCTCATGGCCTCGGGGGTTATTGGCTCGTGCTTCTTGGTGCGGACAGTGGCATCGCAGGCGACGACCACGACAAGCTCGTCCCCATAGGACTTGGCCTGCTCCAGATAGGATATGTGTCCAGGGTGGATAAGGTCGAAGACCCCTGATGCCATTACCCTGGTCATGGTCTCAGATCTCCCTGTTCTTGGACAGGAAATCCTTCCAGTGATCGATGACCTCGTCTCCGGTCACCATGGGGATCCCATGGGATTCGGCATACCTCTCCACCTCTGTGCGGGGCTTCGAGAGCCCGTCATCCCCCATCATCTCGCAGATGGTCGCGGAGGGCTTCACACCCGCCATGTACATCATGGCGGTGCACAGCTCCGTATGGCCCTTGCGAGATTCCAGTATCCTGTCCGTGGTGTTGAGGAGGTGCACGTGTCCGGGAGCACGGAAGTTCCTGCCCAGCTCCTCGCAGATGACATCTTTGGGAGAATCGGCGAATATGGTGTCCGTGAACCTCGTTATCGTGAGGGCGCGGTCCCTGTCCGTTATGCCCGTGTATGTGTCCCTGTGGTTGATCGTGATCCCGAAGGAGGACTTCGTGCGATCATAGGGTATGTCCGTAGGCGCCATGGCCCTCAGGAGCGGATACTTCTCGGAATCGTCCCAGAACACGTCAGAGAGGAACGGCAGCCCCAGTTCGGAGGCCAGGTCACCGGGCATCGTGGTGCATATCAGCCCGCCCGCGTCCTTCCTCATCATGCACAGCAGTTCGGGGGTGATGAACTGGGATGCGACGGTGAAGTCCGTCTCCCTCTCCCTGTCATCGAAGTCGTAGACAAGGATCGGTTTTCCGACCCTTATGTCGTCCAGTGCCTTGTCGAATCCCATTGTCTCACTGGGGAGATGACAGTCATTGAAATAACAGAGAGCAACCTACCAATAAAACAGTAGATGCATGAAGAAATTGTGAAAGATTTATGCCATCCATCTGGGAGGAAAACATCAAAGGTGCAGTATGGATGGATGGCTTCCCCCTCCGGAACGCCGGATGTCGTTCCTCGGGGGGAAAGGGAAGGAGGTGTGTCGTCCTCCCTCCCCGAAGTTATTTTGTTCGGTATTACGACTCAGTGCTTGATGTCGAGTCCGAGGTCCCTCAGGGTGGCGACAGACTTGTCGTACACTTCGAGGTACTCCTGGGTCGGCTTCACGGTCTTGACGTCGTAGCACTCCTGGAAGGTCTTTCCAGCAGGTGCGTTGGTGTACTGGGCCTCGTAGATGGGGATCAGCTTGTTGAGGATCTCGTTGACATCGGAGATCTTCATTCCGCAGGTAGCGACGGATGCGTTACCCATGATCCTGGCCTCCATTCCGGTGGTCTTGTCCTGAACGACTCCCTTTGCGGCAGCGGATCCGGAGAGGAGCTCTCTTCCGGAGGCGGTGTCTGCCATTGCCTGGGCAGCGGTCTCGAGGAGACACATCTCAGTGCAGGGACCGGCGATGGGGTAGTACTGGTTCGCGAGGAGCAGGTCGGTGTTGGCGTCAACAGCGGCTGCAGCCCATGCGGCGACCTGGAGGGTCTCCCTTGCCATGGTGGTTCCCCACCTGATGTGGATGGGTCCGTCGAGGTGGAAGTTTCCGCTGAAGCAGGCGAAGGAACCGAGAGTGGTTGCAACGTCGCAGATGGCGGTCTCCTCGACTCCTCCGGTGTATCCACCAAGGATGGGCATCTGCTCGATCATGATGGTGTCTCCGACGGTGGTCCATCCGGCCAGCATGTTGAGTCCGGTCATGTCCATCTTCAGCTCGTTGAGCTGGGAGCACTCGTGGGCATCGGTGATGCGGTGTCCTGCGTTGGGAAGGTCGGCGCAGAGACGTCCAGCCTCGGACAGAGGCGTCTCAGGTCCCTAAACACCCATGCCAGGCCTGGCGGCTCTGACACGTGCCTCTTTGACAGCCCTGAGCTCGGCCATGGTGGCGCGGATCTCGTAGGGGGTCTTGGTCTTGGCGGGCTTTCCCTCGATGGTGGTCATGACTCCGTTGACGATGGTGTCGACAACACCCTCCTGGGCGTAGGACTGCATGACCTGGACGAACACATCCTCAGAGATGGGGGATCCGGTGGGTCCTCCCTGGATGATGGGCTTGACGTTGCTGTTTCCGTGCCTGGGGTAGAACCTTGCGATGTCTTTTCCCTCTCCGAGGATCAGCTTGGTGGGGGTCTTCTTGATTCCCTCCCAGACTTCCTCCTCAGTGACGTGCATGACGCGGCCGAGGTCCTGGCAGTAGTATCCGGTGGTGACGAGCATCTCGAGACCGGCCTGGAACAGCCTGTTGATCATATCCTTGTCCTCAGGAATGATCTGGTCGTGGTCGATCTTGATCTTGTACTTCTCTTTGAGTGCGGTCAGGTTGTTGGGGGTGATCTGATAGTCCCAGTCCTCGACCTTAACTTTCTTTCCCTTGACGAATCTCTCGTAGACGTCGGGGATAGTGAGGGGCCTTGTTGCTGCCATTTTTATTTCCTCCTTTGATTTTTAATTTCACTGGACGAGTTTGTCGACCAGTCCGATAATCTCGTTCGCAGTCTCGGAGTATCCGTCGGCTCCGATCTCGTCGCACCACTCCTGGCTGCAGGGGGCTCCTCCGAAGATGCACTTGTAGGGGGCCTCGATCTCCTTGACAGCCTCGACGAGCTCTCTCTGGGCCTCGAGGGTGGTGGTCATGAGTGCAGATCCTCCAAGGACCTGTGCCTCGTTCTCGTCAGCGGCATCGATGAAGTCCTGGGCGGTTGCATCGGGTCCGAGGTCGATGACCTTGTATCCGGCTCCGCGGAGCATGGCGCAGCAAACGTTCTTTCCGATCTCGTGGATGTCTCCCTCGACGGTTCCCATGATGACGCATCCCTTGAGGGATCCAGCGCCGGCGGTCATGAGGGGCTCAAGGATCTTAAGAGCCAGTTCCATGGTCTTGGAAGCGGCGACGACCTGAGGTAGGAAAATCTCTGCCTTGTCGAATTTCTCTCCGATGACTTCCATTCCCTTTCCGAGTCCCTCACCGATGATGTCTCCGACGGAAATCTTTGCGTCGATAGCCTGCTGAGTCGCAGTTTTAACGAGGTTCAGGTCCCAAGTCTCAACGGCCTTCTTAAGGTCGGCCATGATCTGTTCGTTGCTCATATTTTGTCCTCCTTTTTTCTTGGCTTTCACACCAAGGTTCGCCCTTTCGAGCTTGTATAATGAATTGACCGAGTTAGTATATAATAGTTACGTCCAACAAAACAAATTTTCTAATCATAGTATATAAAATTATGTTTTAGTAATCTGCACTTCCAATATTAGTATATAAAATTATCTGTTGCGTGGAATATTGCCCCCATCTAACATATAAGCTCTGTCTTTCAATGGACATAAATCGAACAAAATTCAGACAGAATCCAATACAACGGTACTACAAATTCCCAACAGGGAAACAACAATGTGGATAGATCATGTCTATCGGAGACGGAAAAGCCTGCAGCAGATGGATGCCCGCCGGATCGGGACGGGACATCGAAGGTCACTGATATCGGGATTCCATCGCTTGTCTATTTCCTACAAAGTAAGATGCGAAGATCGAGCATCGGATGTGTGTCCGCGAGTATCCATAAAAGAATGGATTTTCAATCCTTATTATATAGAGATAGGAGAAGCCTCTCCTCCGAGGAGGAGAGCCGGCCTTGCGGCCGTAATTGGTTTCACGCTTCGGAAGCGGCGACAGGCTCGGCGCCCTCTGCGGGTGCCTCCGACTTGACGAAGTCGGTGTCATCATCGCAGATGGCATCCATCTGACCACGGGTGAAGCGGACGACGAGTCCGATCACGAATCCAGTGACCATGACGATGACGAAGACCACGATCGCCATGACGAATGTGGTCATGCTTCCGACGATCAGGGAGACGAAGATCGCTCCCATCCATCCGCCCACTCCGTGCAGGTTGTGGACTCCCATCATATCCATGACTCCGAGCTTCTTGGTGAACCAGGGCTGGAGGTAGATGAAACAGAGGGTGGACACTGCACCTGCGATGAGTCCAATGAGCAGCGCGCCCCAGGGTCCGACGGAGAGCAGAGGCGCTCCGATGGCCACAGGTCCGCACAGCATCGCATAGGTGTAGATGAGCGGGTTGACCTTGCCGAACATTATGCTGACGAAGTATGTGCTCAGCAGGGATCCGATTCCGGCCATGTAGCAGGTGATGGTTCCAAGCGTGACGCTCTCGAGCGGGAGCAGGGAGCAGACGAAGGAAGGCCAGAGCATCCACAGGAGCATGGACGCGAGCCAGACGAACGTGACACTGTGGGTCGTGGTGTACATAGGCTCGTTGAACGCGGTCTTGTCACGGATACCCAGCGCGACTCCGATACCGAAGTATGCGGCACACAGGTGGACGAGGACGGATCCTCCGGGGTCGGTAGCAAAGTCTCCGAAGACGCTGACGTTTGCAAGGACGTACTCGACGAGACAGTACACTGCCGCGAACGCTATTCCGACGAGCAGGTACTGCCACATTTTGCATGTTCCGAGGAACACACCGATCGCAATCACAAGAGTGATGGAACAGATGACGGCCTTGATCAGGAGGGCCTGGTCCCACACTCCGTAATCGAACACGAACTGCTGCAGCGCGAGGTATATGACAAAGCTGGATGCAGCAGAGAGGATGGTGGCGAGACAGACTCCCCACTCGAACTTCCTGATGAAGATCATCAGGAACGCGACAAGCATGAGCATGAACCAAACATCGAGGTTCTTGCTGAACTGATACTGCTCCTGCGGGTTGGATCCATCGGAGATTCCCACCCATGAGAACCCGCCGACCCACTCGCCGTAGAAGAGCACAGCTGAGATGACGATTGCGATCAGCAGAACTGCCAGGATCGCCATTTGTTTCTTTTCCATTTTTGAATCCCCTTCGCATGTTGATGCGTTTATGCGGAACCGCGACATCGCTGTCGCGCCTCCCGCAAGGAGAAACATCCGGTACGGCGGTCACCCGCCGATTTCCCCCGAGCGTCCTAAGAGTTCCCCCGGCATGCGCCGTCCCACTGCCGCCACTGCGAAGATGCGACACAAGGGTCATGCAGGACCCTTCATCCTCGCCGAAGCATCGTGGGCCATCGAACACTCAGACATTAGCTCTATGAGCGTAAACAAATCCAATCCAACATTATAAAAAGCTAATGGTCAAAATCAGCCAATTTATATTGATTGACTCATCAAAATACCAATAATAGTATGCATTTTTGAACAAAATTTGGATTTGGAACTATAATCCAACTATAAGGTTTACTTCCGACCTATGGACATCTTTATGAACATCATTTAAACGATATGCCCGATACCTACCTGATGACTCAGGAAGACGCCCAATTCATCAGGCAGAAGGTCATGGACCACAACAAGTGGTTCGAGGATTGCATCCCCATGATCGCATCAGAGAATCTCATGAGCCCGCTGGCGAAGGAGATGCTGATCTCCGACTTCGCCGACAGGTACGCGGAAGGACTTCCCGGAAAGCGCTACTACCAAGGCAACATCTACGTCGACCAGGTCGAGCTCAAGGCCATCGAGCTCGCTAAGAAGGTCTTCGACGCCGACTTCGCGGATGTCAGACCCATATCCGGGACCGTCGCCAACATGGCCGTGCTGTTCGCCTTCGCCGAGCCCGGGGACACGATCACCACATGCGCATTGGCACAGGGGGCCCACATCTCCACCTGCGAATTCGGCGCCTTCGGACAGAGGTCCGTCAATTCCGTCAACTATCCGTTCAACGAGGAGGACATGAACCTTGATGTCGACGGTACCATCAAGCTCCTGAAGGAGGTCAAGCCCAAGATTGCACAGTTCGGTCTCTCCGTCTTCCTGTTCCCCCCTCCCCTCAAGGAGCTCCAGGACACGTTCAACGAAATCGGATGCCTCGTATGGGAGGACTGCGCGCACGTCCTCGGACTCATAGCGGGTAAGCAGTTCCACGACCCCCTGAGAGAGGGCGTCAACATCGTCTCGTCCTCCACCCACAAGACGTTCCCCGGACCCAACCACGGGATGCTGCTCGGACAGAACCTGACGGACGAGCAGGAGAAGAAGCTCCAGAAGGCTGTCTTCCCCGGAGTCACGTCCAGCCACCATCTCCACGCGATGGCCGCGCTCGGTGTGACCCTCGCGGAGATGGACGTATTCGCAAAGGATTATGCCGCACAGGCATGCAAGAACGCAAGGGCTCTCGGACAGGCGCTCTACGAGCGCGGCATCCCGGTCCTCTGCCCCGACCTGGGATTCACCAGGTCCCACGCGATCGCACTCGACGTCGAGCAGTTCGGCGGCGGGAAGGACTGCGCCCAGCTGCTTGAGGACGCGAACATCATATGCAACAAGAACATGCTCCCCAGGGACACCAGCTCCGTCAGACCCTCCGGTCTGAGGATGGGGGCACAGGAGATGACCAGACTCGGTATGAAGGAGAGCGAGATGGTCGAGGTGGCCGAGCTCATATCGCGCGTCATCGTCAAGAAGGAGGACCCGCTCAAGGTCAAGGAGGACGTCAAGGCGTTCAAGAGACAGTTCGCGACGATCCAGTACTGCTTCAACGCCGGCGAGCCCGCATACGAGTACCACAAGCTGGTGGAGTGAACGGAGGGACACATATGGGACTGATGGACAAAGTCAAGACGGCTGCGAAGGACCTTGACACCAAGGCCGGGAATGCCATAGACAAGAGCAAGCTCGACTCCCAGATAAGGGACGAGGAGCGCAACATCGAGAAGATGTACACCGAGATCGGGAAGAAGATCATCGCCGCGCTCAAGGAAGAGAAGTCCGCATCCGATGCGGACATCAAGTGCGAAGTGGACAAGATAAACGAGTCGGAGACCAAGATCGAGGAACTCAAGAAGAAGAAAGAGGAGATCGAGGCCGGCGAGAAGAAGGACTGATCCTTCGGCGGGCTCGCGCCCGCCACAAAACAACTTCCCACATGCAGACTTTCTGCTTAATTCTATAGAGTTAACACTTTAATCCACATCGCATCCAATGGTTGACTCATCCAACCCTGCCCAATATTGATATTTCATCCATCCATTCAGTCATATACACCCCGGGGAGGACCGCAATGGACGAACAGACCGTTCTGGATTGCATCAGCAAGTCCATCATCGACATGAACATTCAGGATGCGAAGAAGTACGCAAGGATCGCGATGGACGAAGGTATCGACCCTAACGATGTCATTGACAAAGGACTCGCCAAAGGTATGGACCACATCAACGTGCAGTTCGACGAGGGCAAGCTCTTCCTCCCCCAGATACTGATGGCGTCCAAGGCCATGGAGGCGGCGATAGACATCATCGAGCCGTACTTCAAGGACGATGATGTCAGCATCAAGGGCATCATAGTCATGGGATCCGTGAAGGGCGACATCCACTCCATCGGGAAGAACGTGTGCTGCGCCATGCTCAGGGGAGCCGGCTTCAAGGTCATCGACGTCGGTGCGGACGTGGACCCGGAGGTTTTCTCCAAGATCGCCTCCAAGGAGAAGGCGGACATCGTCGGAGGCTCCGCCCTCATGACGGTCAGCCTTCCGCAGCAGAAGGAGATGGTCCGCGTCTTCAAGGAGAACCATCTGTCCGTCCTCACGGTGTTCGGCGGTGCCCCCTGTACGGAGGAATGGGTCGACTCCATCGGCGGCGATGGGTACTCATCGTCGGGAAAGGAGATCGTGAGCCTCGTCAGGAGACTCCTCGAGGAAAGGGACCGTTGACCTTCCGATCCACGACAACCAGCTCTAAGCTTTTTATACTAGTTCTAGCGATTTTCTTTTTCTTGAAATGTAATATTTAACCTTAATTATTTAGTACCAATAAACTTTAAATATACAAATCATGTGATATTTAACATAACATCTTACGAAACCCGATGGTGCGATTGCAGATGACCGCTAAGAGATATGTGGATATTTTCGAAGCATACGACCGTTTCTTCGAAGGCGAGAAGGTTCGCGAGGATCAGTGGGACTATACGATAGTTCCCACCAACGCGATGCAGATGCGCGAGAAGTACCGCATATCGTTCGGAAAGAACATCATACCCACGGACGAGGACCTGTGCGAAAGGCTGTTCCTCGCCGGGATAGACATGCTTCTGACGACCGGGTTCTACAACACGGACCTGGGACGCGTCATGCATGTCACCGAGGACGAGCTGTTCGAAGGGCTGAAGATGGCCCCCAACAAGCTAAAGCTCGGATCCGGCAAGGACGAGAGGGAGTGCAAGGCCCGCCACGGGAACAGCAGCCGCAAACCGATAATCCAGGGAGGGCCGACGGGGTCCCCAGTGTCCGAGCAGTACTTCGTCCCGATGCTGCGCTCGTATGCGCAGGAGCCGGTCGTCGACACCATCGTGAGCGGCGTCCTGAACACGGTTAACAACCACGCGGCGACCACCAACACCCCCTGGGAGATCAGGGCGACCATGGCGGAGATCAGGTATGTCCGCGAGGCGTGCCTGATGTCGCAGCGCCCCGGCATGTGCATATAGGGCCCCCAGACCCCCCTGTCCGCGACGGGGAGGATCGCATCCGACCTCACTAGCTACGGACTCAAGCCCTATGACGCCCACGAGTGCTCGCAGCTCAACGAGCTCAAGATCGACATGGCCGGCCTGAACATGATGGCGGGCTGGCAGGCGACCGGGGACATCGTGATGATGGAGCAGATGCCCATCTTCGGAGGTTACGTGGGAGGTGTGGAGGAGACCGCGATCTGCGATGTCGCCACCATGATCACATCCTTCGCCATATTCGACTGCGACATCCACCTCGACGGTCCCATCCACATCAGATGGGGGACCACGACGACCAGGGAGACCCTGCAGATCGCGGCCCATGCCGCGGCGGCGCTGGACGCCAACACGGACTTCCTCCTCGCCAACCAGTACTACACTATGGCCGGACCGTGCACGGAGATGTGTCTCCTCGAGACGGCCGCCCAGGCCATGACCGACACGGCATCAGGAAGGGAGCTCCTCTCCGGCGTCGCCTCCTCCAAAGGGGTCATACAGGACAGGACCACCGGGATGGAGGCCAGGATGATGGGCGAGGTTGCCCTGGCCACCTGCGGCCTGGAGGTCGACGACGTCAACAAGATCGTCGACAAGGTCGTGAGCCTGTACGAGCGGGACTTCAACCATGCCCCTCAGGGGAAACGCTTCCAGGAGTGCTACGACATAAGGGAGATGGAGCCGTCGGACGAGTACGTCACACTCTACGACAAGACCATAGACCTTCTCGGGAAGTGCGGCCTCGACATGTGAGCTCATTCGCTCTCCGCAAGGTTCAGCCCCACCACTCCGGCGATTATCAGCGCCATGCACACCCAGCCCGCCAGCGGCAGGACCTCTCCGAAGCATATCAGCCCGATGATGACCGAGCCCACTGCACCGATGCCGACCCATACCGCATAGCACGGTCCCGTCGGGAGGCCCGCGCGGAACCCGCGGTTGAGAAAGTACATGCTGATGGCCAGGAATGTCAGCGTCAGTATGCTGTACAGGACATCCGTGAAACCGTCCGACAGCTTCAAGGTCGTCGCCCAGACGGTCTCGGCGACTCCTCCCGCGAGGACCCATGCCCATCCGGGATTCATCAGGCTCCCCCCGACACGAACTGGAGTCCCACGACGCCGGCCAGTATCATCCCCACGCAGACGAGCTTCAGCGCATCGACCTTGTCATTGTACAGATAGTACCCCACGATCATCGTGCAGACGGCGCCTATCCCCGTCCAGATGGCATAGGCGACACCGACGGGCATCGTCTTCATCCCGATGCCCATGAGGACCGGACTCAGTACGGCGAAGACTATGGTGACGACCGCCCACGCGAGATTGCGGGTGCTGTCGAACCTCTTCAGTGCGATCACCCATACGGGTTCCAGAAGCCCGCCGACGACGACCCATGCCAATGCCAGATCCATGACCGGAGGATTCGTACGAGATACTTATAGGTGCCATCACCATTAGAACGCATGAACGTCGAGGAGTTCACCGCTTGGCTATCGTCCCAGAGAGGGGTCGTGATGATGAGGGAGATGACCGCTGGACTGATCGCGGATGTGGAGCGGGAGGAGTCCACAGTGGTATCCAGCTTTGGTACGCCCGTGGACAACTCCGGCCTCAGGGACTGCATGGAGAGGGGACACATGTTCGTCGCCCTTGTGAACGACGAGTTCTGGGTTCCCCCGACCACGACGATGGTCCTGAGGAATGCGGACGGGGAGACGGTCGGCCATGACATCCCGGCAGACCGGATGGACGAGTTCATGTCACGCGGGGACGTAATGTTCCTCTCAGACAACTTCGTCATGTACTCCGACAAGGACATGGGCGACGCTCCGACGATGGAGATGCTGTCCCAGCAGTATGCGGGGGAGGACGGCTCGCTTCCGGCCGAGACCTCGGCCGTGCTGTGGTATCCGTCTCCGACAAGCGGACAGCTCATCTCGAGGTTCCTGGAGACGGACCTGGGCGCGCTGGGGACCGCTATCGTCGGCATAGACCTTGAATGATATGAAAGGAATTCCGAAGAATTCATAAGGGTTACCTAACAACTTTAAATCATACCTATACCATCTGGGTCAGGATGACGACAGGAAACCGCGAGGACTACCTCATCAACATTCTGAGGCTCACCGAGGGCGAGGGAGTGGCGAAGACCACGGAACTCGCATCATACATGGGCGTGTCGCCCGCCAGCGTGAGCGAGATGATCAAGGTCCTCGCCAAGGAGAACCTCGTCTCCTACGAGAAGTACAAGGGGGTGGCTCTGACAGAGGAAGGGCTCACGTACGCCCGCCAGCTCCGCAAGAAGCACCATGTCGTCGAACGCTTCCTGACCGACTACCTGAGCATAGACCACAAGACCGCGCACGAGGAGGCGTGCAGGATGGAGCATGCCATATCCGACGAGTCCGCCATAAAGATGTGCCATATGATGGGCACGCCCGTGGACGTCGACTGCCAGTGCTGCCAGAGTCCCTGCAAGGCCGTCTCCGAGGGGATCATGAACATCCTCCCGCTCAACAGGCTGGAACTGTCCCAGTGCGGCAAGATATCCCATATCAAGTCCGACGACACCAACGCGGTGAAGAAGCTCATATCAATGGGATTCGTGCCTGGACGGACGGTCGCCATCGAGGCGATACTGTCCGACGGCGGACCGCGTGTCATCCGCATCGGGGAGTCCACCATGGCCCTCGACTACCGCCTGGCATCGTGCATATTCGTGGATGTCGCCACGAGCGACGTCTGAACCCGACACGTGAGCCAAATGGTCCCGGCAATCGAGAACGGCATCGAAGAGACTGTTGACGAGCCACTGAGGGTGGCCCTCGTCGGTCAGCCGAACGTGGGCAAATCATCACTATTCAACCGCCTGACAGGCGTCGGGGTCATATCCTCCAACTATCCCGGGACCACCGTGTCGTTCGACGAGGGGATGATCGTCAGGAAGGGCTCCAAGGTCAGCGTCCGCGACCTTCCCGGGACATATGGCATATCCGGGAACTCGGACGACGAGAAGGTCGTCCTCCACAGCCTGGCGGGGGAACGGTTCGACTGCATCATCCTGGTCGCGGACGCGACCAGCCTTGCAGGGAGCCTGGTCCTGTGCGCCGAGGCGATGGAGCTCGGGCTTCCCACGATAATCGCCCTCAACAAGATCGACGAGGGCAGGAAGAAGTACAGTTACGACATCGAAGGGCTCCAGAGGGCCCTGGGGGCACCGGTCATACCCGTCTCGTCCAAGACCTCCGAGGGAGTGGACGGGCTGGCGGATGCCGTGTGCGGGGACCTGGCCCGCCAGCCCGAGGTCAGGATCGACTACGACGAGGGGGTGGAGAGCGGGATCTCGGTCCTGATGGACGTCCTCCCGGACGGTCTGCGCTTCTCGGAGCGCGGGACCGCGATCAAGATCCTCGAGAACTCGATGGAATTCGACAACATGGTCAGTCCGGAGATCCGCAGGTCGGCGGGCATGATCAGGCGCCTGTACTCCGAGAGGGAGGGCAGGACCATGGGCGTAGCCATCGCCAGCGAGCGTTACGCATGGGCGGAGGGCGTGGTGGGGGAGACACTGTCCAAGAGGGACGTCAAGAGGTCGCTGTCCGAGAGGATATCCGATGCGACCATAGCCCCGGTGACGGGCATACCGATACTCCTCGCGGTCTGCCTCGCCATACTCGCCACCATCGTGTACGTCGGGTCCTTCCTGGACTCCATCATATCAGGCGTCTACGAGTCCCTGGTCGGCACCGCGCTCATAGACTTCGGCGCATCCATCGGCGGGAAGTTCGGCGAGGCGGTGTTCACAGGCATAGACGGCAGCATACAGGCAATGCTACTGCTCGTGATCCCGTACATCCTGGTGTTCTATCTCATCCTGGGGCTGCTGGAGGACTCCGGATACCTCACCAGGGCGGTCGTCCTGCTCGACAACACCATGCATCACTTCGGCCTCCACGGAGGCGCGTTCATACCCATGATCGTCGGGATCGGATGCAACGTCCCCGCCATAATGGCGATACGCACCGTGAAGTCGCGCAGGGAGAAGGTCATCCTCGCATCCATGATAGTCATGGCCGTCCCGTGTTCCGCCCAGATGGCGA
This sequence comes from Candidatus Methanoprimaticola sp. MG2, assembly GCF_047501175.1. Taxonomy (NCBI): domain Archaea; kingdom Methanobacteriati; phylum Thermoplasmatota; class Thermoplasmata; order Methanomassiliicoccales; family Methanomethylophilaceae; genus Candidatus Methanoprimaticola; species Candidatus Methanoprimaticola sp. MG2. The sequence goes on from NZ_JBEQWH010000002.1 coordinate 171,354, forward strand.
TAATCATGGGTGCCACGGGCAAGTTCTCGGGAGTGCTGTTCGCATTCGGGATACTCCTCATGCTTGGATGCCTGGGCATACTGGTGGGCATCCTGATGAACAGGTTCCTCAGATACGAGCCCAGCGACCTTGCCATGGAGCTGCCCGACCTTCAGATGCCGGGCATCAGGAACATCCTCTCGAAGACCTGGCAGAGGATCAAGGACTTCATCTACATAGCGCTGCCACTGCTGGTGGTGGGCTCCGTGATAATAGAGGTCCTGATCCAGTACGACCTGCTGGACGGCATCGTGGAACCGCTGTCCCCGATCACCGTCGGGATCCTTGGACTGCCCGCGGTCTGTGCGATCGCGTTCCTCGTGGGGATACTCAGGAAGGAGATGGCCCTGGGGATGCTGCAGATCCTCGCTGGCGGTGTCGCGCTGTCCGAGTTCATGACCCCGGATCAGTTCGTGGTCTTCGGCATAGTCATGGCCGTCTACATGCCCTGCGTCGCCACGCTCATCACGATGTGGAGGGAGATCGGATGGAAGGAGACTATAGCAGTCAGCCTGACGTCCATCGGTGTCGCGATCCTCCTCGGAGGGGCCGCGAACCTGCTCCTCGGGATATTCCGACGATTGCCCTCGTGAAAAGTTATAGCGTTGAAGCCGATGCATATGCCATGACAGTCAAGGACTCCGTACCGTCGGATGCCGTTTTCGTGAAGGACCGTCTGGACAGGGACGGATGCTCGGTGACGTCCGTACTCATGCAGGACCAGGACAAGACCATAGTGTTCGAGGATCTGGACGGACAGAGGGCCGTGGGGAACAGGTTCTCCACGAGGGAGAAGATCGCCGCGGCGATGAATATCCCCAGCGACGGGATCGTCAACCACATACTCGATGCGGTCGCACACCCCAAGCCGTGCGAGGTCGTCGAGGATCCGAGCTTCAGGCAGGTGGAGGTCGAGAGGGACCTGACCAAGCTGCCGATCCCCAAGTACTTCCCGGAGGACGGGGGCCGCTACATCTCGTCAGGGGTCATAGTGACCGAGTACAACGGGATGAAGAACATGTCGTTCCACAGGATGATGATCATGGGTCCGGACTCCATAGCGGTGAGGCTGGTCCCCAGGCATCTGTTCACCCTGCGCAGGATGGCGAAGGAGAAGGGGGAGGAGCTCAGGGTGTCCATCTGCATAGGGGCACAGGCCGAGGTACTGCTCGCCGCGGCGACGTCCATGGACTTCGGGGCCGATGAGCTGGAGGTCGCCTCGTCGATGCACTGCATCGGCCACGGCAGCCCGCTGAAGGTCGGAAGGTGCGACAACGGACTGCTGGTCCCCGCCGACACCGACTACGTCCTCGAGGGGAGGATAACCCTGGAGGAGGCCACGGAGGGACCCTTCGTCGACATCACCGGCACATACGACTTCGAGAGACAGGAGCCCGTCATCAGGATCGACAGGATCTGGTCTTGCAAGGACCCGCTCATGCACGTCCTCCTTCCCGGAGGATGGGAGCACTACCTCCTGATGGGACTCCCCAGGGAGCCCATGATCCTCAAGTCCGTCAGGCAGGCGGTCCCCGGGGTGAAGAACGTCAGGCTCACCGAGGGAGGCTGCTGCTGGCTGAACGGTGTCGTGTCCATCAAGAAGAACAAGGACGGGGACGGGGTCAACGCCATACTCGCGGCGCTCAGCGGTCACACGTCCATGAAGCAGGTCATCGTGGTCGACGATGACATCGACATCTTCGATGACAGGGAGGTCGAGTGGGCCGTGGCCACGAGGATGCAGGCAGACCGCATACTCAGGATCCCGGGTGCGGCCGGATCGTCTCTGGACCCCAGCTCCCATGGGAAGAACACCTGGAAGGTCGGGTTCGATGCCACCCTCCCGCTGGATGCGGATCCCGCATTGTTCAAGAAGGCCAAGCTGAACTGAGCCAACGGTCCGGGACCTCCCGGACCACCTTCATCAAAGATCCGCACCGCCCTCGCGTGACGAATCCCGTCGATGCGGAGCCCATGACCGCGAGGAGATATCGCATCCTGTACAGGGTGACCTGCACAGAGTCGAAACGGCCGTCCGCGAAGGCCGATAAAGACCGTTCGCACTCGGATTGCCTGCGTTACAAGCAGAAAGCTCACTCGGCCACTGCCGATTCCATCGACACGTTGCGCATGAGCATGCGTCCCTTCTCGGTCAGGACCAGGACGTCGTCCTCATACAGCAGGTACCCGATGGTGACTATGGTGTGCACAGACTTCTTCGCATTGTAGTCGTGCTCGACCTCATCCCTGGTCCAGCCGACATATTTGCTTACATCCTTCTGAAGTGAAGATATGTAGCGGGGGCGGTCGCTCTTAGCGGCTACGCTCCTGCGATGTAAACCAAACTTCATTCCATCCCTATGTGCCAGAATAGCTATAGGTATTTAATGGCAACAGGAGATGGATGAGTGCCAGACGCCGTGTCCGGGGCGAAACGGGGGATGGTACGATGATTCTAACTATCGAAGTATACACTTCTTAGAGCATATTACGGTATTAAACACTTAAAACGATTGAGCATCCGCTTAAACGTTGAGTCCCAAGCACATGACGCACCATGCCGAATGGTGCGGAGATGTGAAAATGAACAAGAGCACGCTTGCGGTATGCATGGTGCTGGTGATGGTCGGGATGGCCGTCACGGTAGCTGCAACCGCATCCGACACGAACGGAGAGGAGCTCAGAAAGTTCGATCACAAACTGTATCTGACGAACAAGGACAACCTGGACACCGTCATCTTCGCCGGTGAGTCCTATACGTACGTCAACGCAGCGACGGCGAACGAGTACGAGGATCAATCGTTCCCATTCAACAGGTTGATCATAGACATGGAGGTCGTGCCCGCACACGCCTTCGACAACGCATCGACCTCGGAGATACTCCTGACGGAGAAGGTCAGGAAGATCGAGGAGTATGCGTTCTACAGCATAGACTACCTGCTGACCGTGGGGAAGGTGGGCACGACCCCGGTGAGCATAGACAAGTACGCTTTCGGGAGCTGCACCCGCCTCGGGGTCGTGGACCTCAGGACGCACGGGACCATAGACCCCCTGGCGTTCGGGAACGCATGCACGGCCAAGTTCGTCGTGGACGAACAGTCCGATGTGCCCGACTGCCCGAACGCCGGACTCGTCTTCCTGTCCAAGGACGTGAAGGAGATCAGCTACATCAGGAACGACCGCGACTACAACGGCGTGGACCGCATACAGGTCGAATACTACGGCTACGGTCTGCTCCACGCGTACGACTACAACAACCAGGTCACCACGTACACCCACAGGGAGGACTACTTCGCCGACGAGTACAACTTCGACAGGATCTCCGGCGGGAACATGTACATCGACTATCTGAAGGTCGATGTGACATACGGCGGGTTCGGACTGGGGTCTGAGAGGATCGCCATAACCGCCCACGAGATGCCTCTGAAGGCACCTGCCCCGGGATCCATAGACGGGACATTCAACGGCTGGAAGGACACCCGCACCGGCACGGACCTCGGCCTAGGGCTCGACAGGGACGAGATCGAGAGCACCAAGAACCTCATCTACGACCTGAAACCCGTGATGGAGCCTTTCAGCGTGACATACGATGCCACGGACATCCCCTCGACCGAGGAGAGGAAGACGTTCAAGACCACGACATACGGTTACGGCGGACACTACCCGTCACAGGTGGAGACCGAGCACTACGTCCTCGCGGCATGGGTGGTCGTCGACAACGGAACCGTCACCACCCATCTGCCCGGGAGCGAGATCACGAGATACAGGGACCATACCGCCAAGGCCGTCTGGAACGCCAAGCCCGAGTTCACGTACACGGCATCGTACCTCGACGTCTCCGGATCGGTCATCGGCACCGTCTCGATAGGTCACGGGAAGGTGTTGGACATCGATGACAGGAAGCCGACCGACGAGACCCCCACGCAGATGCTGGACGGCTGGAAGGTGGACGGGTCCGGGAAGGTCCTGTATCCCGGGGACTCCGTCACGGTCGTGAAGGACATCAGCCTGGTACCGGTCCTGAAGGACAGGGTGCAGTACAACGTCAAATTCTCCAACGGGACCGAGACGGTCGCCACCCAGACCGCGAGGGAGGGCGTCCCGTACGTCATAGACGTCCCAGAGCCTACCAGCCCGGACAGCATCTTCACAGGATGGTCGTACGGACAGGCGGTGCTGCACAACGGCGACACGATCGATGTCACCGGCGACATCGTCCTGAACGCGCAGTGGAGGGACCGTGCGCAGTACACGGTCACGTTCAAGGTCGATTCCACGGACTATGCACAGGGGACGGCCAAGGAGGGCATACCGTTCACGATATCCTCCGAGGATCCCTTCGACAAGACGAGGATATTCCTCGGATGGACCGCACCGGACGGCAGCAAGGGACTGTTCTGCGGCGACTCCCTGGAGGTGGACGGGCACATCACCCTGACCGCAGAATGGAGGGACCGTGCGCAGTACACGGTCACGTTCAAGGACGGGTCGACCACCATCGCCACCGCAGATGCCACCGAGGGCATACCGTTCGTCATAGGTGTGAGCGACATACCCGACGGGGAGAGGATGTTCGTCGGATGGACCGCATCCGGAGGCCAACAGGTCCTGTATAAGGGCGATTCGATCGATATCGGATCGGACACCGTCCTGAACGCGCAGTGGAGGGACCGTACGGAGTACACAGTGACCTTCATGAACGGTGACAGCGAGGTCGATACCGCGACCGCGTACGAAGGCCTAGACTTCATCATCTCCATCGAAGACCTGCCGGACGGGGAGAGGATATTCACAGGATGGAGTGTTGGGAACGGGACGCTGCTCCAGAAGGGCGATGCGATCGATGTCGATGGGAACATCACCATCGATTCCGAATGGAGGGATCGCGAGACCTACGAAGTCAGGTTCATGGACGGTCAGACCGTTCTGGCCACCGAGACGGCCACCGAAGGCATCCCGTTCAGCATCGACCAACCCGCTCCCACCGACGGGGACATGATCTTCACAGGATGGGAGGTCGATGGGAAACTGCTGCAGCAGGGTTCCCTGATCATAACCGAGGACATCGACATCACCGCCTCCTGGAGGGACCGCGAGACCTATACGGTCTCATTCGTCAGCCACGGGACCACCATATCCACCGACGAGGCGACGGAGGGGATCCCCTATGTGATGACGAGGGAGGACCTGCCCGACGGGACCATGGTGTTCGTCGGATGGACCCTGAACGGCGGACCCGTTGGGAACGGGGACACGCTGGACATCGACAGGGACACGTCGATCATCGCGAAGTGGAGGGACCGCGAGACCTACGAAGTCACATACAGGGACGGTTCGACAGACCTTCTCACGACGAAGGTCACGGAAGGGAACGACCTGACCATCGACGCCCCGAAGGTCGAGGACGGGGTCCAGATCTTCGTGGGATGGCACATCCAGGGGATCGACGGCATCCTGATGGACGGGGACACCGTGCGGATCTCCGGGAACACCGTCATCCACACCGAGTGGAGGGACCGCGAGGTCTACAGGGTGGTGTTCATGGACGGCACCGAAGTGATCTCCGAGGACACGGCCACCGAGGGGATGCCGTTCGTGTCCGGACAGCCTGCGCTTCCGGACGGCGAGAGGATGTTCGTCCACTGGGCGATGGACGAGGACAGACTGAAGGACGGCGCGATCCTGACCTCGGACACGAGAGTGGATGCCGTGTGGAGGGACCGCGAGACATACACCGTGACCTACACCGGCGGCGCCCAGACGATCGAGAGGACGGCGACCGAGGGGATACCGTTCATCCATGACGAGGAGGCCCTGCCGGACGGCGAGAGGGTGTTCCTCGGATGGAGGATGACCGGTTCCGACGGATATCTCGCCGAAGGGACGGAGATCACCGTCACGGGAGACATGACTATAGACGCTGTGTGGAGAGACCGCTTCGAATACACCGTCAGATACCTGGACGGGGCCGCATCCATCATGGAGACGAAGGTCATCGAAGGGGACATGCTGACCCTGACCGAGACCGTCCCCGAGGATGAGGACAGGATATTCGTGGGATGGGCACTGACCGAGGACGGCGTACGCATCTCCGAGAAGGAGATCGCCATCGACGGGGACACCGACATACACTCCCTGTGGAGGATGAAGAGCGGATTCGCGGTCACGTTCCTCGATGATGGCGAGGTGTGCTACGAGAGGACCGTCAAGGAAGGCAACGAGTTCCTAATCGATGTCGGAGACCTTCCGGACGACGAGAGGATATTCGTGGGATGGAGCATCTCCGGGGACGAGGGGGTGCTCGACAAGGACCTGCCCCTGACGATAACCGGCGATACGACGATCGATGCCGTGTGGAGGGACCGTGCCGTGTACGGGGTCACATTCGTGAACGGCGAGGACACCATCGGCACGGCGACGGCGAGGGAAGGCATACCGTTCGTCATCCCCATCGATGACCCCGCCGACGGCACGAGGATGTTCCTCGGCTGGAAGATGGGGTCCGACGATACCCTGTATAGGAACGGGGACGAGCTGTCGATCGATGCGGAGGCATCGCTCAGCGCCGTGTGGAGGGACCGCGTGGAATACACAGTCACGTTCATGAACGGGACCTCCGAGGTCGGGAAGCTGAAGGCCTACGAGGGGATCGACGCCACGGTGTCCATCGAGGACCTCGCGGATGACGAGAGGATATTCGTGGGATGGCAGTCCGAGTCCGGGGACGGGTACCGCAACGGTGACAAGCTCACGGTCTCCGGGAACATGGTCCTGAAGGCCGTGTGGAGGGACCGTGCCGTCTACAGCGTGACCTACATGAACGGAGGGGAGACCCTCGGGAAGGAGACGGCCCGCGAGGGCATACCTTACGAGATCGGGATGAGGGACCTCACCGACGACGACAGGGTGTTCGTCGGATGGAGGGTCCCCAACACCGACCAGGTTCACCGCCTCGGAGATTCCTTCGTCGCGACGGGAGACGTCGTCCTTGTCGCGGAGTGGAGGGACAGGCTGCAGCTGTCGGTCGTGTACGTCTCCGAGAACAGGATCGTCGGGAGCGTCACCGTCACCGAAGGTGGGACGATCCAGGTGGGATGGGACGTCTCCGCTCAGGGGAAGGAGCTCGTCGGATGGAACGACGGGACGATGTCGATAGTCGACAGGACCGAGTATGTGGTGAACGAGAACGTCACGTTCACCGCGATCTGGTCCGATTCCGTGATGCACACCGTCACCTACATGCTCCCCTCCGGTCCGCTGACGGCATCGTTCGTCGAAGGCCAGACCGTCAAGGTCTCGGCCGAGGCAGGGACGCGGGACGGAATGGTGTTCGCGGGATGGTCGCTGTCCAAGGACGGGGCCCCCGCATACAGGAACGGCGACCATCTCGTGATATCCGGCGATGTGACCCTGTATCCCGTATGGGAGCCGGCGGACCCCGCGGTCGATGACGACCCCGACGGGTCCCAGGAGCCCTCGGACGAGGACCACTGGACGTTCCTCGGGATGGACAGCATGACCACCTCCATCGCCGTGGTGGCGGGAGTGTCGGCACTCATCGTGAGCCTGATGGTCACCGCTTTCAGGCGGAGTTGAAATATAGAGAGCAAACCTAGTCCCCCAGGAGAACATGGGAGCAATTCGTCTCGGAAAGAACCATCTCAGGTGGTGTCGCGGCTGCAATCTGCCGATACTGGAATCCAAGGAATGCCCGGTGTGCGGTGCAGCCACCGAAGAGATCGAACTCACACCTCCGGGGGACGCAAGGCCCGCCTTCCCCCATGACGTGAAGATGATCAGGGACCTGCTCGACGATGACTACGGAACGGATGCCGGGGAGGCCCTCCTCCCGGAAGGCCACGTGGTCATCCTCAGCAAGGCCCCCGCACTCGACCGCATGGACGAGGTCGTCGTGGACGGGGACATCGTCGCCTCCGTCCGCTACGACATGGGATCAGGATGGAAGGTCATCCTCAGGATGCAGGGCGCATACCGTCTGGCAAAGGTCGCTTCGAAGGGATACGTGATCTGCGATCCGGGCGCGATAAAGTTCGTGCAGGAGAGCAAGAACCTGATGGCCCCCGGCGTGACCGATGCGGACAGCGGCATCGAGGAGGGGGACGAGGTCCTGGTCCTCTCCCCGGACAGAGAGATCGTCTCCACCGGGATGGCGAGGATGACCGGGGAGCGGATGGTCGCGGAGTCCAAGGGCGTGGCCGTCAAGACCAGATGGTACAAGCCGGAGGAGTACAGGCCTTCGGACATCGCGCACGGATGGGACGATGTCGTCGAGGCCAATCGCGCGGCGATCGAGAAGCGGGTGACCGAGGCGACCGGGTTCATAAGGAACACCATCGCGAAGCACGAGCTCCCCGCCATAGTCTCCTTCTCCGGCGGGAAGGACTCCCTCGCGACCCTGTTGCTCTCGATCGATGCGGGAGCGGACCTCCCGGTGCTGTTCGTCGATACCGGACTGGAGCTCAACGAGACCGTGGCCCATGTGCACGACGTGTGCGAGAGGCACGGCCTCAAACTCATCGAGGAGCATGCCCCCGCGGACGCCTTCTTCGGGAACCTCGTGTACTTCGGACCTCCCGCGAAGGACTACAGATGGTGCTGCAAGACCAACAAGCTGGGCCCGACCGTCGGTGCCATAACCAAGAACTTCCCCGACGGCGTACTGTCGTTCATAGGACAGAGGAAGTACGAGTCGGAGGCGCGCAACGCCAAGCCCCGCATCTGGAGGAACCCCTGGACCCCCGGACAGGTCGGGGCCTCGCCGATCCAGAACTGGTGCGCCATGCACGTCTGGCTTTACATATTCATGAAGGGAGAGCCCTTCAACGTGTGGTACACCCGCGGGTTGGACAGGATCGGATGCTTCCTCTGTCCCGCATCGGACCTCGCCGAGTTCGACATGATAGCCGGCAAGAGCGACCGCTGGGACCAGTGGGACGAGTACCTCACGAGGTACATGGACGACCGCGGGCTCCCTCCGGAATGGAAGGAGTTCGGGCTATGGAGATGGAAGAACGCCCCCAAGTCGATACGCGAGGAGGTCAGCAGGGTGACCGGCAAGGGTGTAGCGGAGCTCACCAGGCAGACCAAGGTCCCAGAGACCGGGCCCCTGAACATCAAGGTCCAGGACGGCTTCAGCCCGTGCACCATGGGATACAGCATAGAGGCCGCCCTCTCCAGGCCCATAGACCTGGAGAAGGTGAAGCCGTTCTGTCACGCCCTGGCATGGGTGGTCGAGGAGGACCCCGACGGCGACTTCATCAACGCGGGGTTCACGACCATCTACCGCGAGGGATCTATAATCGCGAAGGCCAACGTCGAGAACGATGCCAGACAGCACATAGACCATGCCTTCCAGGTCATCGTCCGTGCGGAACAGTGCGTCGGATGCGGGCTGTGCGCCGCTAGGTGCGAGCCCAAGGCGCTGTACATGGAGGACGGCAAGGTGAGGATCCACGAGGACGAGTGCGTCTTCTGCAGGGACTGCTTCGGACCGTGCCCGTCCGTGGACTTCGCCAGGGACGACAACGAAGGAGGATTCGACCAATGAAGGAGATCGACTACGACATAGATCCCGACGACCTCGCGGTGTGCATGGCAAAGGACCCCGCGATCGTCGACGAGGAGGATGCCCGCAAGTTCCACACCGGGCTGCAGGCGGTCAGCATGTACCGCCTCAGCCACAGGCTGTGGATGGAAGGAAGGAAGCTGGAGGCCCGCGAGGTCAACTACGTCGCCCACCAGATGACGGGGTGCGACATCCACCCGGGGGCGACCATCGGGAAGAGGTTCTTCGTCGACCATGCCACGGGAGTGGTTATCGGGGAGACCGCCATCATCGGCGACGACGTGATGATATACCAAGGAGTCACACTCGGAGGGGTCTCGACCAACAAGGGGAAGAGGCACCCGACCGTCGGCAACCACGTGGTGGTGGGATGCAACGCGTCCGTCCTCGGGGACATCGTGATCGGCAACAACGTCCGCATCGGGGCGGGATCCGTCGTCCTGAAGGACGTCCCCGACGACTGCACCGTCGTCGGAGTGCCCGGGAAGATCGTGAAGAAGGCGGGGGTCAAGTGCTCCAACGACGACCTTATGCACAATCAGCTGCCGGACCCCGAGACGGACCGCATCGCCGCGCTCGAGAGGAGGATCGACGACCTCTGCGCTCAGCTGCGGACATTGACCGAAGATATTAGGAACAAAGACCCCTGAAACAAAACACGCCTGTCTGGGTCATTCACATTCCGACCATCACAGGCGTGTCTTTTATCTATTAGAACGTCATCGACCGCCGATTAGATGGTGCTCCGTATCCATAACACCCTCACCGATTCGGTCGAGGATTTCACACCCATTGAACCCGGTAAGGTCAAGATGTACGTCTGCGGCGTGACGGTCTACGACGACATCCACATGGGCCACGCCAGAAGCATCATTGTCTTCGACACGGTCGCCCGTTACCTCCGCTACATAGGATATGACGTGCAGCATGTCACCAACTTCACGGACGTGGACGACAAGATCATCATACGTGCCGCGAAGGAGGGGATCGAGCCCCTGGAGCTCTCCAAGAGGTACATCGACCGCTATTTCGGCGAGGTCGACAGGCTCTACGTGAACCGCGCATCCTGCTACCCCCAGGCCAGCGAGAGCATCGGGGACATCATCGACATGGTCCAGAGGATCATGGACAACGGTTTCGCATACGCCTCGCAGGACGGGAGCGTGTACTTCGATGTGTCCAGGGTCAAGGACTACGGGAGGCTCACCAACCAGAAGGTCGACCAGCTGCAATCCTCCGGGAGGATCGCCGACGACCCCAACAAGAAGGGACCCCTCGACTTCGCCCTGTGGAAGGCCGCGAAGCCTGGGGAGATCTCCTGGGACTCGCCCTGGGGCAAGGGAAGGCCCGGATGGCACATCGAGTGCTCCGCCATGATCTACAGGAACATGGGCGAGCAGATCGACATACACGGCGGGGGCAACGACCTCATATTCCCCCACCACGAGGACGAGATCCTCCAGACAGAGGCGGTCACCGGCAAGCCGCTGGCCAACTATTGGATGCACAACGGCATGCTCCAGGTCAAGGGCCACGGCATGTCCAAGGAGGAGAAGATGTCCAAGTCCCTCGGCAACTTCTTCACCGTCCGTGACGTCCTCGAGAAGTTCGACGGCCACACGGTCCGCTTCTACTTCCTGAACACGCACTACATGAGCCCGCTGGTCTACGGCGAGGACATGCTCAACGAGGCGGAGGCCGCGAGGGGGAGGCTCGTCAACAACTACCGCGAGCTCCAGTCCTATGCCAGGACGGCCCCCGAAGGCGCGGAGGAGACCGGGACGATCGACGGATACCGCAACAGGTTCCGCGAGGCCATGGACGAGGACTTCAACACCCGCGAGGCCATCGCGGTGATGTTCGAGATGGCCAAGGCGTCCAACATCGCCATGGCGGACAGGACGATGACGCGCCAGGCGGCCATCGCCCAGATCGACCTCATCCGGGAGTTCGACGGCATCCTCGGGATCATGCCCGAGGACGAGGCCGACGACGACTCCATGGATGCCGTCATGTCCATCCTCATAGACCTGAGGAAGGAGCTCCGCGGACGCAAGATGTACGACCTTTCAGATATGATCCGCGACCGCCTCAAGGAGGCTGGGATTACACTCGAGGATTCGGCGGAGGGCGCCAAATGGAAGAGGGCCTGATAAAAAAGGCCGAACTGATTCACGGCGGTGCGATCCGCCTTCCGGAAGGCCTTGAACTTCCGGTCCGTCTGTCATGCTCCACGGCAGGTCCCGGAGCAGGGTCCAGCTCGATAGTTCTAGCTTACGGGAAGTACAGGGTGAAGAAGCCTGTCACGTACGGAGAGGGCGACTTCGACCTCGTCCCCGTCGAGGGGGACAAGTACGCACTGTACAGGGACGGGGAGCTCTTCCAGGACGGGGTCCAGATACAGCCCGTCATCAGGCACTGCCCGAACCAGGCGTTCTTCAACCTCGACCAGCACTGCATGTACCACTGCGCGTACTGCACGTCCCCCATACTGGACCCGTCCCTGGACAAGCGTCTCACCACGGAGAAGATCCTTGCGATGATCGACGAGTCCATGCAGGTCCGCAAGTTCAAGACCGTCGCATTCACCAGCGGCGTCGTCGGAAGCACCGCCCAGACCGTCGACCGCATGTGCGATGTCGTCAAGGCGGTGCGCGAACTGTACCCGAAGATCGTCATCGGCGTGGAGCCCTACGTCTCTGAGGCCGGACAGATCGCCCAGCTAAGGGAGGCGGGAGCCAACGAGATCAAGATCAACATCGAGTGCGCCACGAAGGAGATCTTCGACAGGGTGTGCCCCGGCTTCGACTATGACAACACGTTCTCGATGCTCAGGGAGGCGAACACGTACTTCAAGAAAGGGAAGATGGCGTCGAACATCCTCTACGGCCTCGGGGAGACCGACCAGGACATCGACATGACCATGGAGAGGCTGTGCAGGATGAACGTGCTGCCCGGGCTCAGGATGGTCCGCATGAACGACGCCAATAGAGCGCGTCTCCTCGCCGCGGGCGTGCCCGAGGAGCCCCCGACGCTGCTGAGGACCCTTTTCCTCGCCGGACTCCAGAAAAGCGCGATGAAGCGCCACGGCCTGAACCCCGAGCGTTTCCACTCGATGTGCTTCTCCTGCGCCTGCTGCGACCTCGTCCCGTTCGTGGACTTCTGAAAATACGGATGGAAGGGCCCCGTGATGCACACGGGACGAGCTAGCCGATTCCAATCCTCTACTGAATGCACTGATTGGAATCCCACATAATGCCTGATTCGCATGCAATTGGTCAGATTATAGCAAAGATGATTGAGAAATCGAGCTTTTCCGTTCATTCATCCGTGTCATCCTGAGCATGGGCCTCCCCGACCCTTGCCCTTATCCTCTCGAGGAGCTGACATGACTTGCAACTCGAGCCCAGGGTGGGCTCCCCGCATCTGGGGCAGGAATGCAGGTCCGCACCCTTGAGTCCCGACCTGAGGAGAGGTTTGATGGTATCGTACGAGGAGAGTATCCCGTATCTGGCGCCGGGGGAACGGTCCTCCAACTGGTCCACGATGTCACGATACTGGTTGCGGAGGGCCGCCTCCCAGTACGGGCAGACCCCGTCCCAGAACTCCAGCCCGGAGAGCATAGCGTAGAGCAGCGTCTCCTTCTCGGGGATCTCCCGCAGCGGGACGAACCTCGGTATGAGTCCGGGACGAACCACGTCGTGGGGGGCCATCCTGGCCATGCGCTCCGCATCGCCCCTGACGAAGTTCATCATTATGGACTGCGCCATGTCATCGAGGTTATGGCCGGTCGCGAGGTACTTCGCATCGACCTTCCTGGCCTCGTCGTTCATCAGCATCCTGCGGAACACGCCGCAGTATGTGCAGGGTGAGCTGTCGCCGCACACGGGCGCTATGTCGTCCATGGTGACCCCCAGCTCGGAGAAGGAGCGGAGATGGAAACGGACGTCGTTCTCGGAGCAGAACCTCCTGACGATGTCCACGCTGGGAGGACGGTATCCGTCTATCCCCTCGTCGATCGTGATCGCGTGCAGCTCGACCCCCGTCTTCCTGTTGAACACCGATGCCAGCATCTTCAGGGCGACCATGCTGTCCTTCCCGCCGGAGACCGCCACGGCGATGTGGTCCCCGTGATCGACATCGATCTGCTTCCTGATCTCACGCTTGACCCTGCGGTCGACATACCTGAGGAAGTGCTCCGGACAGAGATGGGTCCCGTTGTAACGGACGAACGTCACCGCGTCCTTGCCGCAGATGTCACAGCTCGACGCTCTCCTCCCCCCTCTCGATTATGGACTCCATCTTCTGGGCCAACACCTTGGACGGTATGTCCGGCAGCGAGACCAGCGTTATCCTCCCCGACGGGTCGTTGACCACCTTCAGACGGACTATCCCCAGCTTCTCCAGGTCCTGGAGGTACGTCCAGTATTGCGTGTGCTTCCTGGCCTGTATGCCGTACTCCTCGCACACTATCGCATACGTCTTCTCGGCCGCGGCCGACGATATGGACGGGTTGCTCTTTATGGCGCGGGCCACGGCGAGCAGCACCGCCATCCTGTTTATGTCCAGCGAACGCAGCTTAGAGTCGGACACGGAACTGTATATCATCGCCTTGGCGGCACGCACATGCTCGACGGTGACCCCGCCGCCATCGTCCTCCTCGGCCATGTTGGCGGCACGGTCCAGCAGCTCTATGGCCATCCTGGCGTCACCGAACTCCGCGGACTCCTCCGCGATCGTGTCCAGGGACTCCTCCGAGTACGACCCTGGCATGAGGGCCTCGGATGCGCGCACCGCGACGATCTCCCTGAGCTCGGACTCGCTGTACCTGTTGAACCTGACAGTGTTGGTCCTGCGGAACGTGGACATGGACGCCTCGTCGAGGAGGTTCTCGATCGGCTCCTGGGAGATCATCATCAGCGACACGGGAGCGGCATCGGCACGGGCCCTGGTGAGCTGATAAACCAGGTCGGTCGACCCCTTCTTCAGGAGCACGTCGACCTCGTCCAGGATGACGACGAGGCCGCGCCTGTTGCCGGCCAGATGCTGCGCCAGGACGCGCGCCATCTCCTCCGTCGAGAATCCCCTCTCCGGATATCCGGGATCGTAGTGCCTGATTATCTGAAGCAGGGCCCCCGCCTCGGACACGTTGCGCGAATTGACGTATATCGTGTCGGTGGGCCTCCCCCTGGAGGCCATGAACTCCGCCATGTCCGCACAGAACCTCCTGGCCGTCACCGTCTTGCCGGTACCCACGCTCCCCGTGAGGAATGCGGAGCAGCTGCGCCCGTCCAGGGCCAGCGGCCGGAACAGCATCTCGAGCCTGGACATCTGCTCCTCGCGATGGACCAGGTCCTTCGGGACGTATCCGTAGTCCAGCTTTGAACCGTCGCGGATGATGGAGGACTTCCTGTCGAACATCTGATTACCTGCTGCAGCGTATGAAGCCCGAACAGGGCAGGACCTCGATGCCATGGTCGGCCCACCTGTCGCAGATCAGGTTTATGCCGAGGGAATCGGAGGGCATGTGTCCGGATATCACGAGATTCACATGGGCCTCGCGGGCCACGTCGTAATGGCTCTCGGGGAAGTGCATCCCGACCACCGTTCCGACCCCCGCCCTGGAGAGTGCCTCGTACATCCCCTTCGGGCCCGACGTCCCGCCGGTCATCTTGCACATGATCCTCCCGCAGCGGGAGTCCTTCTTACCTACCATGATCCTCGGACGGGCATTGCTCTTGGCGGCCTCGCGGAACTCGGGCTCGCCCATCAGGGCCTTGATTATATCGTCCAGGGTCCTCGGACGGTTCTGCTCGAACAGGTTCGTGAGGTGGTCCTGGACCATGTTGTCCGCCGCGGAGTGGACGTTGAAAAGCGAGATCCCCAGCAGCCTGGCCGCATCCACGGCCTGGTTGTGGTTGACCCCCATGATACCGCGGAGGGCCTCGTCCGTCCTGGGCCCCATTATGGACTCGGCGACGTTGATCGGCACGCCCTCGTTGTGGAACATGTCCGCCTGGAGGCTCATGACCTCGGGGAACAGGACACGGGACCTTCCGGTCGGGTGATGGGCGACCACCGAATCTATGCGGCGTCCCCTCTCGCGGAGACGGTCCGCCAGGAGGACCTCCGCGGGACCTATGTCGATCCCCCACATCATGCACTCCGCATCCGTGTCGCGGGCCTCGTCCTCCCCGCAGGAGAAACGGCAGTCCTGATAGGGGTTCCAGAGACGCTCCTGGTCGAAAAGTTCCCTGGAGTCATCGTCGGCCTTCTCCCACTCCTCCCTCGCAGAGTCGAGAAGGCGCCTGACCTCGTCCTCCGGGCGGGGGTCCTTCGACATCCCCAGCCTGATGGCGAGCTCATACGCCTCGTATACCTTCATGAACGGTAGATGACCAGCCAGTTATTAATGGTGCCTTGCCTCCGCACATATGGTGAGCGATGTTCAGGCACCCTGTTTCTGAGGCCCTTCAGGTACATGGGCCTCTATGAGGTCGAACGCCCCGTCCATGACGTCGACGAAGTCCCTCAGCCTCTCGTTGCCGAAGCGCCTCTCCAACATGTCCGAGACCTCCTCGAATATCCTCCATTCGCTCTCGAAGACCTTCATGGAACGGTCGGAGAGCATGATGTACGAGACGCGCCGGTCGGTCTCGCTGGGGATGCGGACCACCAGGCCGCGTCTGACGAGGCTGTTGATCCTGACGGTGACCGTGGGCTTCGTGACGCAGGCCGCGTCTGCGAGCTTGGACACGGTGCATTCCTCCATGCCGGAGATGAGGTTCAGGTACAGGACGTCGCGGTACGACAGATTGTCATCGGACGAGGGGTCCGCGCTCATCATCCTCAGCTCCATCAGGGAGCTGACGATCATGTACCTGGCCAGCCTGTCGGCCACATCGTTCACTCCCTCACCCCCTCGCCCTTCAGGGACCATGCGAAGTACACCGAAGCCAGCGCCAATGCTATGGCGACCAGCGCGCAGAATCCGAACCCGTCCATGAACGTCTCCACGGACACGTCGGATATCGATGCCGAACCCTCGCCGGAACCGAATCCGAACAGGCCCGCGAACAGCGCCGTGCCCAGTGCGGAGCTGAAGTACATCACGAAGGACACCATGGACGACCCGGATCCCCTCTGCTCGTCCGGGAGGGAATCGACCATCCTCGCCCCCATCGGGCCTCCCCCTATGCCCCAGATGCATCCGCATATCAGCAGGGACATCGCCAGGAACGTCAGGGGGGTGTCCGTGGAGAACGTGGACGCCAGGACCATGAACAGGAGCATGATGCTGCAGGAGACCACCGCGAAGACCCTGTTTGGAACCCTTCCGGTGCTCTTCCCCACAAGCACGCAGCAGACTATCATGGACACCGCCTGGAGCGATAGTATGAGCCCACTGCCCAGCGTGTCCAGGCCGAATGTCTTCTTGAGTAGGAACGGGAACAGGTACACCATGCCCATTATCGTGAGGTTCACCAGGACGTACGCCATCGTCGCCTTGTCGAAGTCCCTGTTGCGGAACAGCGTCATGTCGAACACGGGACTGGCCCTTCCCTTCTCGTACATCGTGAATGCGACGAAGAACAGGATGCATCCGACAAGGGCGACGCCGGACGTGACGTTGATCCCCGCGGACGGGATCCTCTCGATGACGAACAGGCCCAGAACTATCGCGACGAACAGCAGCACGGAGCCGACGACGTCCAGGTCGCCCTTCTCCACGCCCCTGTCGGCGGGTATCGCCTTGTGTGCGAGGACTATCGCCACGGCACCTATTGGCACGTTGATGAAGAAGATCCAATGCCAGGATATCATCTCGGTGAGCGCCGCCCCGACCGACGGTCCGAGTGCCACCCCGATGGCCGTCCCCATGACGACGAGGGTCATCCCCAGTCCGAGCTTCTCCTTCGGCAGGAACTTGACGCCCAGCATCACCGCGGAGGCCGCGAGCATCGCCGCCCCTACACCCTGGAACGCGCGGCTCGCTAGTAGTACCGGGAGGGAGGGGGATATCCCGCAGAACAGGGACCCTACCGTGAAGAACGCCATGCCTGCGATCAGGACCTTCTTTATGGCCCCCTTGTCGCATATCCTGCCGAACACCAGGATCAGGCCGGCCATCACCAGATAATAGACGGTGATGACCCATGACGTGTCCCCTGTCCCGATGCCGTACGACTCCGCTATGCTCGGCAGAGCCACGTTCACCACAGTGCCGTCCAATCCATCGAGGAACATGCTGATCGCTATCGTCGCGAGCAGAAGTCCGTGTCCTCCCTTCATGAGCCCCAGTGATTCCGATGTGGTATTAAACGGTTATCATTGGTTTGATTATTCTAACTATCTATCCGTGAAACAACCAAGTGTATTAATCAATGGAGGCATTCACGCGATGGTTCCCATGAACGAGATCTGGACAGAGAAGTACAGGCCCAGAACGCTGGACAACGTAGCCGGCCAGAAGCATGTGACGGACAGGCTGAAGGCATATGTCAGGTCTAGGAGCATGCCCCATCTCCTCTTCACGGGACCAGCCGGGACCGGGAAGACCACCTGCGCCCTCGCCCTCACCAGGGAGATGTTCGGGGACAACTGGCAGGGGAACTTCATCGAGCTCAACGCGTCCGACGAGAGGGGCATCGACGTCGTCCGCGGGAAGATCAAGGAGTTCGCACGCACGTCCCCTATAGGCGGTGCGGAGTTCAAGATCATCTTCATGGACGAGGCCGATGCACTGACATCGGACGCACAGGCCGCACTGAGGCGCACTATGGAGAAGTACTCCGGGATATGCAGGTTCATACTCTCGTGCAACTATTCCTCGAAGATCATCGACCCGATCCAGTCCAGATGCGCCATATTCAAGTTCAAGCCGCTGACGGACCAGGAGATAGACGACTACCTGTCCGACATCGTGACCCGCGAGAGTGTGGACATCGATGCGGATGCGCTCAAGGGACTTGTGGAGATCGCCCGCGGAGACATGCGCCGTGCGGTCAACTCCCTCCAGGTCGCGGCATCCCTCGGAAGGAGGATAGACCTCGAACTGATCTACCAGACCGCCGGACTGGCGAACCCCGAGGTCATAGGGAGGATCGTCACCACCGCCCTGGACGGGAACTATGCCGGTGCGAGGGAGCTCCTCCAGAGCACGATGACCGAGTACGGGCTCTCCGGCCAGGACATAATCAAGCAGATCCACTCCAGCATATTCGACCTGGGGATATCGGACTACGAGAAGGTCCGCCTGATGGACAGGACCGGCGAGTGCGAGTTCAGGATCGTGGAAGGCAGCAACGAGAGGATCCAGCTGGAATGCCTGCTGGCATCCATGGCCCTCATCGGCGGCAAGATGAAGTGATCCTCGGCAGGATCTCCGACAGGGCGTCGTCCAGCACCGGACGGGAAGAGCACATGATCAGTATGCCGGTCTCGGCCAGCAGGTCCCGGTCGTACACGGCGCCCGCCATCTCCGCCAGGAACATCCCCGGCATGAAGTCCCATATCTTGTTGACGAACCTCACGTGTATGTCCGTGCGACCGGATGCCAGGTACGCGAAGTCGACGCATGCCGCACCGAACATCTTGAACCTCGCCACGGTGTCCCTGCAGTCGGACATCAGCCTCGCTTGCATCAGACGGTAATCCTCCGACCTGCGGCTGAAGTCGCCCGTGGACAGGATGCATTCCCTCAGGGGCCTCGGGTCCGCGGTCCTTATGCGTGTCCCGTCGAGGAAGGCCCCCTCCGCCGATGCCTCGTATGTCCCGGACAGCTCCGGGAGGGCTATCACCGACGCCTTTGGCACACCGCCCTCCATGAACACGCCCTGCATCCCGAACATGGGCATGCCGCGGGACATGTTCACCGTCCCGTCGATGGGGTCTATCGCCCATGTGCGGTCCGACCTCTCGGAGTCCGGGGCGGTCTCCTCCGAGATTATGGAATCGTTCGGGAAGGCCGTGCGTATCCTGTCGACTATGAGGCCCTCGACCTTCACGTCGACGTCCGTGACGATGTCGTACACCCCTGCGACGGTGTCCTTGCCGCGGACCGACATCCCGCGGCCCAGCAGCCCCCTGGCGTCGACGATCGCGTCCCTCAGGACATCCAGCTCCCTCATGGTCAGTACCTGTTGTCGAAGAACCTGTTCGTCTTCTTCTCGCTCCTCGGGAGGTATCCCTCGGAGACGGCCTTGGGGATGACCGTCACGCCCATCTTGGACTTGATCTTCTCGACGAGCTCCTGCTCCAGCACATCCCTGCCATCCTCGGGAACGGAGGTCTCGAAGTACACGGTGATCTCGTCCTTCCCCATGAGATGGTCTATCATGACCTGGTACTCGCACGTGGCGCCGTCTATCGAGCTCACCACCTCGTCGAACTGGGCAGGGAACATGTTGCACCCGCGGACCTTGATCATGTCGTCCGTACGCCCGACTATGATGTCTATGCGCGGGAACCTGGAACCGCAGGGACACTCGCCGGGTATTATCCTGGTGAGGTCGTGGGTGCGGTAGCGGATCAGGGGTGCGCCCTCCTTCCTGAGAGTCGTGATGACCAGCTCCCCGATCTCCCCGTCCGGGACGTTCCTGCCGGTCTTCGGGTCGATGATCTCGAAGTAGATGTAATCGTCCCACATGTGGATGCCGTTGCGGTAGTCGCAGCTGATCCCTATCCCGGGCCCGTATATCTCCGTCAGGCCGTAGATGTCGTAGAACTCAACGCCGAGGTAGCTGGCGATCTCGTCGCGCATCTTCTCCCCCCAGCGCTCCGATCCGATTATCCCCTTGCGGAGGCACAGCCTGTCCCTGATGCCGCGCCTCTTTATCTCCTCCGCGAGGAGCAGCGCGTAGGACGACGTGGCCGTCAGGACGGTGGTCCTCAGGTCCTCCATCATCCTGAGCTGCTTCTCGGTGTTCCCGGGACCCATCGGGATCGCCATGGCTCCCAACCTCTCGCATCCCGCCTGGAACCCGATCCCGGCGGTCCAGAGACCGTACCCGGGCGTGATCTGTATGCGGTCCTCCTCGGTGATGCCGGCCATGCGGTAGCACCTCTCGAATATGACCGCCCAGTCCTCGACGTCCCTCTTGGTGTACGGGATTATGACCGGCGTCCCGGTGGTCCCGGACGAGCTGTGTATCCTTACTATCTCCTTCTCGGGTACGGCCGCGAGGCCCATCGGATACGCGTCCCTCAGGTCCGACTTGTCCGTGAACGGGAGGGACTCGAAGGCCTCCTGGGAATCGATCGAGGACAGGTCGATGCCCTCGAACTTCCTGGCGTAGAACGGACTGCGCTCCTTGATGTCCCTGAGGAGACGGACGATGATCTCCCTCTGATACTCATTCATCTTCATGATCTCACTTCCTCATGGATCCGAGCAGCTCCGCCGCCTCCGCGGACCCGCGGGCCGCGGCCTTGGACAGCCACTTCCTCGCGTTGTTCTCGCTCCTCACCATGCCCTCGCCGGACAGGGACATCCTCCCCAGCTCCAGCATGGCCTCCTCAGAACCCATCTCCGCCGCCCTAGCGAAGTACTTGGACGCGCGGTCTGGACTGCGCGGGACGCCCTGGCCGTCCATGGCCATGCGTCCCATCCTGACACCCGCCTTGGGGTATCCAGCGTCCAATGCCCTCGAGTAGATGTCCCAGGCCCTCTTGGGGTCGGGGTCGCATCCGCGGCCCTCCTGGAATATGACCCCCAGACGGTAGAGCGCCATGGTGCTCCCCGCCTCCGCGGCCCTCTCGTACCAGTAGCGGGCCTTCTCCCAGTCCTGGGGTATGCCCTCCACGTCGGTGTACATGAACGCCAGGTTGAACATCGCCTGCGGGTACCCGAGCTCGGCGGACCTCTCGTACAGCTCCAAGGCGACCTGGAGGTCCCCCCTGACGCCGTACCCGTGCGCCTTGATGTACGCCAGGTTGCACATGGCCTCGGGGTTCCCCTGGTCGGCGGCGAGGCCGAACCAGCGTGCGGCCTCCCTGCGGTCCTGGGTGACCCCGTCGCCCTTGAAGAACAGGTAGCCCATCGCCACCTGAGCATCTGCATCCCCGTCCTGTGCGGCCTTTAGAACTGTTTCGAACGACATTTAACGCCTCTGATGGGTCCTGCGCGTGTATATCTCCGGATGGTCCACGTACTTGGACAGGTAGTAGTAAGCGGCCAGGAATCCGTTGTATGCGGCATCGGAGTAGAGCTTCACGATCTGCGACTCGTCGGTGGGGAACCTGCTGGACTCGTACGTCCTGGCAAGGTAGAACTGCGCATCCTCCGAACCGGCATCGGCGGCCCGGGACAGCAGCCTGATGGCATCTATGTCGTCCCTCTTGACGCCGATCCCCTGGTGGCGCATCATGGCCACCGCGAACATCCCCTCGGGGCTCCCGAGCTCGGCCGCCTTGCGGTAGTGCTCGTACGCCGCGTCGGCATCCCCGGACTCCAGGAGGGAGTCGGCATCGGCCACGTGCGAGTTCCTGTCGTCGACCTCCCTCTGGGACTCGGTCTCGCTGAGACGCGCCATCCTGTACTCCAGGGGCTCCCTGGGAGCGCCGCCGAGGCTCTTCAGGACCGAGTTCCAGCACAGCATGCACTTCTCGTGGCCCATATCGACGCCGTACTTGTACCAACGGGCGGCCTCGACCTCGTTGTGGTTGATGCCGTTCAGGCCGTACTCGTAGCTCATGCCTATGTTCATGAACATCTCCGCATCGCCGGTGATCCCGGCGGAGGAGTACCACATCTCGGCCTCGGACCCGGAACGGGCCACTCCGATGCCGTGAGCGTACATGTAGCCGACGGCGAACTTCGCTATCGACGAGCCCTGCTCGGCCGCCCTGCGGCACCATGCGAAGGTCTGCTCCAGGTCCGGCTCGATGATGTCCCCGGTGGAGAACTCTATGGCCAATGCGTTCTGCGCATCGACGTTCCCGAGCTCGGCGGACTCGACCAGGTGTGCCACGGCGATCGCCACGTCCCTCTCGACGTAGTCGCCGGCCATGTAGAACTTGTAGAGCTCCCAGTGCGCCCTGGCGCATCCCAGCGACGCGGCCTGCTCGAACCAGTGCATGGCCTCCGGTATGTCCTGGTCCATCTCCTTGCCAGTCTCCATGAAGTATGCGAGGGCCAGGCATGCGTACGGGTCGCCGGCCTCGGCGTCGAGCAGAAGCGTGTCCCTCATCTCGCCTTCTCCGCCTTGATCCTTTCCAGCAGAGCGGCCGCGTCGGGATCGCCCTGACGGGCGGCCAACCCCAGGAACTTCTTCGCACGGGGTATGTTGCGCTTGACATGCTCCCCCTCGTAGTAGAGCTTCCCCAGGTAGTACTGGGCCTCGAAGTATCCCGCGTCCGCGGCCTCGTTCAGGAGGTCCATCCCGCGGTCCACGTCCTGCTCCACCCCG
Organism: Candidatus Methanoprimaticola sp. MG2; assembly: GCF_047501175.1. NCBI lineage: Archaea > Methanobacteriati > Thermoplasmatota > Thermoplasmata > Methanomassiliicoccales > Methanomethylophilaceae > Candidatus Methanoprimaticola > Candidatus Methanoprimaticola sp. MG2. The sequence continues at coordinate 194,388 of NZ_JBEQWH010000002.1, forward strand.
GTCCCGGTGATGTACAGCATGCCCAGGAACGATTTGGCCCCGGGATGGCCCTGGTCGGACGCCTGGTCGAACCACACCGCCGCCTGTTCGGGGTCCTTCTCGCATCCCCGGCCCTCGTAGTACATACAGCCCAGGCAGTACTGGGAGTTGACCTCGCTGCCCTCGGCCGCGCTCTTGAAGCATCTGAACGAGGCCTCCTCGTCCTGCTCGAAGTAGTATCCGGAACCGTACATGCAGCCCAACGCGTACTGGGCGTAACCGTTGCACCTGTTCGCGGCCTCCGTGAACCACTTCGCGGCCTTGGCGTAGTCCTGGGGGAGCGCCTTTCCCTCGAAGCTCATGTTGGCCAGGTCCACCATGGCCTGCTGGTACCCGTTCTCGGAGGACCTCTCCAGCCAGTAGACGGCCTGCGACGGGTCCCTGTTGACGCCCTGACCGTACGCGAGCATCATGCCGATCTGGTACTGGGCCTCGTCGTGGTCCTGCTCGGCCGCCTTCAGGAACATGGCCGCGGCCTTGGAGTCGCTCGTCCACCTGGTCCTGGGCATCGAGTGGATGCATCCCATGGCGAACTGGGCGTCCCTGTCCCCGGCGTCCGCGGCCCTCTCGTACCACTGGACCGCGGTCTTCAGGTCCGGGTCCGAATCCCCGGTGCCCTCGTCGTACATCTGACCGAGGCGGTACATGGCATTGGGATCGCCGTTGTCCGCGGCGGCCTTCAGCCACCTGACCGCGAGCTGGGGGTTCTTGGGTATCCCCTTGCCCTTCAGGTGCATGAACCCTATGGTGCGCTGAGCTACCGGATCGTCGTTCTCGGCACAGACGGTGTAGAACCTCACGGCCTCGGCATGGCTCTTCTTGACGCACTCGGCGCCGTTGTCGTAGAGCTCGAACAGCCTCTCGCATGCCCCGACGTCGCGCTCCTCGCCGCGGAGCCTCAGCCTCATCAGCCTGTCCTGGACCTCTGGGTCGTTGCGCTTGAGCTCGGAGACGATGAGCGTGGAGGGCAGATGCCCCTCCGACGCCGCTATTGTGAATGACTCGGTGGCGGTGGCGACGTCCCTGATGGTGCCGCCCTCGCCGAGGTAGAGGAACAGTCCATGAATGTAGCGCGCATCGGGATTGCCTTCGGCCTCGCCCTTCTCCGCGAGGGACCGTGCCTTGCGTAGATCGAAATCGGGGGATGCGCAGTCCATCAGTCTGCGTGAGGGCCCGTACTGCCACTCGTTTCCAGTCTGTTCCATGGTACACCCCATGCGCGCGTGTTTATAAGGGATTTCGTCCCCGGACCATGTCCAGGAAGTATTGGTGGACCGTATCGTCCTCCGTCAGCTCGGGATGGAAGGAGGTCGCGAGCTGGTTCCCGTACCTGACCGCGACGGGGACCCCGCCGCACTCGCACAGGACGCGCACCCCGTCCCCCACACGCGTGACCATGGGGGCGCGGATGAACTCCAGGGGGATCTCGGCCCCCGAATCGAAGACCCCGCGGGACGAGAAGCTCCCCAGCTGCCTGCCGTAGGCGTTCCTCCTGACGCCGATGGGCATGGTGGCCAGGTGCTCCGTACCGCCCTCGACCCCGTCCGCGAGGAGTATCATCCCCGCACAGGTCCCGAACACCGGGATGCCCCCATCGATCATCTCCCTGATGCGGTCGAACATCCCCAGGTCGCGGAGCAGCTTGCCCATGACTGTGCTCTCCCCGCCGGGGATCACCATGGCGTCCAGACCCCTGTCCAGGTCCGCGGCCTTCCTGATCTCGAAGCATTCTGCGCCCAGACGCCCCAGGGACCGCTCGTGCTCGGCGAAGGCGCCCTGTACAGCGAGCACCCCGACCCTGCTCATTGGCCGCGCTCCGCCATGCGGATGTTCTCGAGCTTGTCGATCTCGTCCCTGTTGATCCCGACCATCGCCTCGCCCAGGTCCTCGGACACTTCGGCGAGGACCTTCGGGTCGTTGTAGTCCGTTACCGCGCGCACTATGGCCGCGGCCCTCTTCTGGGGATTGCCGGACTTGAATATGCCGGATCCGACGAACACCCCCTCGGCCCCGAGCTGCATCATCAGTGCCGCGTCCGCAGGGGTGGCGACCCCTCCGGCCGCGAAGTTGACGACGGGGAGCCTCCCGCTGTTATGGACCTCGAACGCCAGGTCGAGGGGGACCTGGATCTTCTTCGCATACTCGTAGACCTCGTCATCGCTGAGGGAGACGAGGTCGCGAATCTGCCTGTTCATCGTCCTCATGTGGGACACGGCCTGGATGACGTCCCCTGTGCCGGGCTCCCCCTTGGTCCTGATCATGGACGCGCCCTCGCCGATGCGCCTGAGGGCCTCGCCGAGGTCCCTGGCACCGCAGACGAAGGGCACCTTGAACTGCCTCTTGTCTATGTGATAGATGTCGTCGGCGGGAGAGAGCACCTCGCTCTCGTCGATGTAATCGATCTCGATGGCCTGGAGGATCTGGGCCTCTGCGAAGTGTCCTATCCTGCACTTGGCCATGACCGGGATGGACACCGCGTCCTGGATCCCCCTGATCATCTTGGGATCGGACATCCTCGATACGCCACCGGCCGCACGTATGTCGGCGGGGATCCTCTCCAGGGCCATGACCGCGCATGCCCCGGCCTCCTCCGCGATCCTGGCCTGCTCAGGGGTCGTGACGTCCATGATGACGCCGCCCTTCAGCATCTGTGCCAACTCCTTGTTCAGAACGTACCTGTCGCTACTCTCGCCGACCATTCCAGAATCTCCTGCCGCTTCCCGCGACAGAGGTCGTAAATGGCTTTTATTATTTGATTGTTCACACAATTAAATTCATCATTATACAATTATATACAATAATATTCGTTTTAAGACGTTATATCTGTCGATCAGCGATGAACCGGCCTCGCTCGTCGTCCCTTCCCTCCATGTCCTTCGGGATGGTGATAGTGACGTCCACCAGGTCGCCCTCGGCCACTCCGAGCATCTCCATGTAGCTCTTGAGGACCGTTATGTAGCGGGCGTTCCCGCGCTTCGTGATCTCTGCAGGGAACGTTATCGATGTCCTTCTTCTCTCGGCCATGTTATCTGTGAAGAATCTCCCGCACATCCATCCGTATAACCCGTATATAATATGTATCCTGTGTATCAATACTAACAGAATAATCCGCTGAAAATCACATAATGATGACACCTGGTCTCATTATATACGAGCACGATATCGGAAACATTGCCAGGGTGGAAGTCCGCGTACGAGGACTTCCCGTCCTTGCACACGGGCTTCCGTCCTGAGAAATCCGAGGAGGTGAGAGACACGTCCGAAGAGAAGAAGGACCAGAGCCCATATCTGCAAATCGCGGCCCTGGTCCTGAGTTTTGTTCGACTGATCGTCGAACTACTCAAATAAACCACTTACGACTGCCTTCGGGCGGTCGGTCATGATTCTGACATATCACTTGTCTTGCTTAATATAAAAACCTAACTCGCCTCCTCCTATGATTCCTGAAAACTGGAAATCTACAACCCCACTCACGGAATGGATCGATGTCCCCTCAGCAAACTACACCCCTGGATACAGGTGATACACGGATGATCACAAAGTGGAAGTCTGCGTACAAGGTCTTCCGGCCTTTGTACGCGGACTCCTGCCCTGGGAATCCCAGGGAATGAGTTTGTCCGAAGAGAAGAAGGACCAGAGCCTGCAGCTGCAAATCGCGGCCCTGGTCCTGAGCATCATTCGGCTGATCGTCGAACTACTCAAGTAAACCACTTACGGCCGCCGTCAGGCGATCGATTTCGGTTCAGATATACGATTGCATATCCAATATAAAAACCTTGACCGGATGTCAGAAAGCAACGGACTCATCCCTCGATCGTCCTCTCCCTGACCTCCTCCTCCCCGAAGACCGGGTCGTCGGAGGACTTCTCCCTGGAGACCAGCAGGAGCGCCACGGCGACCATCGCGAACACCGTCATGAGCCCCCATACGGCGGAGAAGTTCTCCAGGGAGTACGTGGTCCCGATGATGTACCCGGAGACGGTCGTGCCGATGCTCGCACCCAGGAAGAGGAATATGTTCGCCGCGGACACGGCGGTCCCGGAGACGGCCACGGGATACCATTCCTTGATCGTGGCGAACGTCAGGGTCATGAAACCGCCGAAGAACCCGAACAGGAAGCTGACGGCGAACCAGAACCCGTAGCTCTCTATGCGTCCGGCGAACACGAAGAGGACCACCCACGTCAGCGCGAACGCAGCGGTCCCGAGGACCATGGCCCTCCTCTTGGACCTTATTATGCCCCTGGTGGTCAGGGCCCCGATCGCCACGGTGCTCATGATCTTCCCGATCCCGAGGACGGTGACCATCCATGCCGCCGATATCGCGAAGTCGTAGACGGAGTCGAAGTACTTGACTGCCCAGGTCCCCTGGAACGTCATTATGGACCCGTAGACGAGGAAATACGCGAGGGCGCACGGCCAGAACCTCCTGCCCCCGGACATCACGATGCGGAGCCCGGTCAGCACCGGGACCCTCGCCTTGGTCGAGTCCCCCGTGGAACCCTCCACGTCCTCGGTCGACGGGAGTCCGCGCTCGCTCGGATGGTCCCTGATGACCACCATGCACGCCACCGCGAGGACCAGCGTGACGACGCCCAGGATGAGGAACACGTCCCTCCATCCCACCGCCTCGGCCAGCAGGCTGAGCGGTCCGGACGCGGCGATGGCGCCGACGTTCCCCACCGCGATCACCACCCCGCTGAGGACGGCGAAGTCCTGCTTCGGGAACCATACGGATATGAGCTTCATCAACGGGACGTAGGCCACGGCCATCCCCGCGGCGATCATCATCTTCCCGAGGACCATCATCCAGAACTCCGTCCCCGCGAAGGTCAGGAGCGATCCCGCGGACGCTATGACGAGGAACACGGTGCAGGCCACGCGCGGACCGAAGCGGTCGGTCAGGAGCCCGCACGGGATCTGCATGGCGGTGTACGTCCAGAAGTAGACGCTGCTGAGGATCCCGATGGTCCCTCCGACCTCCTCCACTATGTCGGAACCGACGACGCTGACGGACATCCTGTGGAAGTACACGAAGAAGTAGCCGACGGTGAGGACGGCGAATATCGCCCACCTGTGTCTCCACAGGCGGCGCATGACATCTTCCGGGTAGCCGTCGGACATGGTTCGCGGAACCGTGAAACATTATTTATAACTCGGGTATCAGAGCTTCGGCCCCTCGATTCATGACCCGTTGCCGCAATCGCGCCCCACGTCCCCGCCGCGGAGATGGGAGACCAGCTCGTCCGTCGTCGAGAGTGCGGACAGGACGCATGCCAAAGAACATATCGGGACCAGGGCCTGGGTGCCCATGGCGAACGGCACGACGAAGACCAGGAGCCCCGACGCCTTGTTGAGGACCGAGTGCTTCGGTTCGACGGACCCCGTCCTGACCGCGCACGCCGCATAGGCGAGCGCGCGGACCGCGGCTATCGCGACCGCCACGACCCATATGGCCGGCGGGAGCTCGTCCGACAGAATCGGGAGCAGTGCGACGAGGGCCATCCCGTAGAACACTATGTCCGCGACGGTGTCCAGCCGTGCGCCGGACCTGCTCTCCGCATGCGTGCGCCTGGCGACCGTGCCGTCCAGGACGTCGCTGAGGCCACATGACACGTAGACCGCGAAGAACGGGACGGACAATGGGTCCGTGAACAGCAGCCCGACGGAGGACAGCATGCGGAATAACGATAGACCGTCCGCCAACCTCCCCGTACGCCGTCCCGATGCCATCCGATGCCCTGCGGACGTATCGTCTTCTCCGATATAGGCGTTGCATCGGTCGCCGCCGGCGGGACTCACTCGCACTTCGCGTCGAAATGACGGGCCAGGTTCGTGTAGATCTCCCTGACCTCGAACGAATCCATGTCCAGCGTCCCGTCCTTCTGCATCAGCTGGTTCTCGAACCTGTTGACCAGGCACAGGAGCCTCCCCTTGTGGGTGAGGGAGTATACCGGGACCTTCTGGCCCTTCTCGCGGATGCGGGTCTCCAGTGCGCCGCACCCGGTGAGCTCCGTGAGGAGGCGCGGTATCCTGACCCTCGACCCGGACAGCCGGTACAGGTCCGACTCGATGACCTCCCCTGAGTCGGATATGGTGCTCAAGACACTTGCGAGGAGTTCCCTATCTGTGACGGTCTCCCTATATTTCGCAGTCATGGACGATATAAATACCGTTTCAATAAAACCAGATTTTTTCTTAAATTGTGTAGCGTGTAACAAATTGATTAACATTTAATACATTTAAGATGATACAACGCCACAGGATGTTCACCTCATCCGGCCCGGAGGTAGCCCATGCCCGCAGAGAAGTTCCAGGTCTCCCGCAGAACGCTGGTCGTTCTGGCAGTCGCGGTAGTATCCGTTTCCGCGTTCGTAGGATACCTCTGGGACCGTAACGGCGGGTCGCTGGACTTCTCCGACACGGATGTCATGATCGTGATCTCCGGGTCCATGGACGGGGAGCCCCGGACGCAGTACGAGATATCCACCATCCCCCTCGGGAGCATGGTGTTCGTCAGGGACGTCCCCTCGGACCCCGCAGGGAAGGAGGGGTTCTACTCCTCGCTGAGGGTCGGCGACGTTCTGACCTTCGACTACGAGCATCCCGTCTCCCACGAGACGATGGTCGTCACCCACCGCATCATCGACATCTCGGAGTCCGGGGGGACGTACACGTACACCCTCAAGGGGGACTCCATCGCGGACGACCCCACCAACGGCTCGGTCCAGGTCGTCACGTCCCAATCGGGGGACGTCATCGGGAAGGTCGTCGGCGTGTCCCACTGGATGGGGGAGCTCGTGGTGTTCCTGTCCACATGGACCGGGAAGGCATGCCTCATCCTGATACCGTGTGCGATACTGATCGTCTCGGAGGTCAGGAGCATCCTGCGCAACGCGAGGGAGCTCAGGGAGGGATCGGAAGATGACTGACAGACGCAAGATCGCGGTGGCGGTCATCATCGCCGCCCTGGCCGTCACGACGGCGGCGATAGTGCTTTATCCGCACGGCATAGAGGTGGAGATCGAAGGGGAGGGGACCGTCACCCCCTCGGACGGCTCGATCAGGTTCTATCAGGACATCGAGTTCTCGCTGGAACCCGCCGCGGGCTGGCACGTCGGGGAGGTGACCCTCGACGGGAAGGATGTCGAGGTCGTCGACGGGAAGGTCGCCGTCTCGGCCTCGGCGTTGGACTTCTCCACCATGAGATTGAAGGTCACGTTCGTCCAGGGATCCCCGGAGGACGTCCGCTCGCTCACCGTCAGATCCAACGAGGGGGGTTCGACGGACCCCCACGGGACCGTGGAGTACGCGAAGGGAACGACAGTCTCCGTGTCCATCGTACCCGACGACGGATACGGGATATCCGGGATCACCGTCGACGGGAAGGCCGTCGGGGCCGTTGACGAACTGAGCGTCACGATGGACTCGGACCACGTCGTCGAGGTCACGTTCGCTCCGGTGAAGACGTACACCATAACCGCGTCCGCAGGGTCCGGAGGGTCCATCTCCCCCAGCGGTCCGGTGGAGGTCCGTGCGGGAGAGGACATCACGTTCACGGCGAGAGCGCACTCCGACTACTCGGTGTCGTACCTGATGGTGGACGGAAAGAGGGTGTCCGGGAAGACCTCGTACACCTTCTCGGACGTCGATTCGGACCACACCATAAGCGTGGTGTTCAGGTACACCGGCGGATCGGGCCCGGTGACCCCATCCGAGCCTACCCTCGAGAGGATAGAGGTCACGAGGAACCCCGACAGGATGGCCTACACAGTGGGACAGACCTTCGACCCTACCGGCATGGTCATCAGGGCGACCTATTCCGACGGCTCCGCCCGCGACATCTCCAGCGGCTATTCGTTCAGTCCGGGGATGTTCGCGCAGGCCGGGGACCAGACGGTCACCGTATCATACGGCGGGAAGACCTGTACCCTGGAGGTGTCCGTGACATCCGGCCAGAGCCTCACCGTCAGCGTGACGTCGTACAGGGGAACGATGGTGGATGCCTCGGGGAACATCGTCGGGTTCGACGACGGCGGGGTCCCGTACGGTCTGAACGACCTCCACACACGCACGGAGGGGATCGTCCCCGGGATCGAGCAGACCATAAGGCTGAAGGTGACCAACGACGGCGGGACCGACCTGCACGCGTTCGTGTTCGTCAAGGACCTGGTGTGCGACGGCGACTCGCTCGCCGACCAGATATTCCTCTCATCAGGGTCCAGCAAAGTGCCGGTGTCCTCGGCGAACGCGGAGACGGTGACCTCCGAGAGCGCGTTCCTGGACCTCGGCATGATCTCGGGAGGTCAGTTCACGGAGTTCGAGTTGACCTTAAGCTTCCCGTCCTCCAGCGACAACAACGACGCAATGGGGGAGACTATCAGTTTCGACCTGGGCGTGTTCGCCTCTGAATCGGTGGAGGAATCGCCATGAGACGCCCACTGATCATCCTTATGGTAGCCACGATCCTCATGGCGACGCTCATCTCACAGATAGAGATCACCAAGTCCTGGTACTCAGACACGGAAGAAGCAGATATCGAAGTCTCGATCATGATGATCGAGATAACCGATTCCAACAACAACGAGGTATCTCCCGAGACTGCGGATGGCCCCTGGAGCTGGACGCTGTCCGCAGGGACGTATACGATTGTTCCAACAGTGAACGTATCGTTCTCAAGCACGGCAGAGATAAGTCCAGCGACAGACGGAACCCTCGGAACCGACGGCAGAAGCCTCTCGATTGTTTCAGGGCAGCCATGCACCATCACCCTTGCAGCTGGAACGACCCTGACTCTGACATCCCCGCATACCGGGACATCATCCTGAATCACACTCCATCAGCCACGGCTCCCGACAGGGAGGATGAGGCGCATCCCAGTATGCGTCCGTGGCAACCGCACGACCCTGGGAAGAGTTCTGGAGTCGGAAAAACCGGCCGTTGCTCGGAAAAAGAGAGCACGGCCGTCTCCGAAAGAAAAAGGAGGGAAACAAGAAATGAAGACAGAATACAAAGCGGTCATCGCCTCGGTGATGGTCCTCGCGCTCTGCCTCTGCGCCGTGGGAGGGGTCACATACTCATGGTTCTCCGACACGGAACAGGCCGACGTGAGCATCACTGCAGGAACGATTGATCTCGCCATGGGAAACGAATCCATCTCAATCCAATCATACGGTGGAGCTGAGAAACCCCTGAGTTCTGGTGTATCAACAAGCACCGATCTCGGTGGAACCGTCACATACACGAAGGATGAAACTCAAAGTACCACGAAATTCATGATAACATTCACTAACGCCGCACCTGGCGATAAAGTGATTGTTAAGATACCGACGTTTGGAATCACAAACACTGTAAATGCTGCATACATCGAGACCTATTCTATCGGTGCTCCGAGTGGAGTCACAAACCCGTTCAAGATAACAGGAATTGAAGACACCGCGAGGCAGATCAGCGCCCCAGGTAACGAGAATCAACAGACATATGACCGCTCATCAGATATTACAATCGAAGTGGACTCCGCAATGGGTACGGAGATCATGGGGAAAGCTTTCACGATTACTTTGAAGTTCTCAGCATATCAGAGCAACATGCCGAATCCGCCGTCGAGTGCCGTCAATACAATAGCTAGCGGGACTGTCTCGAGCGGTAACCTGAACTTGAACGTCGCTACCAGTGATGGAAAAAGTGCAACGATTTCAATCGAGAATCAGACCAGTTTATCAGATATAATCGTAACCGCAGAGACCACAACGAACGATGATTCCGCGTACACCCTTGGGGCTGATGTCGAAGTCCTCGGAGGAGTGAAGGTCACCGCCAAGGATACGAGCGGGAATAAGGATCTTTCAGGCATCCCTGTGAATGTCAGCATATCTGTACCTGGAGATTATACCGGGAGTACACTCATAATCTATCACGGTGAAGAGGTTTTCACTGCAGTGACTGTTAATAGTACAGATGTGAATAATGGAGTGACCACCATTAATTTCACAACGACGGAAGGATTCTCCCCCTATTTCCTAGCAAAGACCAAGGACAATGCGATTATAGCGACAACAGGTGGGACTGGATACGAAACGCTCACGGGAGCAATTGCAGCCGTCAAGGATGGAGGCACCGTTATCCTCATGCAAGATTCGGCTGGTGATGGAATCGGTCTGTATGCGAACCCTAACAGTTCCAAGGGCCAGATAATGACTAAGAGCTTCACTCTTGACCTCAACGGCTACACATATGTCGTGACCGGGGGTGCACAAGGCTCGAGCGGAACGGAGAACCAAGCGATTCATCTCGAGAAACCGACGAATGGCAATGTCGATATAGTGATAAAGAATGGTAAGGTGACAACGAATGATGCAAGTGAACTGCTCAGGGTCATACAGAACTACACGAACCTCACACTAGACAATGTGGTCGTGGATGGTACAAGGCTGAACCAAGAGGTTGCCGATGATGTGAGATACGTAGTTTCTAATAACTGCGGAGACAGTGTTTTCAAGAATGGAACGGAAATAATCACATCGGGAAATGATATCGCGTTCGATGTTTACCACTGGGCGTACAGCGATGGCAGTATAACTCCGTACGCTAATCTAGGGGTTAGTGTAACGATAGATGAGTCATTCCGTACTTCTGGAAAAGTGGAAATTGCACAGGGCTCTGGAGATCTATCGAATTGGACTGGTGGATTCCTTGCTAGGTTGATCCTCCCCGATGGCAACGTGATCGATTACGCCACCGACGTACATCTGATTTACAGCAGTGACGATCTGGACTTCTTGATCGTGACTGGTTCCAACGGTAAAACGTGGTACCAGGTGAGTAACGACATGAGCTTCGTCTTCATGGATAACATCACCGCAGATGGAATCAAAACAGAAGCGAATGTAACATTCTATCTGAACGGACACACGTACAATATCGATGGCACCGTTGGTTCCAGCGGTACCGAAACGAACGGGTTCCAACTACTGAGCAATGGGCAACCTGATTACACCGCATACGACGTAGCATTCGTGAACGGAGTAGTCAAGTCATCAAAAGCATCAATAATGATTCAGAACTACAGCAACCTTACCCTGGACAATGTAATCGCAGACGGTACAAATCTGCAGAATGGAAATCCTCCAGGATGTTACACCGTTTCAAACAATAACGGAAACATAGTGTTCAAGAACGGGACGAAGATCATTGCCAAATCTGATGGATCTACAACAAAACATTACGCATTCGATGTCTGCGGATACAGCGTGTATCCTGCAGTGAGTGTGACGATAGCCGACGCATCCGTCATCATCGAAGGGAATATAGAAATTTCAGCTAGCGCCAACCATACTGGAACATACAAACTTATCGGTCTGAACGACTCTAATTCCGATGGAACACCTGATGAGTTCTCCGAATTCGGAGTATATGTTGCCTCTAATGGAATCATCACAAAAGTCACCACGACGTCCGTGTAATCTAAAACCGGGCCTTTAGGCCCTTCTTTAACCAAAATAGAATATGAACACGATGCTCCGTAAGGAGAATGATAAACGAAACAAGATAACCTGTTGGAAAAATTGTTATAAAGATATCAAAGAATGCCATTGGAGAAATATCTTATAATTCTCCCCCTCCGAAGACAAGCATTTATCCGTTCGGTATTCGCCCAATCTTGACAGACACAGACCCCTTACCTCGAACAATTTTAACAATTAATGGTGACATTATTATTGATCTGGTGTTTATTTGTAAGAACTAAAAACATTAAACTCACAATGACCGACATCACATAATAGACCACACAAGTAAATAACGGCGAAGAAGATGCGGGAGCAGACATGAGCGCCTTGAACAGAGACGTAGAGCCGATGGAGTGGGCAAAGTTCGTCATCCGCAACAGGGACGAGATGCAGTACATCGAAGCCTACTCGATCTTCATCCACGAAGCCAGGGACAGCAATCCCGAGGCGGAGTACTGTCTCGGCCTCATGTACGCCAGGGGCCAGGGGATCTCCAAGGAGTACGCCGCCGCGCTCTCATGGTTCCAGAAGTCGTACGACCACGGGTTCCTGAGCTCCGGATACTTCCTGGGGAAGATGTACCTCCTCGGGATGGGCACCGACAAGGACGTCGTGATCGCGAAGAAGTACTTCGAATCCGTGGCGTTCCAGGACGCCAGGGCGATGTACGAGCTCGGACTCCTCTACTTCACGGACAAGGACCTCCCCCGGGACCTCCAGAGGTCCGCGGAATGGATGGGGAAGGCCGCCGAGGCGGGAAACGCCGAGGCCCAGTTCATCCTCGGACAGTTCTACAAGACTGGCGCCGGGGTGGAGAAGAGCGGGGACGATGCGGTCAAATGGCTGTCCGCCGCGGCCAAGAACAGGCACAAGGGAGCCCAGATCCTTCTGGGGAACATGTACAGGACCGGCGACCTCGTGGACGTCGACCTCACCGAGTCGGACCGCTGGTACGACATGGCGGACGGCAAGAGCAACGTCAGGCGCTGAGCCGGACGCCCGTTCAACCGAATTATTATGGGACGCGCCCCGACGCGCATGCATCGGGACCGCATCCGAGAAGGTGTTGATGGAGGCCGCCGGGAAATCCCGGACGACCCCTGGTGTGTTTATCCGGACCTCACTTGAGTCCGATGATCCTGCCGTCGTCGGTGAGGTCCATCCTCATCGCGGCGGGGACCTTGGGGAGCCCGGGCATGAGGGTGAGCGTACCGCACGCGGGGACGATGAACCCTGCCCCGGCGGAGAGCATGACCTCCCTGACGCTGAGCGTCCATCCCCTGGGCGCGCCCTTGAGCTTGGAATCGTCCGTCAGGGACGCCTGGGTCTTGGCTATGCACACCGGCAGGTTGCCGTAACCGTCCGCCTCCATCTGCGCGATGGACTTCTCCGCGTCCTTGGAGTACGTGACCGAACCGGCGCCGTAGATCCTCGTGGCGACCGCCTCGATCTTGTCCTTGATGGGGGCGTCCACATCGTACAGGAAGTGGAAGTCGGGCTTCACGTTGTCGAGCACGTCGATGACGGTGTTGGCCAGGTCGATGGCCCCCTCCCCTCCCTTGACGAACGCCTCGGAGAACGCGCACCTGACGCCGATGTCCCTGCAGTGGCCCATGACGATGTCCATCTCCTCCTGGCTGTCGTGCGCGAAGCGGTTGACGGCCACGACGACGGGGACCCCGTAGGAGGACATGTTCTCGATGTGCTTGTCGAGGTTGCACAGCCCGTCCCTCAGGGCCTGCTCGGTCATGGTGGACTCGTCGGTGAGGACCGCCCCGCCGTGGGTCATGAGCGCCCTTATGGACGCGACGATGACGACGCAGTCCGGCCTCAGGCCGGACTCCCTGCAGACGATGTCCATGTACTTCTCTCCCCCGAGGTCGGAGGCGAACCCCGCCTCGGTGATGACGTAGTCCCCGAGCCTCAGCGCGGCCTTGGTGGCGATGATGCTGTTGGTCCCGTGGGCGATGTTGGCGAACGGGAACCCGTGGACGAACACGGGCTGTCCCTCGAAGGTCTGCACGAGGTTGGGATTGATGGCGTCCTTGAGGAGGACCATCATCGCCCCGACGCACTTCAGGTCGGCGACGGTGACGGGCTTCCCGTCGTAGGTGTACGCGACGACCATCCTCTCGAGCCTCCTGCGGAGGTCCGCACGGTCCACGGACAGTGCGAGGATGGCGGATATCTCAGAGGCGGACGTTATGAGGAACCCGGCCTCGTGGGGGACCCCTCCCAGGATCCTGTCCTTCCCGAGGCCCGTCACGATGTTCCTCAGCTCACGGGCGTTGATGTCCATGGCCTTCTTCAGGACGACCTTCGTGGGGTCGATGTTGAGCGCGTTGTCCCTCACGAGCTCGTTGTCGATGATCGCGGACAGGAGGTTGTGGGCCGCGGTGACGGCATGGATGTCCCCGGTGAAGTGGAGGTCGATGTCCCACATGGGGTAGACCTGGGAATAGCCTCCGCCGGTCGCACCGCCCTTGATGCCGAAGGTCGGACCGATGGACGGCTCCCTGAGGGCACCGACGACCTTCTTCCCGAGCCTCCCGAGGCCCTGTATGAGTCCGATGGTGGTGACCGTCTTCCCCTCCCCGGCGGGAGTGGGTGTAATGGCTGAAACAACTACGAGTTTACCGGTCTTGTCTCCGCAGATCTTGTCAAGGTTGTCGAACGGGACCTTTGCGATGTACTTTCCGTACGGCTCGATGTCGTCCTCCGTGAGTCCTATGGAGGCTGCTACCTCTTTGATCGGCTTCACAATGGCGGACTGAGCTATCTCGATGTCATCCATGAGAAAACGTACAGGCCGGCTCATTATAACGTTTGGCCAGGAGACCGTGCCACAGGCGCCTGGACAGTCGCTGGACGGGTCGGTTTTCCCGATGTCCCCGTACGGATCCGGGCGTTTCACGTACTGTTAGGCATACAGTGTATTTCTGTAGGATTACCCTTTTTAAATTTCATATATCCATCTAATTTTTTAGGATTAACTAATTTTAAATACTTTTTAGGAATACCTCAAATCATGAGTCTGATAGGCAGGCGCAGCATCAGCGCCCAAAGCGGACACGACTCTGTCCCAAAGGACCACACGGACGGGCAGTCGGGGATCCCGGTGTCCATATCGAGGTCCGGCGAGAAGGGGACGATCGTGAGCATATCCGGCAAGGAGGAGGTCAGGCGCTTCCTCGCCGAGCTCGGGTTCACCACGGGCACGGAGATAGAGACCGTGAGCCAATCCGCCGGGAACATTATCCTCGACGTGAAGGGCTCCAAGATAGCGATCGACAGACAGATGGCGAACAGGATCATGTTCAGGCCCGCGAGGGGACGATATGAGGACACTGAAGGATGCCGACACGGGAACGACCGTCACGGTCGTGAAGGTACACGGCGAGGGCGCCCTCAAGAGGCGCATAATGGACATGGGCATCACCAAGGGATGCTCCATCTTCATCCGCAAGGTGGCCCCGCTCGGGGACCCTGTGGAGATCACCGTCAGGGGATACGAGCTCAGCCTCAGGAAGGGCGACGCGGAGAACATAGAGGTCTCGGAGGCGGTCGCATGAGCGTGACCATGGCCCTCATCGGGAACCCCAACTGCGGCAAGACCACGCTCTTCAACAAGCTGACCGGCGCCAACCAGCGCGTCGGGAACTGGCCCGGCGTAACCATAGACAAGAAGACCGGGAGGATCCACGGCCACGACATCGACGTGGTCGACCTCCCCGGGATATATTCCCTCTCACCCTATTCCCCTGAGGAGATCGTCTCCAGGGACTTCCTGCTCCATGAGACCCCCGATGTGGTGGTCAACATCGTCGATGCGACGAACATCGAAAGGAACCTCTTCCTGACCCTCCAGGTCCTGGACCTGGGGATACCGACCGTCATCGCACTGAACATGATGGACCAGGTTGAGAAGCTCGGCGACAAGGTCGACGTCGACAGGCTGTCCAAGTCTCTCGGATGCCCGGTCGTCCCCATCTCCGCCCTGAAGAACAAGGGCGTAGACGATCTCGTGGCCAAGGTCGAGAGGGCGGCCGCGTCCGGACACGGGCCTGACGCGGTCGAGTTCGACCGCGACATCGAGGATGTCATCTCCTCCGCCGTCTCGTCCCTCGGGGACCGCGTCCCGAAGGAGCGCTCCCGCTTCTATGCCGTCAAGATGGTCGAGAGGGACGAGAGGGTCTGCGGGGAGTTCCCGGACACGTGCGAGGCCATATCCTCCGAGGTCGAGGACCTCGAGAGGAGGATGGACGACGAGATGG
The DNA here is from genome assembly GCF_047501175.1 of Candidatus Methanoprimaticola sp. MG2. Taxonomy (NCBI): domain Archaea; kingdom Methanobacteriati; phylum Thermoplasmatota; class Thermoplasmata; order Methanomassiliicoccales; family Methanomethylophilaceae; genus Candidatus Methanoprimaticola; species Candidatus Methanoprimaticola sp. MG2. The sequence goes on from NZ_JBEQWH010000002.1 coordinate 210,207, forward strand.
ACTCCATCATGGCCGACGCGCGCTACAACCTCATATCGGACATCGTCGGGCAGTCCCTGAAGAGGGCCCCCCGCAACGGGAAGGGCACGCTCTCCGACAGGATCGACCGCGTGGTCACCAGCAGGATCTGGGGCATCCCGATATTCCTGGGCGTCCTCAGCATAGTGTTCCTGGGCATCATCGGGTTCTCCTGGGGAGACTTCAGCATAACCGGGATCGGCACCTACTTCACCGACTGGCTCAACGGGTTCATCGAGGACCCCATCCAGAGCGGTGTCGCCGAGTGGTGCGCCTCCATCGGCGTCAGCGAGGCCATGACCAGCCTTCTCGTCGACGGTATAATCGGAGGGGTCGGGGCAGTCATCGGATTCCTCCCGCAGATGCTGGTGCTCTTCCTCGCGCTGTGCATACTCGAGGACATCGGGTACATGTCGAGGATCGCCTTCGTCATGGACCGCATATTCAGACACTTCGGGCTCTCCGGGAAGTCCCTCATCCCCATACTCGTGGGGACCGGATGCGGAGTGCCGGGGATCATGGCGTCCCGCACCATCGAGAGCGAGAGGGACCGCAGGATCACAGCCATGACCGTCACCTTCATACCGTGCGGGGCCAAGCTCCCCGTCATCGCGATGATCACCTCCGCCATATTCGGCGGGAACGGGCTCGTCGCAGTGTTCAGCTACGTGCTCGGGATAGTCGTGATCCTCATCTCTGGTATAATCCTGAAGAAGTTCAGGAGGCTCTCCGGAGAGGCGACCCCGTTCATCATGGAGCTGCCCCCGTACCACATACCCTCCGCGGTCAACGTGATCAAGGGGACCCTGGACAGGGGATGGGCGTTCGTCAAGAAGGCCGGTACGATCATCCTACTCGCGAGCATCGTGATATGGGTGCTCTCCAGCTACACCTGGGGACTCCAGTACAACGCCGGGGACATCAACGACTCCATACTGGCATCGATCGGACATGCGATCAGCTACGTCTTCATGCCCCTGGGCTGGGGAGACAACTGGGAGCTCAGCGTCGGCACCATCACCGGGCTCATCGCCAAGGAGAACGTCATCGGTACCTTCGGGACCCTGTTCGGCATCGAGGCCGGGGAGAGCGGCGAGGGACTGGAGGCCGTCCTCGGGACGATGCTGTCCAGCGCGTCCGGGCTCTCGTTCCTGGCGTTCAACCTGATCTGCGCACCCTGCTTCGCCGCGATGGGCGCGATGCACAGGGAGCTCGGGTCCTGGAAGAGCACGGGGATGGCCGTGGCGTACCAGTGCGTCATGGCGTATGCGGTCGCGCTCATCATATACGGCATCCTCGGATGCATCGACGGATGGAACACCATCATGGTCGACGGGGTGGCGACCGACCTGGGCGTGCCCGTGGCCAGCACGGTGGCCGCCATCATCGTGCTCGCGGTGATGGCGTACGTGCTCTGGGCCAAGGACCCGTTCCGCCAGCTGCACGATGGGAGCAGGGAGGCATCGGAATGATGGGGGACATCCTCGTGGGATCGATGATCGCAATCGCCGCGCTCGGGGCCCTCGCCTACATAATCGGGCAGAGGAAGCGCGGGAAGCGCTGCTGCGGATGCAGCGGCTGCAACGGATGCAAGCCCAAGAACGAGATCGTCACCATAGAGACGAAATGAACCAGAGGGGGACACCCCCCTCGCAAACACCTTCGATTCTCCACCCGACGGCCCGCCCGTCGGGACCCTTCCCTTATCATGGCTAACAAAGGCGAAGCATCGCCAGCAGGGTTCAAATACCACTTCCAAATCCGAGCGGGCATGAAATATCGTTGCCCCCTGTGCGGATACATCTACGACGAGGAGAAGGAGGGCGTCAAGTTCGCCGACCTCCCCGACGACTGGTGCTGCCCCATCTGCGGCGAGCCCAAGTCCGAGTTCGTCGCCGTCGAGTGAGCTCAGAGACCGTCAATCCGGACGAACTGCGTGTTCTGCCTGCGCCTCATGTCCTCCACGAGCTGGATGGCCAAGGCGCTTCCCATCGCGGCCGCCCTGGATATGACCTCGAAACCCCTTACCTCATCCTTCTCTGTCCCGAGTCCGCCGTAGATCATGCGGCCCACCATGAACGTCGCATCGGCCTCTCCGCGCTCGGACAGTTCCCTGTACAGCGAGAGCGCCCTGGGCAGGTCGCGCTCCGTGCCGTCGCCCTGATAGTACATCGTGGCCAGCCTGTACATCGCAGGCGGGAACCCGGTCTCGGCGGAAGACCTGCACCACTGGAACGCGGCCTTCATGCCTCCCTCGACCTTCCCGTCCATGCAGAGCTCGCACATCTTCAGCATCGACTCCGGGACCCCGGCGACGGCGGACATCCTGAACAGGCGGATGGCCTCCGCCTCGTCCCTCTCACAGCCTATGCCCTCCGACAGGAGGTAGGCGGCCTTGAACATCGACAGGGGGTCGCCCTCGTCCACCGCCTTCAGGTACCAGGCCAGGGCGGTGCCCGGATCCTCGTCCCTGCCGTAGCCGTAGAGGTACGAACCTGCGATCTCAGGATACGCCGGAGGGAAACCAGCCTCGGCGGACCTCTGGAACCAATCAGCGGCCTTCACGGGGTCCTCCTCGTGGTCGACGTTCCCTGCCCACAGCAGCCCGAGCCTGTACATCGACGGCGCATGGCCCTTCCCCGCGGCCTCCTCGTAGAGGGCCTCCGCCCCCTCCAGGTCCAGGGGCGTCCCGGTGCCGGTGGCCTTCAGCTCGGCGATGCCGAACAGCCCGTTCGGCGACCCGAGCGACGCGGCCTCCTGGAATAGACGCAACGATCCCTCCGGATCCTCCGACACGATGGATGCCGCACGTTCGCATAGCTCCTCTGGGACTGACATGACCGGAGGAGACGCTGGACCCCATTTAAGGATGTGCATATTTCAAGATGCTATGTGACCAATGAGTCGGTAACGCTGTGCGTCACCGACGATGTCACATCATGTGGTCAACTTGATTGACCGTTCACCGCTGAGCGGAGGGTCCGCATAACCGAACCCGTGGAGAGGATGTTCAGAGCCGCATTGCGGTCCATGTCTATGACGAGACCGCAGAGGACATCCAGTGTGTGTCCCAGCACTCTCGTCTGTGTGGCGTTCGGGTACAGTCTGTAATCGACCGACCGGTACCATCTGTCCCCCTTGCACCTCATGATCCGAGCACCGTCCCCACGATATATGAAGCGAAGCAGGAGGTCACCGAAAATGTCCCGACATCATCAACACGCTGATGACCCAGCCCATATTTCAATGATGACGGAGATTCGGGATTCATGATTAAGGGCCCTCTTGTATACGCCGCGGTGGCCTTCGCAGCCATCCTCATGGTCCTCTCGTTCATGATCGTGATGTTCCCGGACAACATAGAGACCCTGGGACTGGTGGCCGGAATCGTCTCCGTGTGCGTCGTGCTCGTCCTAGTTCTGATCCTCGTGAAGACCAGGAGAAGCGTCTGATGCCTGACGATGCGTGTGACGTAGAGGAGTGTCACCGCGACAGGATCGAGAAAGCACGGGACGGGCTCCCAGAACCTGGGACGATAGAGGACCTGGCATCGTTCTTCAAGGTCTTCGCCGACAGCACGCGTGTCAGGATACTGCTCGCCCTGGACTCGGGGGAGCTGTGCGTCTGCGACATAAGCCAGACACTCGGGATGTCCATGTCGGCGACATCTCACCAGCTCAGGGTGCTCAAGGACGCGCACCTCGTGTCCTCCAGGAGGGAGGGGAAGGTTGTCTACTACTCGCTGTGCGACGACCACGTGAGGATCGTCCTGGAGACTGCCCTGGAGCACATAAAGCACGATTGATGGGAGGGATGGGCGATGAAGTACCAAGTGAAACTGACGGTCATCGACAAGAAGCTGTATCCGGAACTGCAGCAGCAGTACTGTGCCGACCCCCGGGCGGGGGCCTGCCCCTGCTACAATGTGGGTGACGAGTTCATATTCCGCCGTGACGACGAACGTGACGACTTTTGGCACATGGGTCTGGATACCCTCGTCAAGACCACCGCCGACCCTGACACCGTGGCCGGCGGACCGAAGATGCCGCACTGCTCCGAACTGTGGGATGCTATATCCAGATACATCTACGCGGGCCTGCAGGGAGGCTCCATCATGAATGGCTGGATGAGGGAGGAGAACGTCATGATCGCATGCTGCTCCGATGGCACGCGCCCCGTCATCTTCAAGATCGAGCGGATGGACATCGAATGATGTTCCGATGGGCATGCCTGCAGTGTCAAGCGGATGCCTCCGAGGACTGTCCAGACGTGTGACGGAAACCCCGTCCTACGAATTTCGTAATCCGTTGTTCCCGCCCGATGCGGAAGGCCTCCGACCCATGCATCACTGCGATATTCGTAAGGCGTCATACTTATTTTATAATAAACAAGCGTTACCGAACCCGATGGGATATGAAGGTTGGGATAGATCTCGGAACAACCTACTCTGCAGTAGCCAGATATGACAGTAAGAACAACAAGCCAGTGATCATCCCCAATACGTTTGGGAAAGAGGTCACCCCCTCGGTCATCTGCTTCCTCGATGACGGGGACATCCTCGTCGGAGAGGATGCCAAGGACATGCAGTCCAACGGGACCGGCGTGAACGCCGCCGCGTTCAAGAGGGGGATGGGGGACGGGAGCATCGCGGTGAGCTTCAACGGCAAGGACTACACGTCCGAGGACCTGAGCACCATGCTCCTGAAACAGCTCATCCAGGATGCCGAGAAATCTACCGGCGAGAAGATCGAGGAGGCCGTGATCACGGTCCCCGCCTACTTCAACGACCTTCAGAGGACGGCGACGATCAGGTCCGGGGAGGCCTGCGGCATCAAGGTCCCCAAGATCATCAACGAGCCCACCGCCGCCGCCATATCCTACGGATACAAGCACTCCAACGACAAGACCCTCATGGTCTACGACCTCGGGGGAGGGACGTTCGACGTCACCATAGTCAGGATCTCCAAGGGGAACATAGAGGTCATCGGTACGGACGGCAACCACATCCTCGGAGGCAAGGACTGGGACGGGGAGATCGTCAAGTTCGTCTGCAAGCAGTTCATGGACGAGTTCGACGTCGACCCGAGGGAGGACCTCCCGACCAAGAACGAGCTCATCGTCGCCGCGGAGGGATACAAGAAGACCCTCTCCATCGCCGAGAGCGTCACCATCCCGATCAACTACGAGGGATACAGCGCGAAGTACACGCTCACCCGCGAGGAGCTCGAGTCCATGACCGAGTACCTCCTCGAGACCACCAAGGACGTCTGCCTCAACCTCATGGGAGACCTCGGACTCGCCTGGACTGACATCGACGAGATCCTGCTGGTCGGCGGGTCCACCAGGATGCCCGCGGTCGCGAGGTTCCTGAAGGACCTCACCGGAAGGGAGGTCATCACCCACAGCGACACCGACCTCGCGGTCGCGAAGGGGGCCGCCATCGTGGGCTCCCTGTACAGCAGCAACGCCACCGGCCTCAGGGCGATGCAGGTCACCGACGTCACGGCCCACTCCCTCGGAGTGCTCTCGGTCTCGCAGGACGGCTCCAAGTACGTCAACGAGATCATGATCAAGAAGAACAGCAAGGTCCCCTCCACGGAGCGCAAGCAGTTCACGATCAAGAAGGGCAACATGACCAACAAGATCGAGGTGTACACCCTCCAGGGAGAGTCCAGGATCCCCCTGGACTGCACAGTCCTCGCGAAGGTCGTGATCACCGGGTTCTACAACAACGGACAGGGCCTTAACATAGACATCGAGTACAACTACGACCAGAACGGGGTCGTCAACATCACCGCGTTCCAGGGGTCCGAGCCGCTCACGGTCGAGTCCCGCACCATCGACGAGGACATCAGATGGATGGGTGGGAGCCCGAAGAACAGGAAGGGCGACGAGACCATCCTCAAGAACATCGCGATCTGCGTCGACCTGTCCAGGAGCATGGACGGGGAGCCCATCGAGAGGGCGAAGGCCTCGATACGCGACTTCATCAACACGCTGCAGGACAAGGACACGTACTTCTCGCTGATAGGGTTCGGCGACAAGATCAAGGTCGTCCAGGAGCTCTGCAACGACCCCAGGGTGGTCCTCTCCAACATCGACGAGCTGAAGGTGAAGATGGTCGGAAGGGGAACGGACGCGAGTCCGCTCGACACCGCCCGCTCCATGCTCGGGTCCAAGCCCGGCGTCGGGATCATCGTGGTCCTGACCGACGGGATCTGGGGCAAGAGGGACAAGGCCGTCGAGCAGGCCATCGGATGCAGGAACGACAACATCACGATCATCGCGGTCGGGCTCGGGGAGGCCGACACCTCGTTCCTGAGGCAGATCGCCACCGTGGACGACGGTGCGCTGTTCACCACGATCGACAGGCTCGGAGAGACGTTCGGAACGATCGCGACTGCGATCTCGTCGGGCAACATGGGCCTGGCGGTCAGGGACGCAGGGACCGGACTCAGAGACACGGAGTCCCGCTACTGACGGGGAGTCATATGGCGACAAACAGGCAGAACTACTGTCAGCTGCTGGGCCTGAACCCCCTGAAGGAGTCGACCTACAGCGCCGAGGCGATCCTGAAGAAGATCGACAGCAAGCGCGACAAGTGGTTGAACGACAGCAGGAACAAGCAGAACGACACGGAGCAGCGCTTCAAGGCCGAACGCCTGGCCGAGTCCGCCGAGGACATGAAGGCCGTGTTCAGCGACCCCCGCCGCAAGAGGGACGAGTTCAGCAGGGGCCAGGACCTCCTGAAGGGGAAGGTCCAGAAGCTCAGGATGGACTGCGTCATCCTCAGCGACGGGACGTACCTCGCTCTCCCCGGGGCTGCCGACGCCTACACCAAGAAACTCCACTGGGAGGGCATCACCAAGGCCGACGTCCTCAAGCTGGCGGGGATCAAGGACGGCACCCCGCCCAAGCCCGTCAGCGAGAAGGTCATCAACGCCTTCAAGGGGCTCCGCTCGGTCGATGCGTACACACCCACCGAGATGCTGAACGCACTCATCACCCACCCTTCGCTGGAGATCGGTCTGGACCGTCTCAGCGAGGGGAGCTCGTTCTCGCAGATCAGGAACTCCTTCGACGTCTGCGAGAAGAGGGTGAACAGCGTCCGCCCGGACATCCTCCCCGAACAGGACTCGTACATCCAGTGCATGAGGTCCGTCAAGCTGGTGCTGGAGCCGGACAAGGAGCTGGCATCCCTCGTGGCATATGGGAAGTGCAACCGCGCCCTGGTCAACGTCATGGACACCATCGAGCAGGAGTACACCACCCAGATGTCCAGGAAGTACATCGATGAGCTCCTCAACGCCCATCTCTCCCGCGACATCGACAGCGAGATGGCGGTCCTGATCCTCCAGCAGTTCTGCTTCAAGAAGAAGTTCGCGGCCAACTTCTCCGAGACGGACAGCACCATGATCCGCTGCTCGGAATGCGGCAACATGGTCCAGGCCGGGCCCAACACCGTGTTCTGCCCCGCCTGCGGGAAGAACTTCAAGAGCGTGTGCCCGTCCTGCAACACCGCACAGTCATCCAAGAACTCGGTGTGCGTCAAGTGCGGGTTCAACTTCAAGGAGGGGATGCAGAAGGCCGACCGCCTCTCCCTCGACTTCCGCATGAGCATGCAGAGCGGCAAGGTCTCCAAGGCGGAGAAGGCGCTCTCGCAGCTCAAGGAGACGTTCCCCGGATACAACGGCATCGCCACCATGACCATGGACCTGGAGAATGCCAAGAACGAGATCTCCACGTCTCGCAGGTTCATACTGGACGCCTACGGGCGCGGAAAGTACACGGAGGCCAAGCAGTCCACCGAGGCGCTCATAAAGAAGTACCCCGACGCACTGGACGGGGACATAGAGCTCTCCCAGAAGTATTCGGACAGCGTCACTCGCTACAACAGGGCGGACATGTACTGCCAGAAGGCGGCGGTCGCCGATTCCAAGAGCGCCCGCATGCAGAGCTTCGTGGCGGCGGCGGAGATATGTCCGGACCATCCCGTCGCGAAGGCCAAGCTGCGCGACGACCCGCCGATGGGTCCCGCGGATGCCGTGGGAAACATGGGGGACCGCGCGTTCACCATAAGGTTCCAGGCACCCGTGGAGGCCGCCGGCATCACATACTGCGTCTACAGGGAGCGCAACTCGCTCCCCATAGTCAACGAGGACACCCGTCCTCTCGCGGAGATCCCCGGCACCGTGTACGTGGACAAGACCATGGACCCCGGAGTGGAGTACTACTACTCGGTGTACTCCAAGCGCTGGGGCATCCTGTCCAAGGAGGGCGCCCACATCGGCCCGGTGATGACCATCTCCGAAGTGGACAACGTCATCATAAAGCAGATCGACGGGGGCCTCCAGCTCATATTCGAGAAGCCGAAGGGCGCATCCCGCGTCAGGCTCTGGAGGGCGGACGGGAGCGACAGCGTGACCAACACGGAGATCGCGCTCAACGGACAGACCGTCTACGACGACATAGGGCTCGTCGGCGGCAAGAAGTACTACTACCTGTTCGTGGCGGAGTACGAGGGGCGCAACAGGATCGAGCGCTCCCAGGGCGTCATATTCAGTGAGACCACCGTGGACGCGCCCAAGCCCGTCAAGGACATGAAGATCAGCTGGAACAAGTCCGATAGCACCTACACGGCCAAGTGGTCCACCACGGAGCATGTCGTCCTCTACTCGTCCAAGAAGAAGATCAACATACCCGGCAGCATGGTCCCGATGGAGGACATCACGAGCTGGATGACCGAGATCAAGCCGATCATGGAATACCCCGACGGCGTGCGCTTCGCGCTCCCGGATGGCGCCGTCCAATACATCTACCCGGTCATCAAGCGCGGGAAGGTCGGCATACGCGGGACTGAGACCCTGGTGGCCAACCTCAAGCCGTTCAGGGACGTCGAGTGCACCCTGAGCAACAAGGACTGCATCATCACCATGGGATGGCCCAACGACGCCGTCGAGGCGAAGCTGGTCATATCCAACGATTCCGACGCCAAGGGCCTGGACGACACCTCCGCCGAGATCAAGACGATCCGCTACGAGGAGTACATGGAGGACAAGGAGATCCGCATCCCCATGGGCAAGGCCCGCAAGAAGTGCATCAACATATTCGCGATCTACATGCTCTCGAACCAGATGCGTCCGTCCAGGGGCATAGCCATCGAGGTCAACTCCGGGGACAGCAGGAAGGTCCGTTACAACATGAAGAAGGAGAGGGGCGGCAGCCTCATGGACATCGCCACGGAGCCGGGAGTCAGCGAGCTTCCCCCCGTGATGCTCGTCCAGGCGGCCACGGGGATACCTCTGAAGAGGACCGACGGAGAGGTGGTCTGGAGGTCCAACGGCCCCCTGAGCCTCCAGAACGGGAGGGGTCTGGTCAACATAGCCGGCGGGAACCTGCAGGACATATCGAGGACCAGGCTGTTCTTCGAGAAGGACTCGGACTACTACGATTTCAGATTCATACACCCCCTCTACAGGAGAGAATGAGATGGCAAGGAAGCAGAAGGAAACAACGAAGTCGACGGGGAAGGAATACCTCTGCCCATACTGCTTCTCGAAGGTCGACCTGGGCAACGTCCACTACATGTGCTCCGGGCAGACCTGCGCCAAGATGTTCGCCGAGACCGCCGCCATGACCAGGCGCGCGGACGCGACGAAGTACGTGTCTGCGGACGGCCAGAACGAGATAGACTACGAGAAGAGCCTGTTCTTCGGGAAGGATCCCCGCGGACGCGACGCAGTCATAGCGAGGAACCACATCATACGCGACTCCTCCGGCACGTGCGACGTGTGCAGGCGCCCGGTGTACATCAGGGTGTGCCCGATATGCCACAACCTCATACCCCCCGGCGCGGAGGAGGAAGGGAACAGGATCTTCGTCATACTCGGACCGAAGAGCGTTGGGAAGAGCCACTACATCGCGGTCCTGATCAACCAGCTCAAGAACTACGTGTCCACCGAGTTCAACGGCGTCCTCAACGCCGCCTCGGACAGCACGACCATGAAGTACCGCGAGATGTACTACAAGAGGCTGTTCGAGGAGAAGCGCAAGCTCCCGCCGACCAAGTCGTACGACGTCTCCGACGAGAGCAGGGAGCCCCTGATCTACTACATGAGGATATTCGACTCCGACAAGCCGAAGGTGTTCACGTTCGCGTTCTTCGACACCGCCGGGGAGGACCTGGTGTCGTCCGACAAGATGATGTCCCTGAACCTCAACTCGTTCATATCGAAGGCCGCGGGCATAGTCTATCTGGTGGACCCGCTCCAGATCCGCTACATCAACCAGAGGATCCATGTGGAGAACAAGCCTCCGGTGGGACCGGACGTGTCCGATGTCCTGAACAACATATGCCAGATCATCCGCACGAACAAGAAGATGAGCCCCCGGGCGAGGATCGACATACCCCTCGCCGTGGTCCTGACGAAGTCCGATGTCCTGTTCAAGAACTCGGAGGACGAGGAGGAGGACAAGGTCCTGTTCGGACAGTGCTCGTCCCTGCACATCGAGAGGGAGCGCGGCAAGTTCGACAAGGAGAACTTCGACCAGATCGACGCGGAGCTCACCGAGTACCTGCACAGGTGCCTCGGGGACAACTTCATCCAGACGGTCGGGGGGTTCCAGGAGCACTGTTTCTTCGCGGTCTCCGCCCTCGGATGCAACCCCACCGGAAGCGGCCTGCCCCGTGCGGTCAACCCCATGAGGGTGGAGGACCCGTTCATCTGGCTTCTTAACAGGGAGGGACTCCAGTGAGCGACAACACCAACAAGTTCAAGAATTTCCTGGTCAACGGATTCCAGGGGCTCGAGCCCCGCATAGAGGATGACGTGCCCGACGAGGGATGCATCGAGGAGGACACCTCCATCGAAGCCCCCGCGGAGAGGCCGGCGGAGGTCGCCCCGAGCGCCCAGCCCGTCGCCGATGGGTCCGACATCAAGGAGCTGGAGTCGGAGCTCATACGCATCAGGTTCATGCTCGAGGACCTCGTCGAGAGGCAGAGCAAGGCTCCCGAGATGCCCGACATGAGCGACTACCTGACGACCCGGGCCCAGAACAAGGCCATCACCGCCACCATACAGGAGATGGAGATGGCCACCAGCAACAAGAAGCTCCTGCATGCCATGGAGCAGATCTCGGTCATGAGGGAGGATTTCTTCAGACTCTGCCAGGGCATGAGGGAACGCATCGACAGGATGGACGCCCAGACGGTCCTGTCCAGCTTCGAGGCGTACGAGGTCGACATGGAGAACATCCTGACTGATGCGGGTGTCTACATAGGGAAGTTCGACTTCGAGAGACTCAACACACTCCACCAGCGTATCGTCGGGGTCGTGCCGACCGACGAGAAGGAGAAGGACGGCACGATAGCCGAGAGGCAGACCGACGGATACAAGCTCGGTGACAAGGTCCTCATGAAGGAGAAGGTCACAGTGTACAAGTACGTGCCGAGCGATACCCCCGAGGAAGCTTCCAAGGTGGAAACCTCTTGCGAAACGGATTCGAAAACGATTTGCACCACAGATGCACAGGAGTCCGGCCATGAAACTGGCTCCGACGGCAGCATGGAGGAAAAGGAATGACAGACTATTGCATCGGAATAGACCTGGGTACGACATACTCGTGCCTTGCCTATATCGACGAGGATGGGGACCCGGTAGTTGAGAAAAACTTCGAGCAGGAAGACACAACTCCCTCCGTCATCCTATTCAACGAGAACGGCGAGATCATAGTGGGATCACCTGCCAAGGACATGTCCATGATGTATCCTCCCGAGAGGGTCATCACCGCCATCAAGAGGCAGATGGGACAGGACTACGAAGTGGACATCGACGGGGAGAAGTACAACCCCATCATGCTGTCCGCGGTCATCCTCAGGAAGATGATCAACGATTTCAACGAGAACCACGGCTGCGACGTCAAGAAGGCGGTCATCACGTGCCCCGCGTACTTCGGACAGAACGAGAGGGACGCCACGAAGACCGCAGGGACCATCGCCGGACTCGATGACGTCACCGTCATCAACGAGCCCACCGCCGCCGCCATCTCCTTCGGATTCGGAAACGCTGCCGACGGGAAGAAGAGGGTCCTCGTCTACGACCTCGGAGGAGGGACTTTCGATGTCACCGTCCTCGAGATCGACGGATCCTCCTTCACTGCCGTCGCCACTGACGGAGAGAGACTCCTCGGAGGTAAGGACTGGGACATCGCCATCTCCAAGATCATCAAGGAGAAGGTCGCAGAGGAGACCGGAATGGAGACCGAGGCCCTGGACGAGGACAGTGAGATCACCCAGGCCCTGATCAACGACTCCGAGACCATCAAGAAGAGGCTCACCACCGCCGAGTCCACCAAGGGAACCCTGACCGCAGGCGGTCAGAAGGTCGTCTACACCGTTACCAGGGACGAGTTCGAGGCTGCAACCGCAGGTCTGGTACAGTCCACCGTCGAGATCATCGAGCGCGTCCTCGGGTCCAAGGACTTCACCATGGCGGACATCGACGACGTCATCCTCGTCGGAGGATCGTCCAGGATGCCCCAGGTCAAGAACGCGATCCTCGCCAAGTTCCCCGACGCACAGATCAAGGTCTTCGACCCCGACCAGTCCGTCGCAAAGGGTGCCTCCCTGTTCGCCAAGTCCAACGCCGGCGCTCCCGTGGAGGGAACCGTCGACCCCGTGACAGGCGAAGCGGCCGTCGCCGCCGAGGGAGTCCTCAGCGTCCACAACGTCCTGAGCAAGACCTTCGGTATCAAGGCCATATACGAGGACGGCACCGAGATGATCTCCAACATCATCTTCAGGAACGAGGTCCTGCCCATCGAGTCCGTCAAGACGTACTACCCCGTCGACGACGGACAGACCACCATCAAGGTGGAGATCTACGAGGATGCGGCCATGAACGACACCGACGGGAAGAAGACCGCGGTCATCGATGCCGCACCCGTGGGAGAGTTCATGATGGAGCTCCCCGCGGACGTCACCAAGAACACCCCGATCACCGTGAAGTTCACCGCCACCGACGAGGGAATCCTCATCGCCGCAGTGGACTGCATGGACGAGCACACCGACTATCAGATCGAGAACGACCTGAAGATGTCGGAAGAGGACATCTCCAAGTCCCAGGGACTCATGGAGAAGGTCACCAACGGATGATCACAACGCCGGAGGCCCAGCCTCCGGCACAAACACCTTAACTTGATTCTGTACTTACTAGGACAGCGGGTCCACGTGTGGGACCCATATTCTGCCGATCGATGCGAGAGAGACTGCTCACTCGTTGCCTTCGGACACAAGTATCACTGTGCAACCGGCATTCTTTGCGACATAGTCGGAGACACTGCCGAGGAAGAACCTGTCCAGGGATGACCTGTTGGAGCGTCCGACTATGATCGTGTTGCAATCATACCTGTCGGCGACATCCAGGACCATCTCGTCAGCCTTTCCGGTCTCGATTATAGAATGGACGGTGGCACCCGCATTGGCCGCCTTCTTCTGGGCCGCCTGCATGTACTCGCGGACTGCCTCATCGGGACCCTCAGGGTCCATCTGCTCTTCCCTGACGACGGTCAGTATGTACAATGGATCTTCGAATCTGACGGAATACTCGATGGCGTAATCCAACGCCTTCTCGCTCGTTGGCCTGCCGTCATAGGCTAGGAGTGCTGTCATAGCGTCATGAGAGTTGATTATCTGGCTATAAAGATTCCCATGAATCCTTTGAAGAAAATGAATGTGCCAGACAACAGATAATGCCAGGCGGGCAATACCCGCCTGTAAAATGTTTAGGGGGGATTCAACCTCAGAGACCGTAGTTCTTGGGGTTGTAGAGAGGCACGGAGTCCTTGAACTCCTTGGTGCAGTACTCGACGAACTTGGCTTCGTCGTCGGGCAGTGCCTCGAGCTTCTTGATGATGTCCTGGACAACCTCAAGCTGCTTGTTGGTGAGGGCGAGCTCCTTGGAGTCGTAGCCCCTCATGATGATCTTTGCACCGGTAAGTCCGGCGGCCTTTGCCCTGAGGTAGAGGTTGTCACCGTTTGCGGCGATGGCCTGTCCGATCTCGAAGGCGTGGTCGTAAGCGAGGACGTAGGCCTCGGGGCCTCTGAACCTGTCAGAGTACATGTACATGTCCCTGAGAGACTTCTCCTGCTTGAGCTGGATAGCGGTGTTCATCAGAGCGGCCTCGTATCCGAGGGATCCTCCCCAGCACTGGACGGAGGTTCCTCCGAACTCGGGGTGGTACTCGACGGACTCGTTGGACCAGAGGTCACAGCACTGTGCGATCAGGTTACCCTGGAGATCGCAGTGTGCGCACTGGCAGTTCTTACCCTCCTGGGCAGTGGGCTTTCCGGTGATGGACTTCACGATGGGTCCCTCGTATCCGCAGTCCTTGTCAGGTCCGACGGCTCCAGCCTCGCAAGCAGCGAGGGTCCTGGCGGCAGAGATGCACCTGGTGACTGCAGAGAAGGTCCTCTGGACATCGTTGTCGAGGTATCCGCCGGCCATGAACATGGCGACGTTGGCTCCAGAACAGTTGGTATCTCCTCCGGGGATGGTCTTGTGCTTCTTACAGATGTTGACGCACTCCTCCCAGATGTAGGACATGTCGATGGATCCGAGGTATCCGACACCGAACAGGAAAGCGATGATGTCTCCGTTGGTGACAGCGTAGTCGGCGAACTCTTTTCCTCCGACGGACTCGACGGAGAAGACATCCGCACCGTTCTCGCAGGCGAACTCAGCGCACTCGAAGAACTTGTGAGCGTATGCGTGCTCGGACTTGTCGACCTCGGGCCTGAGTCCCTCGTCAGCCTCACGCTGGTCGGGGATGGTCTGCCTGACGGCGCAGTTCAGTCCGTACTCCTCGTGGAACTTCTCACAGATCTCTTTCTGACCGGAGACGACAGGGGCGCACAGCTTCTCCTGGTTCATCTGGGAGACCCACTCGGTCTCGAGCTGAACGTTGGGGAATCCGGCGGTGACGTACCTGTTCAGGATGTCCTTGGAGATGTAGTCGACGTACTCCTTCCTGAGTTTGGCGGGGTCCTTCTCGGTTCCGGGCCTGGGAGCGTAGTTGACCTCGGGAACGACGTATCCTGCACCAACTTTGAGTCCAAATCCATAGGACAGGGGGTGCTGGGAGAATCCGAAGACCATGTCATCGGCTTTGTCGTAAGCCATCTTTGTGCATCTAGTAACTGCCATCTTAATCACTCTCCGTTAACGATCTCATCCCACTCTTCCCTGATCTGCTTCCAGTCGTAGCCAGCGAGCAGCTTGGCAGCGATGAGGGGGGTCTGGGGTGCCTTCTCGGAGTAGATTCCGAGGTCGTAGGAGTTGGCGAAGTCCCTGTTGACTGCTCCTCCGCATCCCATGATGGGGGTGTTGTAGCCCTTCTCCTTCAGGATCTGGGCCTCAGCGGGGAAGGCGGTCATGGTGGTGGTCATCAGAGCGGTACCGGAGATGAAGAGGGGCTTGACCTCCTCGACCTTGGCGACAGCGTCGACGATGGGGACGTCACGTCCCATGTCGATGACGTTGTAACCGGATGCCCTCATCATGACAGCGGCGATGTTCTTTCCGATGTCGTGGGGGTCTCCCTCGGCTGCGTGCATGACGACGGTTGCCTTAGGCTGGAGTCCACCGGGAACCTGCTTCTCAGCGAGTGCGATTCCGATCTCCATGGTCTTGGCGGCCATCATAATCTCAGGCAGGTAGTAGACGTGCTCTGCGTACAGCTTCGCGACAACTTCCATTCCGGCAACAAGTCCGTCATTGATGATCACGAGCGGGTCCTTCTCCTTCAGAGCCTGCATAACGGTAGGTCCGACGGTCTTGAACCTCATGTACATAACCTCCTCAGCGACCTTGTTCAGGACAGGGTCGGTAGGGAGGAGCTTTTTAGCCATTTCCTCGGGCGTGACCTCGACCTGCATGTCGACGTCGTAGCGCTTGAGGACTTTGCTAAAGTCTGCACCTTCGCAACTAAGCATTCTATTTCCTCCGTAAGGGCCGAACACCCTTACAATCGCCGAAAAAGAGGATTTGGTATTTTAGGAATTTGATGGATGTTTCTAATATCCATACATTTGATTGTATTATTATTTAAAAAACATACCATATCTCCCATCCAACTAGTGGGTTATGTAGTGTTGTATATAATATTATCTATTCATTGGATAGGATACATCCAACAACATAGTACAAAACCATACTGTCACTTCAATGAGAAAACATGCCCACCATGACTGCTGGCTCATGTCAGAAACAGCCAATGTTCCGCAAAGACCGGACGGATCTTCGGAGAGAACGCTGGATGATGATGGATGGATGAAAAGGATGTGGGGCCCGAAGGCCCCGTAAATGGTTTGGGGGATGAATCAGACTCAGAGTCCGTAGTTCTTCGGGTCGTAGAGAGGCACAAGGTCCTTGTACTTCTTGTCGGCGTAGTCGAAGAACTTACCCTCGTCGTCGGGCAGTGCCTCGAGGTCCTTGATGATGACATTGAGGACTTCGAGCTGCTTGTTGGTGAGGGCGAGCTCCTTGGTGTCGTATCCGTTCTTGATGATCTTGGCTGCGGTGAGACCGGCTGCCCTGGCCCTGAGGTAGATGTTGTTTCCGTTCTCAGCGATGGCCTGTCCGATCTTGTAGGCGTTGTCGTAGGCGAGGATGTATCCCTCGGGTCCACGTGCCCTGTCGGAGATCATGTACAGGTCCCTGAGGGTCTTCTCCTGTCCGCACTGGATGGCGGTGTTCATCAGGGAAGCCTCGTATCCGATGGATCCGAGCCAGCACTGGACGGAGGTTCCTCCGAACTCGGGGTGGTACTCGACGGACTCGTTGGACCAGAGGTCACAGCACTGTGCGATCAGGTTACCCTGGAGATCGCAGTGTGCGCACTGGCAGTTCTTACCCTCCTGAGCGGCGGGCTTTCCGGTGATGGCCTTCACGATGGGTCCCTCGTATCCGCAGTCCTTGTCGGGTCCGGTGGCGCCGCACTCGGGTGCCACAAGGGTCCTGGCTGCAGAGATGGCCCTGGTCACAGCGGAGAAGGTCCTCTGGACATCGTTGTCGAGGTATCCTCCGGCCATGAACATAGAGGTGTTGGCTCCGGAACAGTTGGTGTCTCCTCCAGCGACGACCTTGTTCTTCTTGCAGATGTCGATGAACTGGGACCATACGTACTCCATGTCGATGGATCCGAGGTATCCGACACCGAACAGGAAGGCGGTGATGTCTCCGTTGGTGACAGCGTAGTCGGCGAGCTCTTTTCCGCCGAGGGTCTCACAGGAGAGGATGTCTGCTCCGTTCTCGCATGCGATCTCGGCGCAGTTGAACAGTGCCTCGGGGTAGGCGTGCTTTCCGCCCATTCCGGGCCTGTATCCCTCTTCAGCCTCACGCTGGTCGGGGATGGTCTGCCTGACTGCACAGTTGATTCCGTACTCCTCGTGGAACTTCTCACAGATAGCCTTCTGTCCCTCGACAACGGGGGTGGCCATCTTGGGGTTACCCATCTGGGAGATCCACTCGGTCTCGAGCTGGACGTCGGGGAATCCAACGGTGACTGCCCTGTTGAGGACATCCTTGGAGATGTAGTCGACGTACTCCTTCCTCAGAGTCTCGGGGTCCTTCTCCTTTCCGGGCCTGGGTCCGTAGTTGATCTCAGGGATAACGCGGCCGGCTCCGACCTTGATTCCGAATCCGTAGGAGATAGGGAATTTGGAGGTTCCGAAGACCATTTCATCCGCGCTGCTGTAAGCCATTTTGGTGCATCTTGTTGCTGCCATCTTAATCACTCCTCCCCGTTGACGATGTTGTCCCACTCGTCCCTTATTCTCTTCCAGTCGTATCCAGCAAGGATCTTGTCTGCGATGGGCGGGGTCTGGGGTGCCTTCTCGGAGTAGATTCCCAGAGGGAAGGACTCTGCGAAGTCCCTGTTAACTGCACCGCCTGCTGCCATGAAGGGGAGTTCGACGCCGTCTGCGACGAGCTTCTCGGCTGCCCTGGGGAATGCAGTCATAGTGGTGGTCATGAGAGCGGTACCGGTGACCATGATGGGCTTGACCTCCTTGACTTTGGCGACGACATCGACGACTGCGACGTCCTTACCCATGTCAATGACGGTGTATCCGGAGGACCTGAGCATGACAGCGGCGATGTTCTTTCCGATGTCGTGGGGGTCTCCCTCGGCCGCGTGCATGACGACGGTTCCTTTGGTCTCTCTTCCGCCGGGGATCTGCTTCTCGGCGATGGCGATTCCGATCTCCATGGTCTTGGCGGCCATCATGATCTCGGGCAGGTAGTAGATGTGCTCTGCGTACAGTTTCGCGACGCACTCCATTCCTACGACGAGTCCGTTGTTGATGATGTCAAGGGGCTGCTTGGACTGGAGAGCCTTGGTGGTGGCAGGTCCGACGTCCTTGAACTTCATGTACAGGACGGTCTCCGCGACCTCTTTGAGAACGGGGTCTGCGGGCAGCATTTTCTTTGCAACGGCCTCAGGGGTGGTCTCGTTCTGAGCATCAACGTCGTAGCGTTTCAGGATCTTCCCGAAGTCCACCTTCTTGTAGTCAATCATATGTTTTCCTCCTATGTCTCGTCGGAATCGCTCCCAACTCAACGGATTCCCAATTCCTATCGATTGTATTTAATCGATGTTAAGGATGGTACATACATCCCTACTTTTTATATTCCTACATATCTTTTATATATTAGTGTCCGCAACTTTTCATTGATAACTCAATAAGTTGCTATTTCATTTATATATTATATTTAAATAAAAAAGCCTATAATATAAAGAAAAACAATATTATCCTAATTAGATAATTATTGTAATTATTTCTATAATTCGGAATTTCAAACAGTCAATCCGTACAGACAATCGGCGATTACCGGAGTATTTTGATGGATATATCGTGCATCCAACCACCCTTGCCCCCATGCAGCACACACCATTTTTCTTGCGATACCTATAGTAAATAATAGCAGGCGGTGGCAGGCATAGTTAACTGAGCTAAACCTGGAAATTATCCTTGCAATGGGTATATATGATTGAGTTATTGGGTCACTCATGTATGTCTACATACTGGGTGGCTTCCTCGGAAGCGGGAAGACCACTCTGCTGATGAAATTGGCCTCCATGTATACGAAACGCGGCGAGAAGACCGCCCTCCTCGTAAACGAATCTGGAGAGATCGGAGTAGACGGCGCCACCCTGAAGGCCCAGGGATACGACGCGATGGAACTGCCCAACGGATGCATCTGCTGCTCCCTCTCGGGGACCCTGCAGACCGCCCTGAAGAACATCAAGAACGACATCGACCCCGACATAATCATCGTCGAGCCCACCGGACTCGCCCTCCCCCACAAGGTGAAGGAGCTCGTCAACGTGTCGATGATCGACCCCGACGAGACGTACATCATCGGGATCGCGGACATCCAGAGGTTCGACGACCTCGTCAAGAAGAAGGAGCAGTTCTTCAAGATGCAGATGTCCCACGCGGACTTCATCATAATCAACAAGAAGGACCTCGCCAGGCCCGGACAGATCGAGGAGGTCACCAAGTGGCTCAACTCCGAGTTCCCCAACAGGCCGGTATTCTCCGTCTCCGCCAAGACCGACGAGAACATCGATCAGCTCTACGAGATGATGAGATGAGCGACGGACACCACCATCACCACCATGACGGCGAGGAATGCCATTGCCACGATCACGACCACCACCATGATCATGACCATGAGCAGACGTCCCTCGAGGTCGCCGACGGATGCGCGGAGGGCCTGCAGGGTACCATCACCGGATGGAACGCGGACGCCGAGGCCAGGATGGCGAAGGCCCTCCTGTCCGTCGGACAGTGGGTCACCAAGGAGTCCGGATGCCTCCTCGGCCACATCAAGGCGGCCGTCGTGGACGGGGACGGGAAGGGACTGACCCTGAACCTCACCGATCTCGAGAACGGCGTGGAGCACCACGGCACCCTCGAGCCCATGGAGAAGGTCCGCTTCACATTCATGTGCGCCGTCGTCGACGTGGACGAGCACGAGCTCAGGCACAGGATGTTCCACGCGATCGACGACACCGGACTCGACTACGAGCTGGACGAGCATGTGGAATGCCACTGCCACGATCACGACCATGAGCACCACCATCACCACCATGACGGCGAGGAGTGTCACTGCCATGACCATGAGCACCATCATGACCACGATCACGAGTGCCATTGCCACGATCACCACCACCATGACGGTGAGGAATGCCACTGCCATGACCATCATCACGATCACGAAGAGGGCCGCAGGGATGCAGAGCCCGAGAAGAAGGAGAAGAAAGGCTCCTTCCTCGACAGACTACGGAGGAAAACAAAATGAGCTACGGAATATCGATCGACATAGGAACCAGCGGGAGCAGGGCCCATGCCGTGGACCTGAAGGACGGTAAGATCCTGTCCACATCGGTCACGGAATGCCACCCCCTCCCGGGTGCCAACATCATGGACCACCTGACGTTCTGCATCAACGTGGGCACGGATGTCGCGCACAAGATCCTCATCGATACGGAGAACAAACTGATCAGGACCCTCGGCGTGGACCTCAATCAGGTCGAGAGGGTGAGCATCTGCGGGAACCCCATACAGCTCTCGCTGTTCCAGGGGATCCCCGTCGACGACCTCGCCTTCGCAGGGGAGAACGCCCACAAGGCCAGGGGGATCCAGGCCCAGAAGAGGGATGCTGGAGTGTTCTCCGCCGTCGACGTCGGGCTCGATGTCAAGGACGGGTGCGAGCTTCTCGTCCCGCCCGCGATCAGACACGAGATCGGCGCGGACGCCCTCGCCATGATGTACAAGAGCGGGTTCCTGGACGATAAGAGGAACTGCCTCGTCACGGACTACGGGACGAACGCTGAGATGGCCCTGAAGATCGGGGACGAGATCTACACCGGATCCGCCGCGGCGGGACCCGCCATGGAGGGACAGTCCATCAAATGCGGGATGCTCGCAGGGCCCGGAGCCATCTCCGACCTGACCTACGACTTCCAGTGGGTCACACAGGTCCTCGACGACGACATCCTCCCCAAGGACGGGGACAGGGTCGACTTCGGACTCGAGACCATAACCCCCTCCGGACCCATGCACGGCAAGGCGACCGGGATCACCGGTACTGGTGTCATCGCCGCCGTCGCCGCGGCACTGGACGGGAACCTCTGGAAGAAGGGCAAGCTCACCACCAGCGATGGGAAGCTCCACCTCCAGGACGGGGTCTACATCGACTCCCACGACATATCCGAGGCCCTGAAGGCCATCGGTGCCATGCGCGCCGGGCACTTCACCCTGCTGGAGCATGCCGGCATCAAGTTCGAGGACATGAAGGTCATGTACATGGCCGGGGCCTCCGGTACGTACGTGGACGCCGTGAAGGCCAGGGACGTCGGACTCCTTCCGCCCTCCTGCGACACGATCTACCAGTGGGGCAACACCTCGCTCGCCATGGCGACCGACATCCTCAAGGACCCCGAGCTGCTGGACACCCTCCAGGGAATCGCCAACGGCATCAGGGCCAACCACATCATGTTCGCCGGCGACAAGATCTTCGAGCAGATCTACACCCAGGAGCTCGCACTGTGCGACGAGGGCATGCCCATGGAGATGTACAACTCCAACAACGTCATGGCAGGACTGCAGGAGCTGCCCAAGCCCCGCGGGACCCCGACCATCCACCGCATGGTGCAGCGTGACATCCCCGACCTCGGAGAGCGCGGACTGTTCATCATGCACGAGCTCGGGACCCAGCTCCGCGGCTACATGGAGGGCTGCACCGGGTGCAAGAAGTGCGAGAGGGAGTGCCCCGAGCATGCCCTCACCGTCAAGGACGACAAGGAGATCGTCGTCGAGACCAAGAACTGTCTCGGCACAGCGTGCTACCGCTGCCAGTTCTCCTGTCCCGAGAAGGTCTACAAGTACGACAATCTCAAGCTCTCCCTGTGAGCTTGGTCGTCAACGGGGTCTTCGGACCCCCTCTTAACCTCACATCATTCTGACGTCCGGCACATCGCGGGGGACGGTCCTCCTGAACCTGGACCTCGGGTGGCCTATCACGAACACCGCGCCCAGCACAAGGTCCTCGGACATCCCAGGGAAGAACCCCATGAACCTTCCGTGGTCCTCATCGTCGGCCATCTGTATCCAATGGGAGTAGAACCCTCCCAGGCCCATCGCGCAGGCCATGAGCTCTATGCGCGCCATGGCTATGACCGAATCCTCCCTGTGCTTGGAGAACGCCAGTATCATCTGGCGCCCCTCCCACAGGAGCGGGTTGTTCCCCATGGGGAACGGGTCGTTCAGATAGTCGATCAGCTGCCTTATCCGGGGGAGCTCGTCGGCCCTGGGGGACATTATGTCCGCTATGTGGAGCATGAACCTCCTGAGGTCCCTGTCGATGACGACGAAGCGCACATCGGCCGAGTTCTGCACCGAGGGAGAGGTCCCTGCCGCCCTGAACAGCGAACCGAACTCCTCCTCCGTCACCGGGTCCGTGGTGAACCACCTGCTGCTCCTTCTCCTCTCCATGAGGTCCATCAGATCGGCCGGGGCTATCGGGGGTGCCCGCGGATCGTACTCCCTCGGCTCGAAGTCCGGATACCTGGTCAGTGAGATGGCATTCTCCGGACATATCGCGAGACAGTGGCCGCAATCGAAGCATCCCATGCCCCCTCCGGTCTCCGACGGGTGCCCCACCTCCATGACGATGTTGCCGCGGATACAGACGGAGGCGCATGCGGAACAGCCGATGCAACGGAAAAGGTCTATGGATAGGTGATCCATGACATGAAAGTGCCCGGACCCCCTATAATGGTTGGGGGCCCGGTCAAGGTTTGACGTCACTCCATGACGTTCTCGGAACGCAGTTCCTCGAGGATCTCCTTCCTGAGGGCTGTGAACTCAGGGGACGCACGGTCCCTGGGCCATTCCCAGGGGATGTCGAAGATCGATTTGATCGATGCGGGCCTCTTGGTGAGCACGACTATCCTGTCCGAGAGGTAGACGGCCTCGTCCACCGAGTGTGTGATGAATATGACGGTCTGATCGGTCTTCATCAGGATGTTGACGAAGTTCTCCTGCATCAGATTCCTAGTCTGCGCGTCGAGAGCACCGAACGGCTCATCCATCAGAAGCACCTCCGGACTTGTGGCGAGTGCCCTTGCTATTGCGACACGCTGCTTCATCCCACCGGACAGCTCATGGACGCGAGCATCCGCGAACTGATCCAGACCCACCATCTCCAGAAGCTCGTCGGACCTCCTGTTACGCTCCTCCTTGGGAACCTTCGCGATCTCGAGTCCGAACTCGATGTTCTTCCTCACGGACCTCCAGGGGAACAATGCGAAATCCTGGAATACCATCCCGCGGTCCGGCCCGGGACCCTCGCATCTCCTCCCATCGATCGTTATCTCCCCGGATGTGGGCGTAAGCAGTCCAGCTATCATCCTCAGCAGGGTGGTCTTTCCACATCCCGATGGCCCGACTATGCTGATGAGCTCCCCTTTCTTGACATCCAGATCGAAGTTCTCTATCGCGACGGTCTCGGAATCGTCCGTCTTGTAGGTCTTCCCGAGATTGCGGATGGAGATGAGGATGTCATCCGGAACCACAAGGTCCCTGGACCCATATCCTTGGACAATGTCGGTCGAATCTACGACAGGGACCAATGCGGACTCATCATCTACAGGACAGATGTCCTCATCGATCGCTACCAAGGACTGCTCGTCCACTGCAACTACGGACTTGTCTTCCTCGGTCATCATTCCATCCCCATTCTCTTCGAAACGTATTTTGCGACCTGTTCGGCAACACCTGTAGTGAGTAATCCGAGGACGGCGACTACGATGATACCTGCGAAGGCATAGGACCAATAGAAGTTCAATGCCATGGTGTAGATGAGGTTACCAATTCCTCCCAGAGCCTGAGCGAATATCTCTGCTGCAACGATGCACATCCATCCGATACCCAGTGCAGTCTTGAGACCGTTCAGAATATAAGGAACGGAAGCGGGGAGCACAACCTTGTAGAATATCTGTCCGCGGTTGGCACCCAGAGTCTTGGATGCGTCGATCCAGCTGGAATCGATCCTCTGGACACCGAAGATGGTGCTAGTAAGAATGGGGAACAGCATTCCCATGAATACCACTAGTCCAGGCCCCCAGCTGTATCCGAGTGCCTTCGTGGCGATGAAGATGGGTGCCCATGCGACAGGTGCGATGGGTCTCAGGACCTCTATGATCGGCGTCGCGAACTCGTTGAGGACCTTGACATATCCGAGCAGGAGACCCAAGGGGATGGCCACTATAAGGGCCATCAACGTTCCCTTGAAGAAGGTCGTGAGACTGGATTTTATCTGAGTCCAAAGACTCAGCCCCGTGAGGGGGTCGCCGTCCGTAATCAAATGCGCAAGAGCAGCGAAGGTCTCCTGTGGCGTAGGGATCGTCTCGAAGACCCCCCACTCGGCTACAAGCCACCATACGAACATGAACAGGGACAGCGAGATCACGGTGATCAACGCCGTACGTGCCCACCTCATGTACTTGTTGTGCTCATCGTATTTCAGATTAAGGACGGCTATGTTTTCACCTTCTCAGGTTCAGTTGGAGGGCGTTATCTCCTTCGCATTCATAGCATTGATGGTCATCGGAGGAGCTCCGATGAATCCGAGGCTGGCCTCTCCGGCATGAATGGCTGTGTAGACAGCAGGACCGTTAGCCTGGCTAACAACAGTGACGTCCAGTCCGTATTCATCGAAGATTCCCTCGGAGATTCCATAATGGAGTGCAAGCTGGTGGATGTCACCAGAAATGGCTGCGACCTTGATGGAGGCCTTGGAGTAACTTGCCTGAGACTCGAAATTCATTGCATCCTTGATGTAGGAGCTCTGAACGAACTTCTCTGCGAGCGCTTCAGCGGAAGAGAATCCGAGGTCGGAGTAGGACTGACCGACCTGTCCAGGATAGAAGCTCACAGCCAGGTCTGCAATGTCCTTCTTGAGGTTGGCGAGAGGGTCGCTGACGGTCTTGTCAGTGGTGTCCGCGTAGGTGTAGTTCACGAGTTTGAAAGCATCGAGGATTGCGGCTTCCTTCTGTTCATCACTGAGTCCAGGCATGGAGACCTTGTCCTTGGCGACCTTGATGAGTGCATCGTAATCGGCACCAGAGCCGGCCTCGATCGCTGCCTTCATCTTGTCCACAGACTTTATGTATGCGGCGAGGAAACGGACGGTCTCGTCAGAATGGTTAGTGATGTAGCTGTGAGAAGCTCCGATGATGCAGCATGTGTGTTCAGGGAACATGTCGTTGGTGGTAGCGATTGCCACGCATCCGTCCCTGGCTGCAATGGAGTACTGGGGCTCCCAGTTGAACGCTCCGAGAAGAGCAGGCGTTGTGCTGAGAGTCGACTTGAAATTGGCATAGTTACCGACACCAGCAAGGTAGTACAGGGTGTCGTTCGAAAGGGAAGTTCCGATCTGGTACTTCACAAACTTGAGTCCCATTACCTTGGCGATCTCACCAAGCTGGACATGCTGGATGGTAGCCTCTCCGGGATCTCCGATGACCTTTCCTCCCCAAGCACTGGGGTTAAAGACGATCCATGTTCCGTTTCCACCGAGGTAAGCACCGGAGGTGGGCTCGACATTGACTTTCGTAACATAATCTGCGGCATTCTCGCCAGCTTTGAAGTAGATACCGGAACCATCGGTGTTGACCCTACCGATGATGCTCATATCGTTGTCTGTAACGGTCGGATTATCACCGCCATTATCCTTCTCTTTGGTGACAAAGAACACTGCCACTGCGGCAATGAGGATAACGGCAACGATTCCGACTGCCATGATTTTCTTGTCCATGGTTTACACCACGGCCTCGATTTGACGGACAGGTTATAACACTATGTGATAATATTTTCCTAAATAGGCTAATAGTCCATACGCTCTGACCTGGCTTTAATGAGTGCTGGCAGACACCAGAAGGAAAGAACTGCCGTTCCTCGTTGAGCGCTCTTTGTATAAAGAGGATAACAATGGGGCACATGTCCCCAATTGTAACCATCACCCGTCGGTCCCTGCCATCATCACCCCCTTATATAATATGTAATAGGGGCGGGGTCAGAGCGCCCCCATGAAGCGGTCCCTGATCTCCGCTGCCGTGAGCGTCAGGTTCGGCGAGTCGGAGTTCTTCGGCACTATCAGGACGTGGACGAAGGACATGCCCTCCACCTCCCTGAGGATCCCGTCGAGCGCCTCCGGGTCGCCGGTGGAATAGACGTTGTCGATCCCGTACGCGACCGCGACCGCCCCCAGGTCCACGTCCAGGTAGGCCTGGTTGATCTGATTGCCCGTGGAACCGAACGTGCCGTTGTCCAGGCAGATGACCGTGAGGTTGTCGGGGTCCATCGCCGACAGCACCGGGAATATCGATGAGCCCAGCAGGCTGCCGTCCCCGTCGATGACGAACACGCGCCTGTCGGTGGACAGGGCCATCCCCAGCCCTATGGGCGTGGCCTGGGTGTAGCTCCCCAGCATGTAGAAGTTCAGCGGACGGTCCCGCGCGGCATGGACCTCCTTGGATGGCACCCCGATGTTGGAGACGACTATGTCGTCCTCGCCGACGGCCGCCATGATCCTCTCTATCGCGTCCAGACGAGTCATGGTCGGGGGCTCGGACTCGTCGTCTATCGCGACCTTCACATGCCTCCTTCTTGGAGGGTACTCCGTGATGGTCCTCCTGGACTCGCCCCACAGCTTGGGATGGATCAGAACGACCTCGATGGAACCCTCGGAGAACGCCCTGTCGATGATACCGGAGACCTTCGGGATGTCCCCCGGGTCCGCGAGGTCGGTGCACCCGATGCCGTAGCAGTCCAACAGCCCCGGGATCCTGGAGTTGAACGGGATCTGCGCCTCGATCCTCTCCCCGTCGACACCGCGCCAGCTGGCGAGGATGACCATCGGGAGACGGTAGCAGGCGGTGAGGGACATGATGGCGTTCATCATGTTCCCTATCCCCGAGCTCTGAATCGAGATCACCGGACGCTTTCCCATCAGGTACGCTCCCGCACAGATCCCGACACCGTCCTCCTCGCGGGTGATGTCCACCACGGGGAACCTCTCATGGACGAGGTCGGTGAATCCCTTGTTCTTGTCGCACGGGAGGCTGATGACCATGTCGACGTCAGCCTTCTCCAACTGTTCCGCCATCTCGTTCTCAAACATCGATAACACCTCTCAGGTCCTCTTCGGAGATGTCCGGGGGAAGCTCCGCCTCCACTCCGAGCGCGGCCATCTCCACGTCCTCGCTCACA
Organism: Candidatus Methanoprimaticola sp. MG2; assembly: GCF_047501175.1. NCBI lineage: Archaea > Methanobacteriati > Thermoplasmatota > Thermoplasmata > Methanomassiliicoccales > Methanomethylophilaceae > Candidatus Methanoprimaticola > Candidatus Methanoprimaticola sp. MG2. The sequence goes on from NZ_JBEQWH010000002.1 coordinate 237,565, forward strand.
CGGTCCAGGCCCCCGCCGGTCATGTTCAGGAATATGCATTCCTCGCTGCCCACGGCCCCGGACTCCACCGCCTCGATCAGCGATGCCAGGGCGACGGATGCCGCCGGGTCGGGACGGACGTCCTCGCAGGACATCCACAGCTTCTCCGCGGACCTCGCCTCGTCGTTGGAGACCTCGTAGAACCTCCCTCCGCATTCGCTCATGGCGTCGAACACACCGCCCGCCATGGAATAGGGCGGACTGCGGTTGGTGAGCACGTCGGCATACACCTGCGAGATGTCCCCCTTCTCACCCAGGTCCTCGGCGGAGATGGTCCTGCGACCCTCGTTCCATGCCTTGGCCATGGGAGTGAACGGGCTGTTCTGGGACAGGTTGAGCCTGGGCAGCCTGTCTCCGTAACGGCCGTCCCCGATCAGGCGCATGGACGCCTCCCATGCGGATATCCCGCCGGTGCCGCTTCCGACACCCTGGAAGTAGTGGTCCGGGATCCTCCCCATGGTGACCGCCCCCTGGAGCATGACGGTCCCCATGCCGTCCCTGCGGGCGACGTTCCTGGCCCCGCCCTCCGGGACGAATCCCCCCAATGCGGTTATGCGGTCGGCCATCCTGATGGCATCGGTGTAGTCGCCGTCGACCGTGAACAGCCTGACGTTTCCGGTGTCCTCCTCGACCATCAGCCTGTCCCGTGCCTTCCTGGGAACGACGATGAGACACCTGTTCCCGGTCTGCGAGGCGGTCTGCGCGAAGGCCCTCGCGGTGTTCCCGGCGGATGCGAGGATCATCGTCCCTCCCCCGTTGTCCCTCAGACGGGCGAACGTGGGCAGGGCCTCCATCTCCTTGAAGGTGCATGACTTCACCTTGGCACCCCTCTCTGGATAGTACCCGGTGAACCCTATCCAGAGGTCCTTCAGCCCGAGCTCCCTGGAGAGCCTCTCGCTCCGGAACGCGACGGGTGCCGCCTCGGTCTCCAGCGTGGAACGCACGGGGAGCCAGTCGTAGAACTTGAAGATCCCCTCGCACGGACGCACCCGGAGCTGCTTCCTGCGATAGTTCGTCCTCAACAGGCCCTTGTGCCCGGAACCGCAGGAGAGCGTGTACCTCTCCTCGACCGTCGAACCATCCTCCAGACAGACCAGCTCATAATCTCCCATCGAAACACCTCAGTGACCAGTTCCCGTCCTCGATTTCCTCCTTCAGGATGGAGCAGAGACGCTCGGCCTTGTCCCTCGAGGACTGCCTGACCGTTATGGGGACCTCCCTGTCCCCGTAGGATACGCTACCCAGATAGGCAGAGAAGACGTTTCCGGGGCATGCGCGGACGCATAGTCCGCACGACATGCACCTGTCTGGGTCTATCCCCTTCGAGGGGTCCGCATCGACGGGGCAGACTGAGTCCGCCGAGCACCCGTCGCAGTGGATGCAGTTGTCCAGGTCCGACGAGACCGTATGGTCGGTACCGTCCCACACCGATGCGTAGGAGTCCGTGAAGACCGGCCTCCTGTCCCTGACGTCCGCCAGCGGCAGCCTGCTGCCCGCATCCGTGACGGAGGCGTCCGAGAATGCCCCGTCGCAGGTCATCGGGATCGCCACGGCGACCGATGTCAGGCACTCCGGGCCGGCCGAGGTCCTGAAGCCTCCCATGTAATCCGCATCCATGCGGTGCATATCGGCCTCGATGGAGAGGTTGGGCTTCTCCTCGGAACTCCTCGTCCCTGTGCCGAGGACCATTCCCGGCGCCCCGTTCAGGAGCGCCGATGCACCGTGATGGATGAATCTCATGCCGGGATCGTTCTGCAGCGGGTTGATGGACCCGCATCCGCTCACCGAGGCCTCCGAGAGCCCGGGACCCATGGGTTCCGGTCCCGAGAATATCGTAGCGTATTCCGAGTCGGAGCCGTTGACGAATCCCGTGTAGTTCTTGAATGCCCCGCGGGTCAGCACCATCCTGGCGAACGGGATGTCGTCCAGGGTCACCGTCCTCCTGTATGTCGCACCGTCCGATTCGACGACGACGTCGAGGGGCTTCCCTGCGACCATGTCCTTGAAAAGATGTCCCCCGCCGTAGGAACGGTCCCTGTGGGCGGTGCCGTGGAATATGCAGTCCACGAGTCCGAGGGACTCGTTGGGACAGGGTCCGACGCTCCCGCGGACGCCGTTGATTGTGATGGAATCGGCACGCTTGAAGGTGCCCGGGGATGCCACGGGGACGGTGAGGATCGCCATCGTCCCGGACATTATGCCGAATGTCCCGCATGTGACGACGTCCACGGACCTCCTCTCCCCTTCAGGGAGTCCCTTGAACTCCGAGGCGGTCATGACCTTGGCCGTGCGATCGTCTATCCTGCCCTGAATCTCATCGATGGAACGGTCAGTCATAGGATCACCACATCCTCCACGCGCACATGGGTCCCCCACGGTTTCCCGATGACCATGTTGACCAGGCCGGTGTGCGCACGGTCCATCATGCAGAATCCGGGGAGGAGGCTCTGTCTGAGGCCGAACGCCGGTTCCCTGACCATGGGCGTGGCCTTTCCCTCGAATCCGAGCATGTGGTACCCCTTCACATCCTTGACGTCGCGACCGCGTGCGTATGCCGGACCGACCACATGACCCGTGATCACGCCGGTGACGAGGTCCGCGTCCAGGACCCTGATGACATGCTGGACGGGGCATCCGGCCCCTGCGGGACGTCCCGTGACGATGTCACCCTTGACGATGTCCATCCTCTCCACCATGTCGGGCCTGAAGGGAAGGACGATCTTCCTCGCGGACGGCTCCCCGGGAAGCGCGGATATAACGAAGTCGTACTGCTGGCCGACCACGTCCGTACCGCTGTACCGCCTCTCGAGGACGGGGATCCGCCCGTCGATGCCCTTGAAGTAGAACGGGCACGACTCCCTTGCGGCCAGACCGGAGCCCACCCTCAGGACGAAGTCCTCGCAGGTCCTGCTCCCGCATGCGCCGCAGTTCTTTCCGGGCGGGACCCAGTCACTCGCCGTTGTAGATGTTGTCATCGTCGTCCAGCCTCCTGATGACCCCGAAGTGGTTCTGCCACCCTATGCTCTTCTTCCCTATGCACACCGTGCACACGCCGAGCGGGGGTATCCCCCTCAGCTCGAGGCTGTCCGGGGACTCGGCGACAGGCGCGGAGTCCACCAGACGGTAGAGGTACTTCAGACCGGTCCCCTGGATCGCGTCCGTCTCGACTATGTCCATGTTCTTGGACACGCGACGGATGCTCTCCCTGAACACCTCCTTCTCGGCCTGGGAGATGAGGTCGGTCTTCGTGACGACGCATGTGTCGGCGAGCCCGATCATCGGTGCCATCTTCAGAGGTGCGTGGGTGCCGGATATGGCCGACATGACGCAGATGCCGAGACATCCCGTCAGGTAGGGCGTGCACCTCAGGCAGAGTCCGGCGCTCTCGCATATCAGCACGGAGGCGCCCTCCGCCTCCGCCCAGGAGATGGCGTCGCGCGTGACCATTATACCCATGTGGTCGGGGCACATGTCGCCCGAGTACACCTTCTTGGTCGGGATGCCGAACTCCTCGCGGAGCTCCTCGTCCTCGAAGGCCATCACGACGTCGATCTTCAGGTACGCGACCTTCTCGTCGGGGAGGAGATGACGGATGATCTGCCTGATGACCGAGGTCTTCCCGGCGCTCGGAGGACCCGCCACCACGATGACCCTGATGCTCAGATGGCCCCCTCCTGGATGATCTCGCCGACCCTGATCTTCTCGCGGATGAGGGACATCTCGGCGTCGATGCTCCTGATCCTCTCCAATGCCAGGGCCTCCTGCTCGCCGGGGGTCAGTATCTTGACGACTTCACCCCCGCACATCACGATGCGGCGGTCGGACAGGAGTGAGACGTAGGGGTCGTGAGTGACGAAGATCACCGCCTTCCCGAGGTTTTTGAGATGCGAGATGACCGCGTCCTTGAATATCCCGGCGTTCTCGATCTCGTCGAGGAGGAGTATAGGCGCGTCCGATATCAGGACCGCATCGGCTATCATGAGGGAACGTGTCTGTCCGCCGGAGAGGGACGACATCCTCGCATGCTCGACTATCTTCTCCCCCGTGAAGTTGTTGGCAAGCCTCACGGTGTCCTCGATGACATTCTCCGCGAGGTTCCTGCGGGTGGAGACGTGCATAGATAGGAACTCGCGAACGGACAGGTCCGCGAGGCACTTCGTGTTCTGGGTGATCATGGCTATCGGCTTGCACGACGGGTCGCGGATGAACTCCTCGGGAGGCACATCCCCGTTGACAAGGACCCTGCGGCCGGTGACGGTGTCCCCCTGTGCGAACACCTCGATATCGTTGATGAAAGCGGTCTTCCCCGACCCGGTCGGACCTACAATGGAAATTGTATCTCCCGGGGAGATCTCGATGGGATCGAACGTTTCCGGGGTCCCGCGTTTTGTCGTTCCGGGACAAACGGTGATGGTCACACCACTTCTATCGACATGCATGTCAACGGATTTTCAGCCTAGTTATTTAACCTTAGAGGATATTATTATCCTAATAAGGAATAATTTAACCCGAATCCCGATGTGTATTTCCCATTCTGGCAATGCCATCGGACATTATAAGCACAATCCCAATGGGGATTTATTATTCTAAAAAGGAAAATATAAACCCGAATATTCCAATGAGGAACAAGACTCCTTATCAGGAAAAAGAGAAACGGTAGGGAGAACCGTGCACCACAGATACAATAAAAGTTGTAGTAGGGGCCGAGGCCCCATCTGGTTTGAACTGGTCAGATGTCCCTGAAGAGGGTCGCATACTGCATCTTCTTCGCGCCGAAGTACTCCTTGCAGTAATCGGCGGTGGACTCAGGAGGGAACTCCTTGCAGGAGAACACGTCGATGAAGGCCCTGTCCGTGTCCTCTGCGAAGTGTCCTGCGATGCAGGAGGTCTCAATGAGCTGGATGAGCGAGTATCCCTGAACCTTGGGATCCGCGCCGAACCTCACGGCGATGGGCTCTCCATACCTTTTCATGTGAATGTGGTCTGCGAGATCGATAGCGAACTGCTTGATGAACTCACCGTCGCAGATCTTCTCGTGATCGCACTCCCCCAGATCGATTGCGATGTGAAGTCCCCACTGCTTCTCATCGTTGTACTTCTTGATCGACTCCTCATCGGAGAGGAGGGGTCCGGAGAAAGGGCTCATACTGTACATTTACTCACCACGGGTCTCCCCGCGAACGCTCCATCATCATACCCTATTTCAAACTGACCCCGCCCTTCAGAAGCGGTTGTCCCTACAGAGTCCATCGCGGTTTCTATCTGTCTCTGACGGGTCACATGACCGCGGTCTCGGAAGACGTAAATAATCGGCGGACAAACCGGTCACCGATACCATGGCAGGATCCAAAGTCTATTTCACCGACATGCGCTGCAAGATTGGGGACAGCCTCCTGCAGAAGACCGAACGCCTGGTCAGGGCCGCCGGGATCTCAGACATCGACATGGACCAGAAGATGGTGGCGATCAAGCTGCACTTCGGGGAGCTCGGAAACCTGTCGTTCCTGAGGCCCAACTATGCGAAGGTCATCGCGGACATCGTGAAGGAGAACGGGGGCATACCGTTCCTGACCGATTGCAACACCCTGTACGTGGGATCTAGGAAGAACGCGGTGGAGCACATGGACACCGCCAACCTGAACGGCTTCTCCCCCATGAGCACGGGATGCCAGGTCATCATAGCGGACGGCCTCAGGGGATATGATGACGCGGAGATACCTCTGGACGGGGAGTACGTCAAGAGCGCCAAGATAGGGCGCGCCATCGCGGATGCGGACACGATCATCACGCTCTCCCACTTCAAATGCCACGAGCAGGCTGGGTTCGGAGGGGCCCTGAAGAACCTGGCGATGGGATGTGCGTCCCGTCGCGGGAAGATGGAGATGCACTCCGCCGGGAAGCCCGTTGTGGACGCCGAGAAGTGCAGAGGCTGCAGGAGATGCCTGGAGTTCTGTGCGGTCGACGCGATATCCATGGACGGGGGGAAGGCCGGGATCGACGAGGACTCGTGCGTCGGATGCGGGAGGTGCGTCAGCGTGTGCCCCTTCAACGCCATCGAGCCTATGTACGACGAGAGCCCCGACATCCTGAACGCGAAGATCGTCGAGTACGCCATGGCGTCCATCAAGGGCAAGGACAGCTTCCACATAACCGTCATCTGCGACGTGTCCCCGTTCTGCGACTGCCACGGGGAGAACGACATGCCCGTCGTGCCGAACGTGGGCATACTCGCATCGTACGACCCGGTCGCCCTGGACAGGGCATGCATAGACCTCGTGCAGAAGCAGCAGATGATCCCCGGGTCCCTCCTGTGGAACAACTGCGACGGGAGGAAACCGTCCGACGTTTTCAAGTGCGTCCAGCCCAGCACACGCTGGCAGAGCACGTTCGAGCATGCGGAGAGGATGGGATTCGGATCCTCCGACTACGAGCTCATAGAGGTAAGGTGAGATGGACCCCATAGCCCTGGGCAACATCTTCGAGACCCTGATGCTCCTCGGGTTCGCGTCCGCGTGGCCGTTCAACATCGTCCGCGCATGGAGGGCACGCACGTCCATAGGCACGAGCGTCGTGTTCATGGCAGCGGTCGAGTTCGCGTACGTCTGCGGGATGCTCAGCAAGATAGTGTCCGGTGACATCACGTACGTGTTCGCGTTCTACGTCCTGGACTTCATGCTGGTGGCCACCGCCCTGGCGATATACTTCAGGAACAGGGCCCTGGACAAGGCGCGTGGCAGACCTGTGTCGGACGATTGATGACGATCAGACGCGCAAACGACACTGGCTCCCTCCGGGGAGCCTTGTCCTTCCACCGTGCATCCCTAGGCACTCTTTATAACGTTGAGAGCGTTAGGGACCCTCGATGGAATCCTTTGAGGAATTGATTTCCAAGGCCGAAGCGGGGGACGTGCAGTCCTGCTTCGAGCTTGGGCAGAGGTGCGCGCTCGGCGAGGGCGTCGATGCGAGCGAGTCTGCCGCCTTCGGTTGGTACATTCGCGCAGCCAAGATGGGTCACCCCGGGGCACAGTTCGTCGTAGGCCACTGCTACGCCTACGGTCTGACGGTCCCAGTAGACGCCATGGAGGGCTGCATGTGGATGTTCCGCGCATCCATGGGGGGCAATGCGGAGGCGTACAGATGGCTGTCCGACTATTACCAGTCGCACGAGACGCCGAAAGACAGTGTTCTTTATGACTACTTCAAACAGAGGAGTGGCCCCGAAGACCCTGATGCCACCTTCATGCTGGCAAAGCTCAAGGAGCTGGCCGTTGGAACCGAGTTCGACCCCGCCGGGGCCTGCGCGGACTACAACGAGGCCGCGAAGTCCGGGCACTATGCCGCACGCCTGATGGCTGCGACATGCGTTCTCAACGGAATGGGAACCGCCCGTGACAGGTCACGCGGTGCAGGACTCCTCCAGGAGCTCGCGGACGACGGCTATGCGCCCGCCGCGATCAGCCTCGGAAGGTGCTATGAGTACGGGTACGGCGTCGACAGGGACCGCTCCAAGGCATTCGCCATATACAGGGAGCTCGCCGAGTTCGGTAACGATGCGGGGATGTACAGCCTCGGAAGGTGCTACATGGACGGCGTCGGTGTGGACAAGGACGGACCCATGGCATACGCATGGTACTCCGCTGCCGCGGGCAGGGGATCCATAGCCGCCATATACGGTCTCGCTAGATGCCACATCGGCGGGGTCGGCACCGAGAAGAACCGCGACCTCGGCCTGAAGCTCCTGGAGGAGGCCGCATCGTTCGGCCAGACCGATGCGATGGTCATGCTGGGACAGCTCAACGCCCGCGGAAAGCAGGTGAAGAAGAACACCCAGGCGTCCGCATCCTGGTTCAAGAAGGCCGCGGACCTCGGGGACGGTTACGCCCAGCTCATCACAGGAGACAACTACTCCAACGGGACCGGGCTCAAGAAGGACAGCAAGCTCGCCATGAGGTACTACCTCATGTCCGCCGCACACGGCAACGATGTCGCGTGCTTCAACGTCGGAAACGCCTATGCGCTCGGCCGCGGTGTTCCCAGGAGCGACGAGCAGGCGTTCATCTGGCTCAACAGGGCCGCCGAGGACAACTACATGAAGGCCCAGTACTCCGTCGCCGAAGCCTACGCCAAGGGACGCGGGGTCCAGAAGAGCATCGCCAAGTCTTTCTCCATCCACAAGCAGCTGGCGGAGAACGGCTTCGCCAAGTCCCAGTACCACGTCGCATACGGGTACATGGAGGGCGAGGGTACCGAGAAGGACCCGGCCGTCGCATACCAGTGGTTCGTCAAGGGCGCCGAAGGAGACGACCCCGTCTGCCTCTACTACGCCGGATACTGCTGCCAGAACGGTCTCGGGACCGAGAAGGACATGGACAAGGCCATCGACTGGTACACCCGTGCCGCCCAGTTCGGGCACATCATGTCCAGGGAGATCGTCCAGAAGCTGACGGGACAGAAGGTCGAGATCAAGGAGAAGGAGTCCCCGTTCCAGGCCTACCTCAGGTCCGCTGAGAAGGGAGACCCCGACGCCATGTTCATCGTCGGCCGTTGCTACCAGGACGGCGTGGGCACCGAGAAGGACCCCGCCAAGGCCGCGGAGTGGATCCAGAAGGCCGCTGACAAGGGCAACGCCGCCGCGAAGCGCATAATCTCGCAGTCTTCGAAGCAGTGAGATAAACAGGCGGGGACCACCCCGCCATTTTTTGATGTTTTGCGATGATCAGAGGATCATCACGATGCCCGCCGCGAGAAGCACGACGAGGGACAGGATGGGAAGCAGTCCGACGACCCTGTCCTGTTTGGGGAATGAAGCTGTCTCCTTCATGCCCGGTGCATGCGTGTACACCTAAATAACCCATCCTTCAAAAGGGCATAAAAACAACCTCTCTATACGGGTATACCGTGAGCGTAGGCAGGATAAAGGTCATGTTCGTCTGCTACGGGAACATCTGCAGGAGTCCCATCGCAGAATTCTCTTTCAAGAAACTACTCGAAGACGAAGGCCTGAGCGACAGGTTCACCGTGTGCTCCTCGGGAACCAGCGGCGACCATCTGGGGGAGTCCCCCGACAGGAGGGCGGTGGCCACGCTCGGCATGCATGGCATCTCATGCGAGGGGAAGCACGCCAGCAGGCTCCTCCGTTCGAATTACCTGGACTACGACTACATCATCGGCATGGACTCCAGGAACATCGATTACATCCGTCGCATGTGTCCGCCTGAGCATGTGTGCGAGATCGGCCTCCTGATGGACTTCGCCGGAGGCGGTGAGGTCGCCGACCCGTACTACACAGGCGATTTCGAACGTGCATATCTCGATATAACCAGGGGATGCCGCGGACTTCTGGACCACATCCTGGAACAGCATCCGGAGCTCAGATGACACTCATCAGGGCGTTCATCTCCATACATGTCCCCTCCACGTCCGAGGCGGAAGGCCTCCGCAGGGACCTCAGGATAGCCGGACTGAGACCGTCCCCTGCCGAACAGACTCACATAACACTGAGATTCATAGGCGACGTGGACGATTCCAAGGTCAGGAAGATATCTGAGTGCGTCGAACGCGCCGTGCACGGAACGGGGAGGTTCGATGTGGAGGTATCCGGGTTCGGGGCATTCCCGAACAAGGAGCGTCCGACCGTGCTGTGGATGGGCGTCGGTCCCGAGGATGTCCTGTCCGGGATGTCCGAGGGCATATCGTCCGAACTGAGAAAGGCCGGCATACCGTTCGACCCGAAGCCGTTCAAGGCCCACGTGACCGTGGCAAGGTGCAGGGACAGGATGGACCCGTCAGAGCTGTTCTCCAAGTACTCCGACAGGACGTTCTGCAGATTCCAGTGCTCGGAGGTGCTCGTGATGAGGAGCGTGCTCGGACCGAAGGGCGCGACGCACACGGTCCTCTCCAGGATACCGCTGGGTGAGCGATGATGTCCGGACCGAAGATCCGCATAGACGACTCCGTGGAGCTCCGTTCGGAACTCTCCGGGATCGTCGATGGGAGGAGCCAGAAGGTCCTGGCGCTGTGGGCCAGGGCCATGGCCGAACGCATCGCGATGGAATTCCCGGAGAGCGATGCGGTGTCCGAATCCACCGTGGCCCTGTCGGAGACGGTCGACGGCTTCATAGACGGGACCATGTCCGTCGGAGAGATCCGCCGCCGCGGTCTAGAGGTACATGCGCTCGCCAGGGATGCCGAGGGTGCGGAACAGGCCGCGATACGGACCATCGGACAGGCCCTGTCCGTGTGTCACATGAGGGAGCATGCCCTCGTCGCCTCGGACTATGCGATCAGGACTGTCAACCTCCTCCGTCCCGGCGACATCGGAGCGGTGATCGATGAGAGGAACACCCAGATCAGGGACCTCGCCTGAGCCCATGGCATACGGACCTCGGTACCCTACACATCCAAGAGCGTATGTGTAACACTTACTCAGTCGCAGAGGTTCTTATTCTAGGAAAGGAAAACCGTCCCGAGGACCATGAAAATGGATAATCGTGACACGGGAACGATGGGAGGAATAGAGGGCCTCCCGCTACAGCTCATGATCGTCATACTGGTGGCGACCATGGGCGCAGGGATATTGATCGGATGGATGAACAGCATAGAGGCCCCGCAGTCGATAGGGGAGGTGACCGTCGATGAAGATTGCATCGAAGTGAGAGAGGACGGGTATCTCGATGGTTTCACCGTAACCGTCACGGACCAGGACGGGAACCTTCTCGAGGGTGCCACCGTGGTCCTGGACGGTCTCAACGTGACAAATGAAGACGGGACGCCCCATGGTAAGACCGGATTGAACGGCAAGGTGTCTTTCAGCGGATTGAAGATAGACCCCTACGGGAGCGGGACGGTAGGATTCATCAACGTCCTGGTGACGAAGACGGGATACACCGAGAGCAATGACGTGAAGATCACGGTGATACTGTGATAAGGGACCGCCGTGGCATCATCGGCATGCCGATAAAACTTGCCGTGGCGGTCCTGGTAATCGCCACGATGACACCTGTGATCGTCGACATGGTGGACGATGCCGAGGACTCCCTGTCCACCATCGACACGGAATCGGAGGCCAGGAAGATAATGGAGGCCGTCTCGGATGCATTCTTCGGAGGTTACGGATGCACCGTATCCGTCAACGTGTCGATCCCGACCGGGGAATCGATAGTCCTGGGCGGAAGCTCCGGGAACGAGTATTCCCTGAGGATAATGGCGAACGGCGAGGTCAAGAAGAAGATCATGCTGGAGAGACCGGGCGTCCCGGTGCTCAATGACGAGATCGAGATCTCCGGGGACACGGTCCTGAAGGTCATCAGCTGCTGGGACGGGGACAGGTCGGGGGTGAGAGTCGAGACATGATCGAGTTCACCCTGTCCAGGGTCGTCCTGTGCGTATGCTGCATCTCGCTCCTGGCGGCCTCCGTCGGAATACTGGAGACATCCCATAACCGTGACGAGGGACTGATGAGCGATAACCTGGCAGAAGGCATAGCGGACCTCCTGGACAGATTCCAGGCATCCGAGGCCGACGAGATGGTCCTGAGAGGGTACGAGCTCCTTCCGTCCGAATCGCATGTGCTGATCGTCAAGGACCATGTGGTGACGGTGACGGACGGCGAACGCCAATCCAAGGCGGCGACCGCATACGGGGGATCCGTGGAGCTGGACCACGGGTCGGAGGTCGTGATCCGGAAGTCACTGTCCGAAGGTCTCGGCTATATGCCTGACGGCACTGGCGAAGATATCGATCTCATCGACCGTGTTATAGATGTATGTGGACGCACGGGCGCTACCGTCGATGCCGCGCGAGACATAGAACGGATGGGTGCAATGCATCCCTGAGCGTATCATGACCCCGGCCATGCTGTCTAGCATCATGCCGATGTCATGGGCGCCCAGCCCGTCTATGTTGAAGGAGAAGACACTTCCCCTGAGGGATGGCTCGTCCGGCCCGACCACATGAAGGCCCGGGACGTCCTCCAGGTCCGAGAATATCCTCCTCATGAGCATGGAATCCCACTTCTCCACCTCGTCCATCCCGATCCTGGAGAGGTACTCTATCGCGGCCTTCGTACCGACTATGCCCGCATAGTCGTGCAGTCCGGCCTCGAACCTGTCAGGTATCGGGGCCAGATTGACGGAATCGTATGTCGCCAGACCAACCGTGCCTCCTCCCAGGGCCATGGGGCGGAGCCTCTCGAGGACCTCGCGCTTCCCGTACATGACGCCCATGCCGGAGGGCCCCAGCATCTTGTGTATCGACATGCAGTATATGTCCGCGTCCAGGTCCTCCAGGTCCACCTTCATGTGCGGTGCCGATTGGGCGCCGTCGACGATGACCGTCGCCCCGTAGTCATGGGCTATCTCGGAGACGGCCTTTATCGGTACCGTGCACCCCGTGACATTGCTCGATTGCTGGACGGAGACCACCTTGACCTTGCGGTCCATGCACCTGTGGAACGCCTCGATGTCGAACCTTCCATCCTTGCCGCTCCTGGAGAAGCGCCTCTCCACCCCCGCGGTCTCGGCCAGCCTCATCCAGGGGACGTGATTGGAGTTGTGCTCCATGTCCGTCGTCACGACGACGTCCCCCCTCTTCAGCCCCAGTCCGTACGCGGCGGTGTTCAGACCTTCGGTGCAGTTCCGCGTGAAGACGTAGCATTCGGGATCCTTCGTCCCGAAGAAGGACGCCAGGGTCTCCCTGGACTCGTCCACCGCTATCGAGACGCGTGTTGCCATGGAATGAACGCTGCGACCCCCGCATGCCGGATACTCCTCGTAATACTCGGTGACGGCACGGATGACGCTGTCAGGCCTCAGGGACTGACATGCGCTGTCCAGATAGATCCCCTGTCCCTTGCGTACCGTCGGAAAGTCTTTGCGGACCGAGTTCACGTCCATGGATGCCCTTATGGGATTCTCCATATTAACCCGCGCCCGCGACTATCTTATAAAGCGATGTGCATGGGTTCGGACATGGTATCGCTGAGGACCGCGATCGGAGATTTGGAGATCGACAGACCTGGGATGGTCGCTTCCGGGATCATGGACGAGACCGGACCGTCACTCGTCCGCATGATCGGATGCGGATGCGGCGCGGTGGTGACCAAGTCCATCGGACTGGAGCCCAACGCCGGACACATGAACCCGTGCTTCACAGAGGTGACCGGCGGGTACGTCAATGCGATGGGCCTTCCCAACCCCGGAATAGAGCTGTTCGCGGAGGAGATGGAGGTCGCGGTCAGGGCCGGGAAGGTCATAGGGTCCATATACGGATCCTCGGCGGAGGACTTCTCCAAACTGGCAGCCAGGATGGAGGACTTCGGAGCCTCGGCCGTCGAGCTGAACCTCTCGTGCCCCCATGCCAAGGGGTACGGGATGGAGGTCGGGACCGACCCCGTCATGGTCCGCTCCATAGTCTCAGCGGTCAAATCATCGGTCTCCATCCCCGTATGGGCCAAGCTGACGCCCAACACGCACATCCTCCAGGACATCGGCCTCGCCGTGCAGGATGCGGGAGGGGATGCGGTCGTCGCGATAAACACCCTCAAGGCGATGGTCATCGAGCCCGAGTTCGCAAGGCCCCTACTCAGCAACAGGTTCGGAGGCCTCTCCGGAGAGGGCATCAAACCCGTCGGGGTAAGGGCGATATACGACCTGAGGACGGTCCTCGACATCCCTCTGGTAGGGGTCGGGGGGATCGCGACATGGAGGGACGCGGCCGAGTACATAATGGCCGGAGCGTCCGCGTTCCAGGTCGGTAGCGCAGTGGGGACGAGAGGACCGGAGGTGTTCGACGAGATAAACTCGGGACTCTCGGGATTCATGGAAGAATACGGGTACGACTCGATCGGGTCCATGGTAGGTGTTGCCCATGAGTGATGTCGTCATTATCAAGGAGGTCGTGGACGAGTGCTACGACACCAAGACGTTCAGGTTCGACTGGGATGCGGATGCGAGACCGGGACAGTTCATCATGGTGTGGGTCCCCGGGATCGACGAGATCCCCATGTCCATATCCGGCATAGACGGAAGGGAGAAGAGCATCACCGTCAAGGCCATAGGGGATGCCACCAGGGCCATCCACGGGTTCGTCGCCGGGGACCGCCTGAGGATACGCGGACCGTTCGGGAACGGGTTCGACCTCTCCAAGGGGGAGCTCCTGATAATCGGAGGCGGCGTCGGCGCGGCCGCGGTCATGCCCGCCATCGCACAGACCGGCGCGGACGCGATAATCGCGGCCAGGTCCGAGAGGGACGTGATCATGGACTCCGTCGCATCGTCCAGGTCGAAGAACGTCTGGATCGCCACCGATGACGGGAGCCGCGGGTTCCACGGGAACGCGGTCCAGCTCATGAAGGAGCGCGTCAGGGAGAAGCACTACGACTGTGTGGTCGCATGTGGTCCGGAGGTCATGCTCTGGTTCACGTTCAAGGCCTGCCAGGAGCTCGGACTCGAATGCCAGCTATCCCTGGAGAGGTACATGAAGTGCGGTGCGGGGGTGTGCGGATGCTGCGTCATGGACGATTCCCGCATCTGCAGGGACGGCCCCGTCTTCGATTCCGAGAAGCTCTCCAGGCTCACCGAGTTCGGTGTCGCGAAGAGGGACGAGTGCGGTCGCACCGTGAAGTTCAGATGACTCAGGCGAACAGCATACTGGTGGTCCACGGGAACCTGTCCGTGGATGTCCCACGCAGGCTCTTCAAGGGCCCGGAGTGCGTCATAGACGAGGAGGCCGCGGGACCGTTCAGGGAGATGCTCAGGGGAAGGTACCCCTGGCTCTCCGAGAGCTCCGTGGATGTCCTGATGAGCAAGGCGCGCAAGGAGATGGTCCGCGTCCTCGACGAGGAGACCAAGGGCAGAAGCCACAGCTCCGTCCTAGCCAGGGACGGGAAGCTCGAGGAGGCCATCGCCCACATGAGGCTCCACATAGAGTCCGATCCGGAGGATGCGGACTCCTGGTACGAACTGGGGAAGCTACTCTGCGATGCCGGCAGGGCCGACGAGGGATACAAGGCCTTCAACCGCGGGAGGGAGCTCGCTGCCGCCCCGAAGAGGAGAAGAGCGCATTGATGGCGTCCACCACCTCGGGGACCGTTGCGCCCCACGGCACGCGCACGACGTCCCCGTCGAGCTCGTAGCCCTGCTTGACCTTGCAGCACTTCACTATGGTCTTCTCCCCGTCCCTGACGTGATCGGCGGGACAGACGTTTATGAACGGCACGTCGGACCCGTAGAGCTCCCTGTAGATCCTTCTGGACAGATGGCAGCCGATCAGGGTTACCGGCCTGTCTACCTCGGGAGAGTCGTCCAGGAAGTAGAACGGCCTGTCGGATGAGAGATGGGATGCCCTGCATGGGAACATCACGGCCTCCGTCTCCACCTCCGGGACCTTGGACAGCATGTCGATGATTCTCTCCTCCATCACGACTGGAAGGTCCACGAACCCGGACGCCAACGCGATGCGCACGAGCACGCCGAGCTTCGAGGGCGCGGGCGGCACATTGTCCACGACGGTGAGCCTCAGAGGTTCCAGGTCCTTCACATAGCTTATGTGCGAGAACATGCCGCGGACCACGACGGCCTTTCCAGGATGACCCGATTGGAGGACGGCCATTGCCGGAAGGTTCAGGACATCCAGGTCTGGATCCTCCACGAAGACCGTGTTCTCGGGAAGCGAGATTATCCTGTAGCCCTCCACATCCCTGAACAGGCCCTTCCCATCCGCCTTGTGGAGCTCCACCACGGCATAGTCATCCCCGTTCCTGAGGATGAGCGCCTCGGCGCGGACGTATGCGCGCCATCCGTCCATGAGCCGGGCTATGTTCTCCGGTGTGAGCGGGACGTCCACCTCGCGCATGGAGGCATCCTTGCAATGCATGGCATGTCATCCGAGAGGACCTATGTATATCTGGCTGGACGGGAGGCCTGAACGCCGAGCCAGAAGATCGGATGCATACCCTCGTTCATCAGTATTATTTTATATCGGAAACCAATCGGGAGTGATAGGTCGGGGTACCACAGCGGCCATGGGGTGGACTGCAGATCCATTTATGGGGGTTCGACTCCCTCCCCCGACTCCATCATTATTCCCAATTAATCCGTGACCTCGAGGTCTAAAAACCCTCCTGATTTATCAAATTGACGAAAGCATCCGCTAACCATACTCTGTCGATCTCATCAACGCGTGCTCGCACGCGGACTTCGATCCTGTGAAATCCGAGGAGGTGACAAAACACGTCCGAAGAAAGACAGGACCAGAGCCTCGTGCTTCAAACTGCGGCCCTGGTCCTTCAGTTTGTTCGGCTCATCGTCGAACTGCTGAAGTAAGAAACCCCTTACGACTGCCTCATAGGCAGTCGGCTCAGTTTCTAAACAGCAATTAGAATCGGGATTATATAAAACATCGTCAAGGTCGTCCGGATTGTATCACGGCGAACCATGAACACGACCGGACCCGTATGTATAGGGAAGGGACTCTGCCGGACCCGGCAGAGGTTTTGTTATGGATCCTGCAGAAGGTCACTCCTCGTCGAAGAGCTCCATGTAGGTTCTCACGATGAACTCATCATTGAGTTCACCGAAGGACTCGATCAGCTGGTCGTCCTCGACGAACATGCCGTACGGGGTCCCCTCGTACATCACATACACGGAGCATCCGATGGGCTCGTTGTCGTACTCCTTCTCGAGGAAGTCCTCGAAGTCGTCGTTGCGCTCCTCGATGGCATTGAGGACATCGCCCTCGGCATCCCCGAAGAGCTCCTCGAGGTCATAGTCCTCGTCATCGATGAAGTAGTCGTCGAAATCAGGATAGTCGTACTGTATGAACAGCACCTTCGCATCGACGGCCTTGGCGAAGTCCAGGGTGGACTCGATATCGTTGCCGTTGACCAGGACGGGGCCCTCCATCCACTCTATGTCTCCCTCGACCACGAAGACTGGCAGCTCTGCGATCTTCCTTATGTCCTCCAGGGACGGTACGGGACTCTTGCTCATGATGACGACATCTCAATGGACGTCTATTAAGGTTGCGTGGCACGTCAGATTCCATGATATTGCGTTTAAATGCACGTATCCACATGGCAAGGTTTATAAATAGTCTTTAAATAGGCCGGTTCGGTGCTTAGATGGCAAAGATGAACATCGAGAATGTTGTCGCTTCTACCTACCTCGGTCAGGAGCTCGACCTCAACAAGATCGAAGACGCTCTGGATGGAGCTGAGTACAACCCTCAGCAGTTCCCCGGACTCGTCTACAGGCTCAAGGAGCCCAAGACCGCGACCCTGATATTCAGGAGCGGAAAGGTCGTGTGCACCGGCGCGAAGTGCCGTGAGGACGTTAAGGTGGCAATCTCGAAGGTCGCCAAGGATCTGGAGAAGGCCGATGTCCACATCACCATCGAACCCAAGATCGAAGTGCAGAACATCGTCGCATCGTCCGATCTGGAACAGGAGATCAACCTCAACACGGTCGCTATCACCCTGGGTCTGGAGAAGGTCGAGTACGAGCCCGAGCAGTTCCCCGGACTCGTCTACAGGCTCGACGACCCCAAAGTCGTGGTTCTGCTCTTCGGGTCCGGCAAGATGGTGTGCACCGGCGCCAAGGTCCCTGAGGACGTAACCCGTGCGGTAGACAAGATCGCCGCCGAGCTCAGGGCTGCAAGCCTGATGAGCTGAGATGAAATCATGGGTGCCTTCGGGCACCCGCTAAAAACCCCTTTCGGTTTCTGAAGCACGAAGATATCATGGAAGTCGACGACAGGCTGGAAGGCATCCGCACCCCCAGACAGATGCTGCGCTTCGCACTACCGACGATCGTCGTGATGGTCTGCATCTCGTCCTACTCCATAGTGGACGGAGGGCTGGTGTCCAACATGATAGGCACGGATGCCCTTGCGGGACTGAACATAATAGTCCCGATCCTGGGGCTGGTCAACGCCTTCGGGTTCATGTTCGCGACCGGCGGGTCGGCATACATAGCGAAGAGGTTGGGCGAGGGGGACATCGAGGATGCCCGCAGGACGTTCTCCGGGATCACCGTCATCGCTCTGGTCGCCGCTCTGGTCCTGACGACGGTCACGCTGATGTTCTCGTCCGACCTCGTCGGCCTCCTGGGAGCGGACGAGCGCCTCCACGACTATGCGGAGACGTATCTCCGGACGATAATAGTGTTCGGACCCATCATAATCCTCCAGTACCTGGTGACACAGTTCCTGATAACCGCGGGAAGGCCGGACATATCGCTGATGGGGTCCATAGCCAACGGCCTGGCGAACATCGTCCTGGACATCCTGTTCATGGGACCTCTCGGGATGGGCATAGAGGGCGCCGCGATAGCATCGGGGATCGGGTCCACGATCACCCTGACCGTCGGTCTCGTGTACTTCACCAGGACGAAGGACTGCCCCCTGCGCTACACCCGTCCGTCCCTGAGCGCCAGGATGCTCGGGAAGGTGTGCTCCAACGGAGCGTCCGAGATGGTGACCGAACTCGCGGGGTCCGTGACGACGGTCCTGTTCAACCTCACCATGATGGCCTACCTGGGCCCGGACGGCGTGTCGTCCCTGACGATGATGATCTACATCCAGTTCCTGGCCACCGCCGTTGTCATAGGATATTCCATGGGGATCGCTCCGATAATGTCCTATAATTACGGCGCAGGAAGGCGCGATCTGATGGGGATCCTCCTACGCACGAGCGTCAGACTGGTCGCCCTGGTGTCCATCGTCATATTCCTGACGGTGGAGCTGTTCGGATGGGTGATCGTGGGGCTATTCGCCGGAGGCTCGGAGACCGTCGAGGAGATCGCGATACACGGTTCGGCGATATTCGGGTTCTCGTTCCTGTTCATGGGAATGAACATCTACGTCTCGTCGCTCTTCACGTCACTCTCCAACGGGATCCTCTCGGCGACGGTGTCGTTCCTGCGCGGACTGTGCCTGCAGGTGCTGATGATACTCCTGCTCCCGCTGATGTTCGGGACGGACGGCATATGGCTAGCCGTTCCGGTGACCGAGATGGTCACCATCGTGATATCGATGGCCCTGGTCCATAGAATGGCCCCGAGATACGGGTACCTGGACCGTGCCGAAAGTGTCCGAACGTGAACGGATCACATGCGCTTGAAACCGCGCAGCATCCACTGGGTGATGGACTTGAACCCGTACTTCAGGGTGTCCTTCATGTGACGGCTGTGGCTGCAGACGATGGGGGCCTCGTTGTGCATTATGTACTCGACGACCTCCTGCCATGTCCTGAGAGAATCGGGGAGCTCGACGTAGCCCTCCCCGATGTGACGGGGCGTATGCGCGTCGCTGCCTGCGATCATCGGCTTGCCGACACGCCTGGCCAGCCTCTCCGAACGGCGGTTCGCCGATGGGACGGAACGGCCGTTCCTGGCCTCGATCCCGTCGAACGGGTATGCCAGGGTGTTCTTCTCCCCGAGACCGGACCACCACCTGTACGGGTGTGCGGCGAATGCGTATCCCCCGGCCTCGTGTATCCTGTCTATGGTCTCCTGTATGGAGAGGTCGCGGGGGATCAGCCTGTCTATCCCCAGCGCGACTATGTGGCCCTCGGCGGAGGACACCTCCTCCGCCGGGATTATGATGATGCGGCCGTTGTCCTTGAGACGCGGATACGCCTCGAACTCGTTGTGGTCCGTCACCGCGATGCATCCTATCCCCATGCGCTCCGCGTAGTCCAGGAGCTCCTCCAGAGTGGTCTTGCCGTCGTTGGAGTACAACGTGTGCACATGGAGATCCGCTTTCATCTGACCTGCGCCCCGTCGATGAAGTCGAGGTTGTCCGTCGTGACGAAGCAGCCCTTCCCGTCTCCCATGGGGAGCCTCTCGTCTCCGTCGAAGACGAAGGCGGCGGCCGCAGGGCATCCCTCGGGCGCATCGGAGCCGAGGATCTTCCCGTCCGCGAGCTTCCCGACCTTGATCGAGCACTTCTCGAAGTGCTTCACCTCGATCCTGGACGAGGACACCTCCAACCCGCAGTTGATCTGCGTCCCGTTCGGAACGTCCGCGGAGGGCTTCAGCAGGAGGACGGCGTCCCCGCCGAGCTCCTCGTCGTCCAACGCCATGAGCATCCCCTCGGACCTGACCCCGCGGAACTTGGCGGGCTTGAGGTTGGAGATTATCAGGAGCCTCCTGTTCTCCATCTGATCCCTGGGATAGAGGGACTTGATGTTGGTCACGATCTGCCTGGGCTCATCCTCCCCCAGGTCGACCTTCAGGACGTAGAGCTTCTCGGCCTCGGGGTGGTCCCCCACCTCGACGACGGTCCCGACCCTTATGTCCAGTCTGCGGAAGTCCGCGAACGGTCCTGCAGGTACCGCTGCGGGAGGTTCCTTCTTCTTATCCTTCTCCTGATTGTCCATTTTCGGTGCCTCCTTGGGTGCTTCGATCTTCTTGTAGACGGGGACGGGCTCCTGGAGCTCCTGTCCCGCGGGCATGGGTGCCAGCGCCTCCTCGATGCCGGCGTCCTCGGGCGTTCCCTGGAACCCCATGAACTGCCAGATCCTCTCGGACGACCTGGGCATGAACGGCCACATCATGACGCAGAGGGCCTTGCATATGCGGAGGGTCGTGTTCATGACCGCACCGCATGCGTCCTTGTCCTCCTTGACCAGGGCCCAGGGCTTCGCGGCGTCGAAGAACCTGTTGCCGTAGCGGGCGAGGTCCATGACGACCTTGATGGCCCTCTTGAGCTCGCACACCTGCATGAGCTCCCTGTACTCGCCGAATGCCCTCTCGATCTCCGCCAGCGTCTCCGGGTCCGTGTCCCCCGCAGGCACCGTGCCGAAGTTCTTCCTGGTGAAGCTCAGGCACCTGTGGTAGTAGTTCCCGAGGGTGGCCACGAGGTCGTTGTTGATCTTCGTGTCCAGATCGTCCCAGGTGAACTCGGTGTCATGGGTGTCAGGCATGTTGATCGACAGGTAGAACCTGATCGCATCCGGGTCGTACCTCCCCAGGACGCTGGGGATGTCGATGGCCCCGCCGTTGCTGCGGCTCTTGGAGAGCTTCCCCCCGTTGATCATGAGGTATTCGTTCGCAGGTATGTCGTACGGGAGGTCCAGACCCCCCTCGCCCATGAGTATGGCCGGCCAGATGATGGAGTGGAACGGTATGTTGTCCTTCCCGATGAAGTAGTAGTGCCTCGCGTCGGGGTCCTTCCAGAAGCCCTCCCAGTAATCGGGCTTGCCGATCATCCTGGAGTACTCGACGGATGAGCTCAGGTATCCGATGACCGCCTCGAACCAGACGTAGATGACCTTGTCGTCCCACCCCTCAACGGGTATGGGGACACCCCAGGACATGTCCCTGGTGATGGCCCTGTCGTGGAGCCCGTCCTGGAGCCAGTTCTTGGTGAACGCCTTGACGTTCGCCCTCCAGTAGTCCTTCCCGTCCAGGTATCTGAGGAGGTCCTCCCTGAACTCGCTGAGCTTCAGGAAGAAGTGCTCGGTCTTGCGGATCTCCGGGGTGGAGCGGCACAGGGTGCAGTACGGCTCGAGGAGGTCCCCGGGCTCGAACGTGGTGCCGCAGGCATCGCACTGGTCGCTCCTGGTCTTCTCCGCTCCGCATTTGGGACACACGCCCTCGACGTAGCGGTCCGGGAGGAACCTGTCGCACTTGGGACAGAAGTACTGCTCGGTCTGCTTCGTGTAGATCAGACCCTTCTCCCTCAGGTCGAGGAAGAGCTTCTGGGTGATCTCGAAGTGAGTGGGGCAGTGGGTCTTGTTGAAGAGGGAGTACTCGATCCCCATGTCCTCTATGGCCTTCTTGTTGATCAGATGATACTTGTCGGCATACGCCTCGGGGGTCATGCCGTTCTTCTCCGCGGAGACGGTGATCGGGGTACCATGCTGATCGGACCCTCCGACCATCAGGACCTCGTTGCCGATTATGCGATTGTATCTGCTGAAGATATCCGCAGGAAGGAGCGACCCTGCCATGTGGCCCAGATGGATCGTGCCGTTCGCGTACGGCCATGCGACGTTGACTACTATCTTTGCCATTGTAACGTGCACGCGACTGCACGCGCGGGATATATACCCGTCGAGGGAAAAACGGGCCGGGCACATGCCATATACTTGCATAATAACAAGTATTTTTTATGATTACGTGCAAAAACTCTATTTCAATGTTTATGATTACGTGATTATATTGAAGGATAATCTTATTGAATACGTGATTATACGGCTATAATGATTATATGATTACGTGTTATTAAATAGTAATGAACCCATATCCAAACATGGATGGGGTGATTCTGAAGAGGAAGGCATACGGACAGATGCTATCTTGGAAGAACAACAGCCAAGGCGCATCTTCACTTCTCATAGACGGTGCAAGACGCACCGGGAAGAGCTTCCTGGCAGAGGAATTCGCGAAGAACGAATATCGCTCCCATATAACCATCAACTTCAGCAAGATTGATGAATCTGTACTGGACATATTCAGACATGAACGGAACGACCTCGGCGAATTCTTCGTGAGAATGCAGCAATACTTCAATGTCACACTGTACGAACGTGAGTCCGTGATCATCTTCGACGAGATCCAGCGTTTTCCGATGGCCAGGGAGTTCATCAAATTCCTCATCGAAGATGGCAGATACGACTACATCGAGACAGGATCCCTCCTCTCCATCATAGGACTGACCGACATCGTCATCCCGTCGGAGGAGGACACGCTGTATCTCCATCCTCTCGACTTCGACGAGTTCCTCTGGGCGATGGGCGATGAGATCACATCATCGTACATCAGGGAATGCTATGAATCCCTGAAGCCCTGTGGAGATGCGAACCATAGGAAGATCATGAACAGGTTCAGGGAGTACATGCTTGTCGGAGGTATGCCACAAGCTGTCCTCGAATACATGAAGACCAGGAACTTCGAGAAGGTCGATGTCGTGAAGAGGAGGATACTCAGGCTCTACCGCATGGACGTGGCGAAATTCGCCAAGGGCTACGAGGACAAGGTACGGACGATATTCGACAGCATACCCGACCTTCTCTCCAAGGGTGGGAGGAGATTCATCCTGTCCGAGGCGACGAATGACAGAAATGCCCGGACCAGAGCATACGACGAGGCGTTCATGTGGCTGGTGGACGCTCGCATCGTCAACAGGTGCGTAAGGTCCACCGACCCGTCCATAGGGCTCATGCTGAATGCGGACTCCACCGCGCACAAGCTGTACATGGCGGACACCGGACTGCTCGTGACCGCTGCGCTGGACGAGTCCAACGCGACCGAGGAGGACATCTACAGGGCGATCATGTTCAGGAACCTGGGGATCAACGAGGGGATGTTCGCAGAGAACGTCGTCGCCCAGATGCTTGTATCCAGCGGAAAGAAGCTGTTCTTCTACTCGAAGACGGACAGGAACGATTCGAGCAACACCATGAAGATTGATTTCCTTATAAAGAAAGGGAAGAAGATATGTCCTCTCGAGGTGAAGTCATCCGACTACACATCCCATTCCTCGCTGGACAAGTTCCACACCAAGTTCAGGGACAACACCGGGACCAGATACATCCTCTACACCAAGGACCTGAAGGTGGAGGACGGGATGGTGCATCTCCCTATGTACATGGCGATGCTGCTCCGATCATGCCGGGACGGATTCCCTGGAGGACACCCTCCTCAGCATGAGCCAGGCATGGATGCCCATCATCAGTCCGCCGATTATCTCCGCGATGGCCATCATCCACCACAGCGAGGTCAGAGTCCCGATGGACACGGTGGCGACCCAGAACGTGCCGGTCAGGAGTATGTTCCTTGCCAGGGAGTTCACCATCGCACCCGATGCACGGTCTATCGCCTGGAGCAACGCGGAACCCGTGTAGACCATGGACATTACTGGGAGGAACATCGCGAAGAACAGCAGCATGGATGCCATCTCCCCGTGGAGGTACATCAGGTCCTCCGAATGGGTGAACACCGACGCGAGAGGGCCGGAACCCAGTGCCAGCACCACCGACAGGACCAGCGTCCAGAATATGGACAGGCCCACAGAGTAGCGGAACGCGTCACGGATCATGTCGAACCTCCCCATCCCGTACTCGGCCGAGCAGACGGCGACCATGGCACCTCCCATCGCCTGGGCGATGATGAGGATGAAGTTGGCTATCCTCCATCCCGTCGAATAGAGACCGACCATGTCCGTTCCACCGACCTCTATCACCAGATAGTTCAGGAAGATGTTGAAGAGGTACATGATCGACAGCTCGAGCGCCTCCGGCCCCCCTACGGAGAGGATGCCCCTGCAGACCCTCCGGTCGTAACGGTAATCGGACCTGCGGATCCTGATGTACATGCCCTTGCCACGGAGATACCAGTACGCCGCGATGACACAGGACGTCCCGAACGCGATGACGGTGGCCCAGGCGGCCCCGGCGACGCCCATGTCGAGCCCGTAGATCATTATCGGGTCGAGCACGATGTTCACCACGGCCCCGATCACCTGGATCGCCATGGAGCGCTTCGCGGCACCTTCGCCGCGCAGCATGCCGGACATCACACCGCTGAGAAGGATCAGGAACGTGGATGCGTACAGGGGATAGGCGTACTCGAGACACTCCTTGACGGTGTCCCCCGCGCCCATTATGCCCATGGTGTACTCGGCGGTCAGCAACAGGAACGGTGTCAGTATCAGACTGACCAGGACGGTTATCAGCACCCCCTGTCCAGCAGAGTGGTTAGCATCGCGATGGTTCCTCAGCCCGATGCTCCTGGCTATGGCCGCCCCGACCCCTATGCCCAGACCGTTGCCTATCCCGATCAGGATCGTGTATATCGGATAGACGATGCCGAGGGCGCTCATGGCGTTCCCCCCGAGCCCGGCGACCCAGAGGCTGTCCACGATGTTGTTCAGCTGCTGGAAGAACAGTGCGACGGCTATAGGGATCGTGAGGGCGATGACCCCCTTCCTCTGGTCCCCCAGAAGCGTCCTCGTGCCTTCGGTCTCCTCGCTCATCCCATCGTCTCCGCGACACCTCCTGTTTCCTCACCTATATATAAGGAGATTGATTCGGCGAACACATGCGGATCGCGGCCGTGCTGAACGACAGATGCCAGAACAAGAAATGCAACCAGGAGTGCGCCAAATTCTGCCCCCTGAACAGAACGGGCGTGGAGTGCGTCACATTCGGCGAGAAGGGGAAGCCCATAATCTCCGAGACGCTCTGCCAAGGATGCGGGATCTGCGTCAACAAATGCCAGTTCGAAGCTGTCAAGATCATCGGTCTCGCGGACGAGCTGAAGGAGGACCTCATGCACCAGTACGGTCTGAACTCCTTCCGCCTGTACCGCCTGCCCGTCCCCAAGAAGGGACTGGTCACGGGTATCCTCGGACCGAACGGTATCGGGAAGACCACCGCGATCAAGATGCTGTGCGGGATAGAGGTCCCCAACCTCGGGAACTACGAGAACCCCCCCACCAAGGAGGAGGTCCTGTCCAGGTTCTCCGGGAGCGAGCTCCATGATTACTTCGAGACTCTCTGGGCGGGGAACATCAGGACCGCGATGAAGCCCCAGTACGTCGACAAGCTCCCCCAGGCGACCAAGGGCGTCGTCAGGGACCTCCTCGGCAAGGTCCAGGAGCGCATGACCATCGACGAGGCCGCCGAGACGTTCGACCTCACGGAGGTCCTCGACAGGGAGCTGGACAAGCTCTCCGGCGGAGAGCTGCAGAGGGTGGCCATGGCCGCGACCATGATGAAGGAGGCCGATGTCTACTTCTTCGACGAGCCCACCTCGTACCTGGACATCTACCAGAGGGTCAAGATGGCCCGTCTGATCAAGGAGCTGAGCGCGGAGAAGCAGGTCATGGTCATCGAGCACGATCTGGCCATACTGGACTTCCTCGCGGACAACGTGAACGTCGTCTACGGTTCCGAAGGGGCGTACGGGGTGTTCACCCTCGCGAGACAGGTGAGGACGGCCATCAACGTCTATCTCGACGGATACCTCCCGGAGGAGAACATCCGCTTCAGGGAGAGGCCCATCGAGTTCGAGGCGTCCCCTCCCCGCGGGGACTGGCAGACCGGCGACCTCATAACGTTCCAGGGCCTGAGGAAGGACTTCGGGGAGTTCCAGCTGGACATCTCCGGAGGGTCCGTCAAGATCGGGGAGTCCGTCGGTATCGTCGGACCCAACGCCACCGGGAAGACCACCCTCGTGAAGATGCTCGCAGGGATCGTGAAGCCCGACGAGGGGGAGATGGACAGCAAGGTGAAGGTCGCCTACAAGCCCCAGTACATCGCGGCAGACTTCGACGGCACCGTCCAGGACCTGCTCTTCATGAAGGCCTACGAGACTGTCAGCTCGAGCTTCTTCAACGGGGAGGTCATAGAGCCTCTGGGCATCAAGTACCTCATGGAGAAGAAGGTCGCCAACCTGTCCGGGGGAGAGCTGCAGAGGGTGGCCATCACGCTGTGCCTCGCGACGGAGGCGGACATCTACCTCTTCGACGAACCGTCCGCCTACCTGGACTCCAACCAGAGGATGAACGCCGCGAAGACCATCAGGCGCATGATGGAGAAGTCCGGGCGCAGCGCCATGGTCGTCGACCACGACATCTACTTCCTCGACATGGTCTCCGATTCCATGATGGTGTTCGGCGGGGAGCCGGGGCACCACGGGGTCGGCGACGGGCCGTTCGACATGCGCGAGGGCATGAACAGGTTCCTCTCCGCCGTCGACATCACGTTCCGCAGGGACGCGGACACCCACAGGCCGAGGATCAACAAGCCCGAGTCGAGGCTCGACAGGGAGCAGAAGGGCAAGGGCGAGTATTACTACGCCTGATCCCTAAGCTGCCGACGGTCACTTTAAATCGAAGAACGGATGGAACGGCCGATGGGAAAAGCGGACACTCACCTCCATACCGAATACTCGGGATTCCAGAAGCTCGGGATAATCAAGTTCCCTGAGTCCGTGGCACAGCCGTCCGCACAGGTGGACCGCGCGCGCCGGAACGGCATGGACGTGCTCTGCATAACCGATCACGACGAGATCCACGGCGCGTTCCTCGGACAGAGGTACGCCGAGCAGTTCGACGACATACAGGTCGTCGCAGGGGAGGAGGTCACGACCGCCGACGGCGAGGTCATCGGCCTGTTCCTGAACGAGAGGATCCCGTCCATGCTCTCCGTGGAGGAGACCATCGACATCATCAGGGAGCAGGACGGGATAGTCATAGCCCCCCATCCGTTCAGCTTCCACGTCCCCGGACTGAAGGAGAGGGTCCTAGACCTCGACATAGACGGGTTCGAGGTCATCAACGGCGGACATCCCGATGCGTACACGAACATGTTCGCGAGGCTGGTCATGGACCGCTACCCCGGCAGATGGGCGGAGACCTCCGGGAGCGACTCCCACTCCAAGTACACCGCGGGATACAACTGGACGGAGTTCCCCGGGTCGACGGCCGACGACCTCCGGAAGGCGATCCTCGACAAGACCACCAAGGCCTGCGGGAAGCCTGCGCCGGTGTTCGGGCAGGTCCAATGGAGCGTGGACGTCGTCATAGGGGGGCAGAAGCTGATGTACCGTTCCCTCAAGGGGAAGCTGAAGAACGTTCCCCAGGACGCTCTGATAGAGAAGATCAACAGCATCAGCGACCTGAAGAAGGCCACGGGGATCATGGCCGGCCTGATGTACGTGGTGCCCCCGATATCCCTCATAGCCACCGTCCTCAGCACATCATTCCTCAAGTCCGGCCAGGAGAGGATGATCCCCCAGATCCCCGAAAGGCTGGAGCACATAGACAGGCTCATCAAGGAGATCGATTCCAAGGGCGGCCCCGGGGTCGGACGCCCCAGCTACCTGGACGAGGACCGCGACAGCCCCCTCGCCGAGTACACCGGACTCCCGTTCAAGCTCCCGTTCAAGGTCGAGAGGAACAAGTGATGGACTGCTACAAGGTGGCGGTCAACGTCCCCTCGGGGACCGAGCAGGGGTTCATGGACTCGGTGAACGAGGTCCTGACCCCGTTGTATCCCGGATACGACCGGTGCTTCTGCTGGTGGAAGGTCAACGGCACATGGAGACCGCTCGAGGGCTCGAACCCGTATCGCGGAAGGATCGGGGAGGTCGAGGTCGCGGAGGAGGTCCGCATAGAGTTCGCCGTGAAGGCGGAGGACCTCGAGAGGGTAGTCTCCAGGATCGTGGAGGTCCATCCCTACGAGGAGCCCGCCATAGACGTCGTCCCGATGGTGCCCTGGAAGGACGTCATTCAACGGGGCGGTAGTTGAATATGTTGTCGAACGACCTCTGCATCCTGTGGATCTTCAGGCTCTGCTTCCTGTAGTCCCTCTCCTCGGCATCGATGAGGCCCATCTCGCAGTACTGGTCGAGTACCGCATAGGCCTCGTCGTAATTGCCCTCGACGCCGACGAGGATGTCGATCAGCCTGTTGCGGCAGGAGATCGCCTTGGGAAGGGCCCCGTCGACCATGATCCCGTCCGCGACGGACGGGTACAGGTCCAGGTTCCTGCAGCACATCTCCTTGGCGCGGTCGAACATGTCCGATCCGAACAGACCCTCTATGAACCCCTCCGTGGCCCTGAAACGATCCAGGTCGGACAGCTCCATGGACTCCAGCTCCTCGCCCGCGGTCACGGCGAGCTTGTAGTTGTGGTCGTCCACCGCCCTTGCCATGAGATCCACCAGGAAGGCGTTGGCCGATGAAGAATCGATACCGTCCAGATACCTGCGGGTCCTCACCTTGTCCTGGGACGAAAGGGAACCGTACCAGTCGGAGAGTCCTGCCTCGGAGATCTTCTCAGGAATAGCGTCTGCCATGGGTCCCGAATCCTCAATCCGAGTTATTTGACTTTTCGTCGGCAGCCCCGGGATCGAAGTCATGGGGGTCCGTCGTCCTGAGGAAATCCGAGTCCCAATCCAGAACGTGGTCGAACTCCTCCTCCCTGCACAGGCAGCTCCTGCAGCAGTACCTGCAATGGCAGGGCCTGCACGGGACGGGGTTGATGGAGGTCTCGACCGAGTCGCCGTACTTGGAGCGGATGGCGCTCTCGATCTCCTTGCTCTCGATACCCATGTGCTCCACGGTCATGCCCCTGGGAAGGACGACCTTCATGTCGACGTAAATCTTCGGACCGTACTTGATCAGACGGAGGTTGTACACGTCGATCCAATCGTCGTGACGGTATTCGTTGATGGTCTCCGTCACCTGCTCGAGGAGCTCCTGGTCGGCCGCGTCCATCGTCTCGTCGACGGCCCTCTTGAGGACGCCGACACCGGTGAATATTATGATGAACCCGAACACCGCCGCGATGGTGGAATCCAGCCATCTGGCGTCGTATCCCATGAACTGGGCCACGTAGACGACGGCCAGGCCCAGAAGGATCCCCACGGACGAATAGGTGTCGGAGCACAGGTGCTTCCCGCTCGCCTCGAGCGCGGGGGAGCGGTTCTTGCGGCCCTTCCTGATGGCGGCGCGTCCGACCGCGAAGTTCGCGACGGCCGCGAGGGCGACCAGGACCAGTCCGATGTCCAACTGGTTTATGCTCTCGACCGGGTCTATGAAGGACTTTATGGTCTCCATCACGATGATGGCCCCGGCGGCCATGATCATGGACCCCTCTATGGCGGACGAGATGACCTCTATCTTCCCGTGACCGAAGGGATGGTTCTTGTCCGCAGGCTTCGCGGAGAGGTACAGCGCATATATCCCGACGCATGCGGCGACGACGTTGACTATCGACTCGGTGGCGTCCGTGAAGATCGAGACGGACCCGGTCAGCCAGTATGCGAAGTACTTGATGATCAGAAGGGTGAATCCCAGAATCACTATGATCTTCTGGAACTGGAAGTTGTCGTCCGCCGCGCTCGACATGAGAGGCAGGAAAAACTGGACGGATATAGGGATTTCCTGTTAAAGATGCCTAAACCCCACAGATATCTGGACGATATGGACACGGTCAGTCGCGCAGGGCAGTGATCGGTACGACGTACACACCATCGGGCCTCCGGTATGCATAGGGAACCATTCCGCACAATACGCAGAGCACGGAGGGCTTGTCCTCATCAGGGAAAATGTCATGCATCCTCAGAAGGGACTCGGCCGCACGGTCGATCTGATTGGCCCCCAGCTTGATCTCGAACATGCCCCATCTCCCGTCGGGCATCTCCATCACCGAATCTATCTCACGGCCCTTGTCATCACGATAGTGGAACAGTTTCGCACCGTTGGCGGACGCGTAGACGCTCAGATCACGCTCACACATCGATTCGAACAGGGAGCCATACGTATTCAGATCGTTGATCAACTTATCACGGGTCAATTCCAGTGCGGCGACTGCAATGGATGGGTCCACGAAACGTCTCTTGGGAGATTTCCCTATACGGACCGATGACCTGTAGTTTGTGCTGAACGCAGGCAGATCATCCGCTATGAAGAGCCTCGATAGAATGTCCAGATATGTGTCCACCGTCATATTGGATATCGAGACGTCGTCATTGTCGCGTATATCGGACACGATTCTCGATACGCCCGATACGGTGCACTCGTTACGGGCGAGTGATCTGAAGACCATCATCATCTTCGTCTGATTCCTTTCAACCCCGTCCATGCGGCATGCACTGTCCACGATCCTCTGAAGATACTCCCGGTTGGCGAGCACATGTCCAATGGGGTCTCTGCCCACGAGATACGGCCATCCACCACGAATGGTCAGGTCTATAAGCCGTTCCAGCGATGGTTCCTTGGTTCCGACATTCTCGAACGTGCCTTCGAAGAGTCCCTTCAATGATACAGAACCGTCCGAATCACCCGATTCAAACAACGACATAGGACGCATACGAAGGCTACCGATGCGTCCGGCACCACTGTGGGATACCCCCTTGTTCCTGGGAGTGGAGGATCCTGTGAGTATGAAGCGTCCCGTCTCCCGGCTCTCATCCACCTTTATCTTCGTCGCATCCCAGATATCCGGTACATCCTGCCATTCGTCTATGAGCCGCGGGGTCTCGCCCTTGAATGCATAATTCCGATCTACAGATACTATACTATGAGCGGTCGGGTTTCCTTGGGATATGTTGATGCTGCTGTTGCATTTGTTCATGGCAGTCCAAGTCTTACCGCACCATTTCGGCCCTTCTATGCAGACGGCTCCGAATGTCTTCAACATGATGTCCAATTCGGAATCGACGAGTCTAGGCATGTATCCATCTGGTGTCAGCATATCAATATCGAATGAAGATTGTTCCACATGGTTATTAAATATTATCCATACCCATTATAGAAAATCTACCATAATGAGTGTATAAAATCTACCAATGATCCGATATATCTGAAAACACGTCCCAGACCCCTTATGGCCGCTGTACCGACAACACGGTTATACACACCCGCCAACCCGTTACAGGGCGAACGAGACAGCCAGTAGTACAACATAATGCTGAAGAAGTCCTCCCCATCTTCCCCGAAATACGCATTCCTCGATGTTCTCACAGTACCCCGTCATAGATGCGGGGATACCATGCTCGTCCACATACCGATCTCGTGTCATTGGTCGTCTATGAAGCACTCTGGAACGGCCTCCTCGTAATCGAGACTGATTCTGGCATTGAGGGCACCACCGAGTCGTCACGTGAGTCGTCGATTTCTAAGATAATGACTCATGAAAATGAGGGGAGAATCTTACAAGCTCGACCCTCATATCGCTGTTGAAGATAGACACCAATTATATATCGAACGTCGACATATAGGAATCATTAAGTATTAACATATGAAAATTACTCGAAAAAATCGATACAATTGAGAACTACCATGCTAATCAGATTCAAGATAGGGAACTACGGCTCGTTCAAAGAAATTCAAGAACTGTCTATGACACCTGGCAGAACAGATGGACATCCCGACCATCTGGACAGCGGAGGGAGTGTACCAGTGCTGCGTGCCGCAGCAATATACGGGGCCAATGCCTCCGGAAAATCGAATCTTGTCAAGGCACTGCGCGCGATGAGATCATATGTCGTTCAGGATGATAAGGTTCCCGCCGACCGCTGTTTCAGACCGGATGAGAGGATGAGGAACATGCCCTCATATTTCGAGACAGAATTGGAAGTCAGAGGTCAACTGTACTCCTATGGCTTCGAATATATCGCGAACAGGCAGGAGGTCGTAGATGAATGGCTCTATAAGCTGTATGTCGACAGAGAGAGCGAAATCGTCTTCCAAAGGACCGGTAAGAGGATTGAACACCGCTTCAAGGGACAGGAGAAGCAGAGATTGGATGTCTATGCGGAGGACACTGTGAACAATGAGGACAGACTGTTCCTGAATGTTATGGGAAGGAGATCTCGTCCTTCTGAGGGGGACATCGGTATTTTCAACGATGTGTATGACTGGTTCAGGAACAGCCTCTGCTTCATAGACACCGACTATCCGTTCAACCCGGAGGTTCTGATCTCCGATGAGGATTTTGAGAGATTGAACCGCGTCATCTCCACGTTCGGCACCGGCATAAACAGCATCGGATATGCCCATAGGGAGAATATCGACGAAGCTCTGCCCCCAGGATTTGTGAGCAGACTGAAGAGGAACCTCAGCTCGCAGGACACTGCTGGAAGCATGAGGCTGGGATACAATCGCTATGCCAGTGTGAACAATTACAGAGTATCTCTTGTCGATGACAGGGTGGTCTTCGACGAGATTGTCTATCGCCACAACGGGGAAACTGTCGCCTATCGCCCAGATGAGGAATCCGATGGAACAAGGAAACTCTATGGCCTGTTAGCATCGGTGTTCATTGGAAACAAGGATTCGACATTCATCATCGACGAACTGGATACCAGCCTGCATCCGCAACTCACGTTCAGATTCGTGAAGATGTTCCTGGAGAGCGGATTGTCCGGCAGATCCCAGATGATATTCACCACCCATGAATCATCCCTGATGGATTTTCAATTGCTCAGACGTGACGAAATCTGGTTCATAGAGAAGGATCCAGAAGGACGCTCCGAAATATACTCTCTGGAAGATTTCAACGAAAGGAGCGATCGCCGTATTGAAAAGGCATATCGTGAGGGTAGATACGGAGGTGTGCCCGTGTTCTCGACCATCTTCCCTACGGGGAAGGACGAATGAGGCCTGTCGAAGAGAGGTTCAATCCTCATCGTAACATAAGATCCAGGACTGTGACCTCAAAATACATCATAGTGACAGAGGGTTACAGGACAGAGCAGATCTACTTCGATGCTCTGAGAGACAACAGATCCCTCACGGGGATATCGAGCCTGATCGAGATTGTACTCCTTCAAAGAGAGGTGATAGATGCTGGTCTAAGCCACCCGACCACACTCCTGAATCTTCTGGACGAGTATATGAGATGTGTTAGGTCCGGGCGCTACTCTGTCGATATATTCCTGGAAGTGGCATGCAACTCCATAGGGACTCTATCCGACGTATCAAGGGCCGACAGAAGCATGAGCCTCTATCGTGATAAAGTAAGATCAGGATCGAAGAAGCATACAGATGAGAGTGGATTTGTGACAGATATCCCTTCAATGATTGAGACATGCATAGATGCAGCCCTCGAAACATTTCGCTGTCGTCCGCGGATAGACCTGCCGGAGCTTATAGACTATCGTCCAGAAGTGGACAAGGTCTGTGTGATTGTGGATAGGGACAGAGATAACAGAGATGCTTCGGTGATGGATGATTTTGTAAGAAGATGCAGACGCTGCGGCTACAGACCTTACATATCCAATCCATGTTTCGAGGTATGGCTCATGATGCATTTCGAGGAGTTTGATCTAATCGACAGGAAAGAGCTCCTTCGGAACCCGATGATCTCGAACAAGAGATTCTCAGAGGTCGAGCTTGATCGCATCGTTCGCAATGTGAATCCCATCAACCACTACAGTAAAACCGACTTCGACCCGGGCATGTTCATGCATAGGACCGATGAGGCAATCTCACGTAGCATGGGGTCATGTCATGATGTCAATCATCTCAAGGGAGAGATGGGTACGAATCTTGGAGAATTGCTGAATGAGATGCACGAAAGATGATCTGACCGATATTGACACGTTCTGTCATCTGAACGGATTCTCACATGTCCATGATGATTTCAGCATAGAGTTAGTTGTTTCAATGTCGCCGAATCATGATGTGTGCACACAAAAGACATGTCCCCCAATCCCATCACATGCACGAAGGATGCCTCTCAGACGCCCTTTGTCATCCTTCATAGATGAGCACCATGTCCTTCCTGATGGAATCGATGAACTCTTCGGATGCGCCGGTGGTCGTTATGTCCACATCCTTCCCAAGGACATCTTCAGGTCTGTCTCGAAATGACCG
Organism: Candidatus Methanoprimaticola sp. MG2; assembly: GCF_047501175.1. Taxonomy (NCBI): domain Archaea; kingdom Methanobacteriati; phylum Thermoplasmatota; class Thermoplasmata; order Methanomassiliicoccales; family Methanomethylophilaceae; genus Candidatus Methanoprimaticola; species Candidatus Methanoprimaticola sp. MG2. The sequence continues at coordinate 271,939 of NZ_JBEQWH010000002.1, forward strand.
AGCTCGAAGTAGTCCTTGATGCGTCCGCTCTCGATGCAGAGGCCTATGTCACTATCACCGTCCGCTTCCCCTCTCGCATAGGAACCGTAGACGTAGACCTTCGGAACCCCATAACGACGTGCTACAGGACCTACCTTGACAGCGATGTCATCCAATGACAACACACCTTTTGCCCTCCTGCGACGGACCACATCGAGCATCGTCCCACCTCCTGGGGATGTATCTGCTTGAACATATTGATCGTCTCAGTATTGCACATGGATCCCTCGACGATCATGCGGTCGTCGTGGACCCTGCATATGTTGATACGATCCTGCCGTATCCTCGGTGTGGGGTTGCACGAACGTTTGCTGGATCGGAGGACCGTTCTGCACTTACCTGGTTGTACACAAAGAGGACTTCCTCGTCAGGGACAGGGTGCTTTCCCATGGGACCAGATGCGTCGCATCCGATCCCTCCCGGGTCACATCTCGCGGCCGCTCCCCCTCAGCAGAGAGGCCACCATACCGACGACGCACATCACCAGGCACACGCCGAACGAGATGTGCATGACATCCACGAACACACCGTAGTTCTCCGGCACGAGGTTGTCCGCACCGCCCATGATCACGGATATGAACAGCATGGCCACGCCCATGCTGACCATCATCCCGGTCTGCCTCATGACGGACACCATGGCGGAGGCCTCGCTGGTCTCCTCCCTGGGGACGGAACCCATGATCACGGACGTGTTCGGGGCCGAGAACATGGACACGCCCAGCCCGACGGTTGCCATCGTCGCCAGGACGAGCGGGAGCTGGAGCTCCGTCCCGTACAGGAGGAAGGTGGCCACCCCGAGGCCGGTGAGCCCCATGCCCACGGTGGGCAGTATGCGCTTGTCCGCGAGCCTGTCGGACTTCCTTCCGAAGAACGGCGTGAGGAACGCCTGTATCGCGGCCTGCGTCAGCATGAGCATCCCCGCCTCGGTGGCGGTGAGCGCGCCGATGCTCTGCAGGTAGAGTGCCATGAAGTACGAGATCGAGTAGGACGCGGCGTAGTTGAGGAACGCCGCGACGCACGATCCGGTGAACACCCTATTCTTGAAGAGCCTGACGTTCAGGAGGAAGTGGGGTATCCTCAGCTGTCTCCGGGCGAACAGCCCGAGGAGGACCACGCCCGCCGCCAGGGACACGAACGCCCACGTCTGGGGCATGTTTATCACGCCTCCCATCGCGAGCACTATCCCGAGGCCGTACAGCACCGAGCCCGACGCGTCGAACCTGGTCCCGGCGTCCGGGGAGATCTCGTGCCTGAACATGGTCATGGCGACGAAGGACATCACCGCCAGGGGGACGATCAGCAGGAACAGGGAGTGCCATCCGAAGAGGTCGTTCATCGCGCCGCCCACCGGGGGACCGGCGGCCAGGCCGATGTACACGCACATCGTCTGGAACCCTATGGCGCCTCCCCTCCTGTTCCCCGGGAAGACGTCGGTTATCAGGGAGATGCTGGTGGACGACAGCGATGCTGCGCCGGCACCCATGACCACGCGACATGCGATCAGCCATCCGAAGGACGGCGAGAACATGGCCGCCACCGATGCGGCCAGGATCATCACGAGCCCTGCGAGGAACACCCTCTTCTTCCCGAATATGTCGGCCGCCTTGGACATCGGGACCATGAACACCACGGAGGAAAGCAGGAACGCGGTGTTCACGTAGGCGAGCTGATGGGATCCGACGGAGAACTCGTTCCCGATGGACACCAGGGAGAGGTTCATCATCGTGCTCAGCAGAGGGGCTATGAAACCGGAGAGGCAGCACGCCAGTATGACTATCCTCCTCTCCGCCTCGGTGTACCCCCCTGCGACCATGGTACGCATCGAGAGGCCAACTGGTATTTACACTTAGGCTAGGGGACGATGGGGTGTCCTTCGGGGTCGTGTCCGCGGCAGGGTGCCGCATCTCCAGAATCCTAGGGATCCCTCATCCGACTATAATCGTCGGTGTTTTGAATATAATATTCGTGTCAGATGAATATAATGTCTGATACGAATGCACCGAATCGGATACGAATCGTATCGGCCTCGATCGATCAAGGGGATGTCTGTGAGGGACACGGCATCGGCATGTCCGCATCCCATGTGAAAACATGCCGTTTTTCAGTTACTTCCGTCGAATCCACACAGGTCTACGACATATATGGACACTCTCATCGACGGCACAGACGCGATGGGACCGTGATCCGGAGAGAGGATCGGACCCGTATGCGTCTGGCCGGAATTGAAAATCCGGAGGAATCATACATGAAAACGAACAAAATGGAAGTCACGGGGGGGGGGCAGTGCAAGCTCAAACTCCTCGCGGCTGTCGCCGT